>NZ_JBFRYA010000002.1:0-322055 GCF_040892635.1 Zhongshania guokunii | reverse complement strand
ATCATCTTGGGTACCACGTTCATTACTAGGCACCCTAAAACGGTTGACCCAGTTGTATAGCGTCTTATCCGAAATACCTAAATGATTGGCAACTTCCTTAATGGGGTAGCCACGTTCAATGACTTGAGCGGCTGCCTCTTGCTTAAAGTCTTCAGTAAATTTACGACGTTGATTCATACTTCCTCCGATGGTTAATTTTTACCATGCGGAGTGTCTACAGTGATAGGGGCTATTCAAACTTAGCTCTGCCGACTGGCCAACTTTTCCTGATAATCAGCAAAAGAAGCCTGAATACACGTCATAAAATATTCAATATCGGGAAGAATATTTTCTGTAGAAATCACGTTGAAGTACAAGCTGCCATTGTAACTTGGCGTAGCAATAAACAGTCCCATGCCTTCTCCAAGTGGAGGTAAACCGAACATGCTTTCTAATTGGTGACCCGCGAACTTGATTGGCTGTGCCGGCCCCGGCACATTAGATACAAATAGATTGCACGCCGAAGCGGCCGCCGAACTCGCATTAAGCGCTCGGGAAAATAGATATTGCTCGGTAGCTGGTAAACATTTGGTAAGATCTAAAACTAGGCCGGCACCGGCCTTATCTGCTTTTCCGCGCTGGGTCGCCGCGTGTATTTTAGCTAGCCGCGCTGCGGGATCGGCAATATCGGTATAAATCGGCGCCGTGAACGCACTTATGCTATTGCCACTATCAGTATTATTCCCACCAGCTGTGCTGCGCGCATTAACCGGCACCCATGCTACGAGAGACTGGGACGGCAGCTCTGCATGATGTGCCAAATAACGCCGCAAAGCACCAGCGCAGATCGCCAACACCACGTCATTTACTGTTGCACCGCGGTGAAGTGCCCGCAGCGCATTCAATTCACTGAAATTGACTCGGGTCACATCAAATATTTTTTCGCCTTTTACACTGGTGTTAAATCGACAAACCGGCACACTCTTACGTTCAGAGGGTTTTGTCTGCAGATAATGTTTCGTAGCGTCGCTAATTACCGAGCGACTTTTATACAGCGAACGACTAAATTTAAGTGAATTACGAAGACGATTACTTGCAGCGTTAAAGGCTACGGTCTTCCACGGCAATACGGCCGCTGTTGGAAGCGCCTCGGCAGGGGATTCTGGGCTCGTCAAATAGGCCATTAACTTAGTAATGCCAATCCCGTCAATTGCCACGTGGTGCAGGCGCATAGCAATCGTAAACCCATTTCTGTGGGCCCCATTACAATGAACACCGGTAAATAGTGTTACGTCCCATAAGGGCCGCGTCATATCCATTGGCTGACTGTGAATAGCGCTTACCGCCTCCCGAAGTTGCCGCCAGCCACCAGGATCATTCAAGCCGTACACCGCAAAGTGCTCTTCGTGATTAAAATCCTTATCGTCAACCCAGTAGGGGTAATCCAGCTCCGCCGGTAAACGCATTAATCGCCGGCGGTAAATCGGATGATGTTGCAGTTTCTGCTGCAAATACACGCACAGTACCGCGCCATCTACCTCGCTTTCGGTTTCATCCGCCGGTCCATCAAAATTGAGTAGAACGGTTATATGGGTAAAATTGTCGTCGGTTTGGGTATAGAGAAACTGCGAGTCTAACGCCGTTAACTGTTCCATGTTGATTCTCGTTTAGTGCAATAAAATATTATTAAAATACATTCGCATCTGTTTGAAAAATGTAAGCTAAAACCCACATCGCTTACGCGCTGACAAGCTTTGTTGACTCGCCGAGCGTAGCTTTATAAAGCGCTTCTATTTTTGCAACATTCTTATGCAGGTTCGCCTTGGTCCAGCGCTTAGTATCTATGGGCGGCAGGATTTCGACCTCCACAGTACCCGGGTAATATAGGCTGTCGCCCTTGGGTGATACATCCATCGCATTGCGAATGACAATAGGCACGATCGGCACACCCGCTTGCATGGCCAGATGAAACGCACCCATTTTGAAGGGTAAAATTTGCTTTGAATGGGTGCGCGTGCCCTCTGGGGCCATCACTACCGAAATTTTCTCGTTTTTGATTCTATCAACAAGTGGCTGCATGGCATCGATGGCGCTTTTGCTGTTGCTTCGGTCGATCAGCACAACACCGAACATTTCCATGGCCATACCAATCAAAGGCATTTTCTTGATTTCTGCTTTACCAACACCAGAGAAGTTACGGCGCAGAATTTTGGCGCAGATCAACACGTCAATATCACTTTGATGATTGAAAACAAACACCGCAGGCCGCGCCGCCCACAAGTTTTCTTCGCCAACGATCTCCAGCTTTAAACCCGCTAAAGCCGCGCCGACATCGGCAAAAAGCGAAGCCGAGAAATTTCTCGCTTCCTGTTTCGAGCCAGTTAGCGCCCAGATAGGCAGGCCTGCAACGACAGAGCCGGCAAGACTCAGCTTAGTGGCAATATTGCGCACCGCGCCAAGTGCTGGACTACCTGAGCGGCTTCGAAAAGTTCGTGTTGGCCAGCCACGCTTATCCGCAATAAGCTTCAGTTTTTTACTGGGATTGAGTGGCCGAGGCTTGCCAATGTATTCAAGCAGTTCGATATCGTCGGTACTATCAGAGTAAAAATAACTGCTATCTAAATCGAGGCCTTTGGCTGCAGCGAGGTCAAGGGCGGCATCGACCTTGCCCTGCCCAAAACACAATGGCCCGCCAAGCTCGCCAGTAAAGATACCGTCTTGTACTTCCATCGTACTGCAGGCCACATGATCAATACCAAGATACTTTGCGCAGGGCTCGACCTGATAGGGTGTTGCCGATGAAATAATAGCTACTGTGTGGCCCTTGCGCATATGCGCCTCGATTAGGGCACGGGACTCTGGAATAATTTTTTTGGCAAGATCGCGATCGAAGATTTTTTGGCCGACGGCGAGATAGTCTTCTTCCTGAAGGCCCTTCATATTTTCGGCACAGAGTTTCATTAACGATGCAAAATCAGCATTGCCCAAGCCAAAGCGCGCGATTACATCAACTATTGCTAGCATTTCTAATGGCGAGAGATCTCCGCGCTGGACTTGCTCACGAAGAAAACTAAATACCGAATAACCGGCAATAATAGTGCCGTCAAAATCAAATAGCGCTGCGATATTGGCTCCTTCGGGGCCATTGTCGATTTCGGCAGTGATCTCAGAATACAGCGACATGGGTTTATTTCCTTATTTTTGGCTAGCAGGTCTAAAATCTTGACCCATTTGACAACTTAACAACTATTCAGTCCAATACTATTTATTCTGTAATATTTGGTTTACGTATACCTATGAATACCAGCAAACTACGCTATATCGTCGCAGTTGATCAATTTGGCTCGATGACCGCCGCTGCCGAGGCGATTCATGTATCGCAACCGAGCTTAACCCGAACCGTTGCCGAGCTAGAGAAAGAGCTTGGAGTAATACTGTTTGAGCGCCGCGCTCGCGGCGTGATAACAACACCGCAAGGGCGTCATATTATTGATCGCGCGGCGCGAATACTGGCAGACCTAGATCGGCTGAGCATGGATGCCGAGGTGTACCGTAAGTATCGCGAATCGAATTTGCGCTTGTGCGTTTCACCACCGCCACTGGTCACCCTGATGAACCCAGCACTGCCACAGCTGCTGGCGTCCTTCCCTCAACTTAGAGCCGATCTCAAATCAATATCAACAGAGCGCGCAATAAGCTTGTTAAGGACTGGCGATACCGACCTTATTATTGGTCCGACCAAGGTGCTTGAAGAACGCCGAGAATTTAAAATTATTGTTATAAAGCCGTTTGATGTGTGCTTTTTTACCCGCCGCGCACATCCCTTAGCGGATGAGCCTACGGTGTCTGCAAAGCAAATATTAAATTACCCGCTGGTACTGCCGGAGCGCGCCGGCTCTTCTCCAGAAATAACCAGTCGCTTGTTTGGCGACACTCAAATTCCAAGCGATCACCAGCTGCATATCATTGGCCATTTTCCCCTCGTCTGTGAGGTGGTCGCGGCCACAGATTCTGTCGCTACCGTGGGTCAAGCTTATCGCAATAATAGTGAATTTCTAAAACGCTTCTCGATTTTACCTACTAATGCCGCAGACAAACTCAGTGTGTGCTGCGCGCATCGCCATGACTTTGAGCTATCTGCACCAGCCGCCGCGCTGATTAAAATGCTCGCGCACTAAATAGGATTTAGTGCGCGTTTTAATATAAATTATAAATAATTTAGCGCTATTCTACGGTAACAGATTTCGCGAGGTTACGTGGCTGATCCACATCGGTACCTTTCAAAATCGCAACATGATACGAAAGCAACTGCAGCGGAATAGTATAAATAATTGGCGCAATGACGTCGCTTACATGGGGCAGTTCGATGATGTCCATGCCCTTGGCGGCAGTAAAACCAGCGGCCTTATCGCAGAACACAAAAAGCTGGCCCCCTCGCGCTTGGACCTCTTCGATATTTGATTTTAATTTTTCTAATAACACGTCATTGGGCGCAACAGCGATGACGGGCATATCGGCATCAACCAAGGCCAATGGACCGTGTTTTAACTCACCCGCGGGATAACTTTCTGCGTGAATATAAGAAATTTCTTTTAGCTTTAACGCGCCTTCCATCGCAACTGGCCACTGTGCACCGCGGCCTAAGAAAAGGGCGTGGTGCTTGTCGGCAAAGGCATTGGACATTTGCTGAATACTAGAATTTAACGCCAGTGTTTCGCTTAATAAATCGGGTAACTGGTGGAGCGCAGCAACAATTTCTTGCTCTTCAGTTTCGCTCATGTCGTGATGACGACCGAGGGCAATTGTTAGGAACAATAAGGCCACTAATTGGGTGGTAAAAGCTTTAGTAGAAGCGACGCCAATTTCAGGTCCAGCTTCGGTCATCAAATATAAATCCGATTCTCTAACGAGTGAACTCTGGGCTACATTGCACACCGTAAGCGATGCCGAGTAACCAAGGGTTTTCGCCAGTCGTAAAGCCGCTAAGGTGTCTGCTGTTTCACCAGATTGGGAGATGGTCACCAACAAAGTATTTTCTTGTACTTTAAATTTCCGATAGCGAAATTCACTGGCAACTTCGACACGACACGGTACACCGGCCAGGCCTTCTATCCAGTACTTAGCAACCATGCCCGCGTGGTAGCTAGTACCACAGGCAACAATTTGAATTGACGAGACGGTTTTAAGTATCTCTTCCGCTTGGGCACCCATAGCCTCAGCGAGAATTTTTTTGGCGCCCAGCCTGCCCATTAAGGAACGGCGAATTACCGCGGGCTGCTCATATATTTCTTTGAGCATATAATGACGGTATATGCCTTTATCGGTAGTTTCTGCTGCCGTATCAATCTGGGTAATATCGCGGGATACCTTATTGAACTCTTCATCCCGAATAATAAATTTGTCGCTGTATATTTCGGCTATATCTCCCTCTTCCAAATACACAAAGCGATCGGTTACTTGACGCAGGGCGAGCTGATCGGAGGCAATAAAGTTTTCGCCGATACCCATACCAATAACAAGAGGGCTGCCCTTGCGCGCGCAAATAATGCGCTGAGGTTCTTTGGCGTGGATTACTGCTAAACCGTAGGCTCCATCTAACTCGGGAATAGTGGCGCGCAGTGCACTTAATAAATCGCCACTTTGCTGGTAGTGGTAATGCATTAAATGCACGATGGTTTCAGTATCGGTTTGTGACACAAATATGTAGCCGAGTTTGGCAAGGCGCTCACGCAGTTCAGCGTGATTTTCAATAATGCCATTGTGAACCAACGCAATATCCCCAGAGAGGTGGGGATGGGCATTTACTTCCGAAGGCTGGCCGTGTGTCGCCCAACGAGTGTGGGCGATACCAAGATTACCTGACAAGGGACTGGTGTCGAGTTCCTCGGCTAGTTTTTGGACTTTACCCACTTCTTTGCGGGTATCAAGCTCGCCGCTAGCGGTTATCACCGCCATACCGGCGGAGTCGTAACCTCGGTACTCTAACCGCCGCAGACCTTCGAGTAATATTCTGGGAACCTCACGTTGCGCGACCGCGCCTACAATGCCACACATAGTCTGGTTTCCTTATTAATCATTTAATCGCGAGCTAGTTTTTCAGGCCGTTGCCAACCGCTTATATTACGTTGTTTACCCCGCGCTACCGCCAATTCACCCTCGGCAATATTGCCAGTGATAACTGAGCCTGCGCCAATCGTTGCGGCTTTACCTACCGTAACCGGAGCCACCAATGCAGTATTAGAGCCGACAAATACCTCGTCGGCGAGTGTTGTCTTGAATTTATTCACACCGTCGTAGTTACAGGTGATGGTACCCGCACCTACGTTAACATTGCTACCAATCTCGGCGTCGCCAATATAACTAAGATGGCTTACTTTACTGCCAATACCAATATTGGCCTTTTTGGTTTCAACGAAATTGCCAATTTTAACCTCGGCCGCCAATACTGTACCCGGCCGCAAGCGAGCAAAAGGACCGACGCTACAATCTGTACCGACAACGGCGCCCTCCAGCACTGAATTTGCCTTTATCTCAACATCGCTGGCTATTTTTGTATCACTTATATGGCAGTTAGGTCCAATACGGACGCCATCACCCAGTATAACGTCACCTTCGAATACGCAATTAATATCAATGTAGACATCATTGCCCGTTGTTAAGGTTCCGCGCACATCAATGCGGCTGGCATCAGCTAGGCTGGCACCGGCTAGCATGAGTTTATCGGCATAGCGGCGCTGGTAAAAACGCTCTAATTCTTCGAGCTGAATACGGTTATTCGCGCCCTGAACTTCCATAGGCTCAGTCGCTTGGCAAACATTGATTGGCACACCGTCGCTGACGGCCATCGCAATGATATCGGTGAGATAGTATTCACCTTGGGCATTGTCGGCACTGAGCTTTGGCAACCAACGTTTTAACGCGCTCGCCGAGACACACATAATACCAGTGTTTACTTCGCCTATTTTTAATTGCTCAGCGTTAGCGTCTTTTTGCTCAACAATCGCCGTTACCTCAGCTGCACTATTGCGAACGATACGGCCGTAACCATTGGGGTCGGCTAATTCAACTGTGAGCAAGCTGAGCTGCTCTGCGCTGGCTTTACTAACACTAGTGGCAATTAGTTTTTCGATTGTTTCTGGCGTTGTTAGAGGTACATCGCCGTAAAGAATTAAGACCCTGGCATCATCACTTACTGCTGGCAAGGCTTGAGCGACTGCATGGCCAGTGCCGTTTTGCTCACTTTGCAGTGCCCACTGTATGGCAGGATCAGTAATACTTTGTTTTACCTGATCTGCACCGTGACCGATAACCACATGGGTTGTGGAACTTGCGACGGCGCTGGCAAGGTCGATAACATGGGAAAGCATGCTTTTGCCCGCGACGGGATGCAATACTTTCGGGAGAGTTGATCGCATCCGACTGCCTTGACCAGCAGCTAATATAATCACTTCTAATGTCATGTTATGTCCTTTTTAACGCAGTATTTTCGTTTAAGAGTAGTACCTGCTTGATTGTAACGGGGAATACGAGCGGATACGAAAAAGGGCGACCGGAGTCGCCCTTTTCTTAAGACAGCAAAATTGCGTTATTTGCTCAACGATTTCCGGATTTGTTGCAAAGTCCGAAGTTGAGCGGTCGCTGCTGCCAACTGCGCTGCTGCACGAGAGTAGTCGATATCGCCACTCTGATTTAGCATCGCTTGTTGAGCGTGTTTCTGTGCTTCCAGTGCTGCTGCCTCGTCGAGGTCGCCAGCGCGGATCGCGGTGTCGGCCAGAATACTTACCACATTGGGCTGTACTTCTAGAAAACCACCAGAAACATAAAAGATCAGCTCTTCGCCGTTGTCCTGCACAATACGTACTGGGCCGGGCTCAAGCGATGTCAGCAACGGCGCGTGACCATAAGTCACACCCAGGTCACCCTGGGTACCGTTTGCAACGATCAGCTTAGCGCGACCAGAAAACAACTCTGCTTCAGCACTAACGATGTCACAATGAATAGTCATAGCCATATTTTAGCCTCTCAGGCGTAAAGCTCGCTTGCGCGAGCTTACAGTTTAGCCGCTTTCTCGATTGCTTCTTCGATGGTACCAACCATGTAGAAAGCCTGCTCTGGCAGGTGATCGTAGTCACCGTTCAGAATACCGCTAAAGCCAGCAATGGTGTCTTTCAGAGACACGTACTTACCTGGGCTACCGGTAAAGATTTCAGCGACGTGGAAAGGCTGTGACAAGAAACGTTCGATTTTACGAGCACGCTCTACAGTCGTTTTGTCTTCTTCAGACAATTCGTCCATACCGAGAATGGCGATAATATCTTTCAGTTCTTTGTAGCGCTGCAATACGTTCTGTACGCCGCGAGCCACTTCATAGTGCTCGGCACCAATGATCAGCGGATCCAACTGACGTGAAGTAGAGTCCAGTGGATCTACCGCTGGGTAAATACCCTTAGCAGCGATGTCACGGCTCAGTACAACAGTTGAGTCTAAGTGAGCAAAGGTGGTTGCTGGCGATGGGTCGGTCAAGTCATCCGCCGGTACGTATACCGCCTGGATAGAAGTGATAGAGCCAGTCTTAGTCGAAGTGATTCGTTCCTGAAGAACACCCATCTCTTCGGCCAGTGTTGGCTGGTAACCTACCGCTGAAGGCATACGACCCAACAGTGCAGATACTTCGGTACCGGCCAAGGTGTAACGGTAGATGTTGTCAACGAACAACAGTACGTCACGGCCTTCGTCACGGAATTTTTCAGCCATGGTCAAACCAGTCAGTGCAACGCGCAAACGGTTACCTGGTGGCTCGTTCATCTGGCCGTAAACCATCGCTACTTTAGATTTGCTGAAGTCTTCGACGTTTACAACGCCGGCTTCCTGCATCTCGTGATAGAAGTCGTTACCTTCACGAGTACGCTCACCAACACCGGCGAATACAGACAAACCGCTGTGTTCGGTTGCGATGTTGTTGATCAATTCCATCATGTTTACGGTTTTACCAACACCGGCACCACCGAACAGACCAACTTTACCACCCCGTGCGAATGGGCAAACCAAGTCGATAACCTTAATACCGGTTTCGAGTAGGTCGTTAGAAGATGCTAATTCTTCGTAGGCAGGCGCCTTACGGTGAATAGGCATACGCTCTTTTTCGCCGATAGGGCCACATTCGTCAATGGGGTTGCCAAGAACGTCCATGATCCGGCCCAGGGTTTCAATGCCCACGGGTACTTTGATCTTGTCGTTAGTGTTGCTAACGTCTAGACCACGACGCAATCCTTCAGAAGAACCGAGGGCGATGGTGCGAACTACGCCGTCTCCTAATTGCTGTTGCACTTCCAGGGTTAGACCGCTGTCAGTAACCAACAGTGCATCATAGACCTGTGGTACCGCATCGCGTGGAAATTCCACGTCGATAACGGCGCCGATAACTTGTACGATACGTCCGCTACTCATGTCCGGTTCCTCTTCAAAACCTTAAATAATCAAATTCTGTTTCAGTGGTGAAAATACTTACGACGATACCGCCGCTGCACCACTCACGATTTCTGACAGTTCCTGGGTAATCGCTGCCTGACGTGCTTTGTTATAAACCAGCTGCAGACCGTCGATAATATCGCCGGCATTGTCAGTCGCGTTCTTCATCGCGATCATTCTTGCAGCTTGCTCACAGGCACCGTTCTCAACCACTGTTTGGTAAACCTGTGACTCAACATAGCGAGTCAATAAGCCTTCCAGTAATTCTTCAGGGCTGGGCTCGTAAATATAATCCCAGTGATGCTTTAAACTGTCGTCTTGCTCTGCTTCCAAAGGCAGTAACTGGCTTACAAATGGGCTTTGAGTCATGGTGTTCACAAACTCATTACCAACCAGATACAGGCGGTCAATATTGCCTTCGCCGTAAGCGTCGAGCATAACTTTTACACTGCCAATCAAATCAGCAACGCTAGGCGCTTCGCCCATGTCTTTTGCTGCAGCAACTACATTGCCACCGTAGCTCTTGAAAAATGCCCCAGCCTTGCTGCCGATTAAGCACAAATCAATTTCTACGTTCTTGTCAGACCAGCCTTTCATCGCTTTGATAGCTTTTTTGAACACATTGGTGTTCAAGCCGCCACAAAGACCGCGATCTGTAGAAACAATGACGAAACCGACGCGTTTAACTTCCCGCTCAGTCATATACTGATGACGGTACTCTGGATTTGCATTGGCGATATGACCCACCACCGCGCGCATGCGCCGTGCGTAGGGTTTACCCACTTCCATGCGATCTTGAGCTCTACGCATTTTACTCGCCGCAACCATTTCCATGGCGCTAGTGATTTTTTGCGTGCTCTTGATGCTGGATATCTGGGTGCGTATCTCTTTTGCACCTGCCATGATTCAACAATCCTCAAGCAGAAAAGCTGCGCGGTGGCGCAGCTTAACGTCTTACCAAGTCTGAGTTGCCTTGAACTTTTCAACGAGTTCTTTGAACTTGCCTTCTAGTTCTGCGTTCCAGTTACCGCTGTCGTTGATTTCTTTCATTACGCCGGCGTAGTCGCTGTTGGCGAAAGACAGAATTGCTGATTCAAAATCGAGAATCTTGGCAACTTCAACGTTTTTCAGGTGACCTTCGTTAGCGCAGTACAAAGATAGACCCATTTCAGCAATGCTGAGGGGGCTGTACTGTTTCTGCTTCATCAGTTCGGTAACGCGCTCACCTTGTGAAAGCTGAGCTTTAGTCGCTTCATCAAGGTCAGATGCGAACTGCGAGAACGCCGCCAATTCACGGTACTGAGCCAGTGCGGTACGAATACCACCAGACAATTTCTTGATGATCTTGGTCTGCGCTGCACCACCAACCCGCGATACCGAAATACCGGCGTTCATCGCTGGGCGTATACCTGAGTTGAACATATCTGTTTCAACAAAGATCTGACCATCGGTGATAGAGATAACGTTGGTCGGTACGAAAGCCGATACGTCACCCGCTTGGGTTTCGATAACAGGCAGAGCCGTTAATGAACCTGTTTTACCTTTCACTTCACCGTTGGTGAATTTCTCAACGTAATCTTCTGAAACGCGGGCTGCGCGCTCAAGTAGACGAGAGTGGAGGTAGAATACATCGCCGGGGTAAGCTTCACGACCCGGTGGACGACGCAACAACAGGGAGATTTGACGGTAGGCCCAAGCCTGCTTAGTCAAATCGTCATAAATGATCAGTGCGTCTTCGCCGCGATCACGGTAGTACTCACCAATAGTACAGCCAGTGAAAGGAGCAATGAACTGCATAGATGCTGGATCAGATGCGGTAGCAGCAACAA
The DNA here is from genome assembly GCF_040892635.1 of Zhongshania guokunii. Taxonomy (NCBI): domain Bacteria; kingdom Pseudomonadati; phylum Pseudomonadota; class Gammaproteobacteria; order Cellvibrionales; family Spongiibacteraceae; genus Zhongshania; species Zhongshania guokunii. Next base: position 310,779 of record NZ_JBFRYA010000002.1, on the reverse strand, counting down.
CCACGGTGTGGTCCATTGCGCCGTGCTCTTCTAATTTACGCACAACAGCGGCAATAGAAGATGCTTTCTGACCGATTGCGACGTACACACATTTAATACCAGAAGACTTCTGGTTAATGATGGCGTCTATTGCAATTGCGGTTTTACCGATCTGACGGTCACCGATAATCAGTTCGCGCTGACCGCGACCGATTGGCACCATGGCATCAACGGCTTTAAGGCCGATCTGCACTGGTTGGTCTACCGACTTACGCCAAATTACACCGGGAGCAACTTTTTCTATTGCGTCGGTTAATTTTGCGTTGATAGGGCCTTTACCGTCGATTGGGTTACCCAGTGCGTCTACAACGCGACCAAGCAATTCCGGACCAACCGGTACTTCTAATATACGACCAGTACATTTACAGGTCTGGCCTTCGGCGATACCAAGGTAGTCGCCCAAAACCACGGCGCCGACCGAATCGCGCTCAAGGTTAAGTGCCATACCAAAACGGCCACCTTCAAACTCGATCATTTCGCCGTACATCACATCGGTTAAACCGTGGATGCGTACGATACCGTCAGATACCGATACTACCGTGCCCTCATTTTGGGCTTGGGCAGACACATCTAAATTATCGATGCGCTGTTTGATAATATCGCTAATCTCGGATGGATTCAGTTGCTGCATGCTCTGTTCCTCAATCCTATTCTTTAAACGCTCAGGAATTTAATGCTTCAGCGAGTTTCGCTAAGCGACCGCGCACCGAGCCATCTATCACCAAGTCACCTGCTTTAATCACCACGCCGCCTACTAATTTGGCATCTACATGGGAGTGAACATTCACTTGGCGAGCCAATTTCTTAGTTAAAACTTCGGCAAGACGCTGTTCAGAAGCTGTGTCCAAGGCAAACGCTGTGGTGATTTCGACATCCACGGTTTTTTCTTGAATCGCCTTCTGCGCTTCAAACAATTCACTGATTGTTGGAAGCAGGCTCAGTCGCTTGTTCTCTGCGAGTATCTTGATGAAATTTTCGCCGCCAGCATTAAAGGTATCACCGCAGATATCAATAAAAGTCTGCGCCTGCTGAGCGGTTGTCATTGCCGGGGAGCCCAGAACTTTCTGAACACCCGCTTGCTGAGCAACTGCTGCTGCGGTATTCAGCATTGTTGACCATTCGGCCAATGCTGAAGCAGCCAAAGCGTGCTCGAAAGCTGCCTTGGCATAGGGTCTAGCTGTTGTGCTTAATTCCGCCATGATCAACTCCGCTTACAGGCTTGCTGCCAGCTTGTCGACCATGTCTTTATGAACAGACTCATCGATAGATGCTTCCAGCACTTTGCTCGCGCCAACCAAGGCCAGTTTAGCAACTTGTGAACGCAGCTGTTCTTTAGCGCGGTTCACATCTTGCTCAATCTGGGCTTCGGCGGCTGCTTTCAGGCGATCGCCTTCAACACGTGCCACGTCTTTAGCTTCTTCAACGATTTGGCTAGCGCGCTTATTAGCAGCATCAATAATAGTTGCTGCTTCGCCTTTCGCTTCGCGCAGTTGCTTGGCTGCTTTCTCTTGAGCTAACTCAAGATCGCGGCCAGCACGGTCTGCGGCATCCAAACCATCAGCGATTTGCTTTTCACGCTCGTCCATCGCTTTGCGAATAGCACTCCACACAAATGCGTGGCAGAACCATACAAAGAACAGAAAGCTGATCGATTGTCCAATCAGTGTGAGATTAATATTCACGCCGATACCTCTGCTGTATGAATTTGCTGTCTATGTTTTGTCGTAGCGAGCAATTAAGCAGGCAGACCAGGAACAACAACAAACAGAACGTACATCGCGATACCAACACCGATCATGGGGACTGCGTCAAGCAGACCAGCGATCAGGAACATTTTACCTTGCAGCATTGGTGCTAATTCTGGCTGGCGAGCTGAACCTTCGAGCAATTTTCCGCCGAGGATAGCGAAGCCAATGGCCGTACCCAGTGCGCCAAAACCAATCATCAAAGCAACAGCGATCAGTGCTAAACCCATGGTAGTTCTCCTACTTTCAACTTTAAGTTAATAAAAATGGTAATCAGTGAAACTGGTCTTCTTCTTCAATTTGATGTGCCGTTGCCATATAAACAATGGTTAACACCATGAAGACGAATGCTTGTAGGGTGATTACAAGGATGTGGAATACTGCCCACGCCCACTGCAACACACCGGCAAATATACCTAGTACTAAACCCGCACCAAACATAGTCGCAATAAGGATAAAGATCATCTCACCGGCGTACATGTTACCGAACAGTCGCAGGCCCAAAGAAATTGGCTTAGAGATCCAAGAAATTGCTTCTAGCGCAAAGTTAATTGGCACTAATAATATATTGACGTACCACTTGGGGCTGTGGAAAGGATGCAGAGTAAGCTCCTTTACAAATCCCATAAAGCCTTTTTTGACGATAGTGAAATACACCATCAGTCCAAATACCGTGAAACCCATACCCAAAGTCACGTTTGGATCGGTTGTTGGTACTACTTTAAAGAAGAAATGCGGGTTACCTGTTATCCAGCCCATGAAGGCGGGAATCCAGTCGACCGGTACTAAGTCCATGGTATTCATCAGAATAATCCACATGAAAATAGTCAGCGCCATTGGCGCGATCATGGCGTTTTTATGATGAAAACCGTCTTTAACAGTTTGATCAATAAAGCCAATAATCATTTCAAGGATATTTTGCGCGCCGCGCGGCACACCACTGTGTGCGCGTTTAGCAATACGAGCAAAAATAAGTAAAAACAAAAAGCCCAAACCAATTGACCAAAACATAGAATCAACATGGATAGCCATGAAGCCCATGTCGGATGCTTCAGCGCCGCTGTGCGCCAAAGTCCAGGTGTCTTGAGCTAAGACTTCATGCACATGGCCTTTGTCATCTAGACGTTCATAGCCGGCGGGAAGCTTACCATAGGTTAAATTGGTAAGATGGTGCTGGATATAACCAACGGTAGACTGTGATTCAGCTGCCATGTATCTCTCTCGTAAATGTTAAGCGTTGAGCTAATTTGACGCTTTTTTGTTTACCACGGTGAAGTGGGCAAGTATTACAGCGTTCAGCAGCATAACGATCAGATATGCCAGAAATAAGACAAACACCTGCAATGGCTTAACTAAAGCAAATGTTGTGGCAAATAGCGCCAGTGTCGCAATAAATTTCCCCGATTCGCCTCGGTAAAATGACTGAGCCACTTCACGTGCGTATGCCGCACCGGCGTATCGAAATACTTGGCGCGCAAAATACGCATTGGGTATTACGGAAATCATTCCCCCGATCATGATGGAATAGGCCACTACCATATCCAAGGGGATTGCTATAACACTGGCCAATAACACCACAGCAAATTGCAAACCATACATTTTTACCACCGGCGGTCTAGCTATTTGATGAGCAGTGCGCGGGATTTTCCGCTGTCTTTCTGCTTTCATATTGCTTCCGCTGTTGCCAAAAATGGCTAATTTAATGCCTGCACTGCTTGTCCAAAAAGCGGGGCGAATTATATGGGCTATATGGTTAATGTTCAACCGATTTCAGTAGTTATGGTACTAAAGTCATATATTCACGAAATCTATTTTAGCCACTAAAATCAAGAATTTATCTTTTAAACTGGCCGGTACATCATTAAAAACCACCACATAATGTAGGGCTTTATTAAAATAACCACAAAATACGCTACTTAATGTGATTTAAAATGCCGTCTAGTTCATCGAGGCTGCTGTATTTAATACTGACCGTGCCTCGCCCTTTGGCGCTGTGGGCAATAGCAACCGGTGAGCCGAGTCGCTCCGACAAGCTCTCTTGCAATTGCTTAATATCGGGGTCGAGGGACTTTTGTGGTTTACTAATGTTTTTTTCGTCAACTAAACGCCGCACCAGTGCTTCGGTTTGACGAACAGACAAGCCCTTGCTCACTACCATCGAAGCGGCAGCGGATTGTTCTTCTTGGGGTAAGCCCAATAGCGCCCGACCATGACCCATTTCAATATCGCCATTTTCGAGCAAGATCTGCACTTCTTCCCGCAAACCAGTGAGACGCAGTAAGTTAGTGATTGTTGTCCGCGATTTACCCACCAATTGCGCAATTTCGGCGTGGGTTAATTCAAACTCCTTTTGCAAGCGCACCATGGCTAGCGCTTCTTCCATGGGGTTTAAATCTTCGCGCTGGAGGTTTTCTATCAAAGCCATCGCCGCAGCGGCTTCGTCTGGCACATCGCGAATCAACGCAGGTACGGAGTCTAGGCCCGCTAATTGACACGCGCGCCAGCGCCGTTCACCGGCGATAATCTCGTAGCGGCCGCCGTCGATTGGCCGCACAACTATTGGCTGCATAATACCTTGTGAGCGAATAGAGTTAGCTAACTCCTCTAGCGCTTCTGGCTGCATATCGCGACGTGGCTGGTAGCGGCCGCGCTGCATAAACTCAACAGGTAAATTGCGCAGCGTACCATCCGCAGAAACTGAACCGCTCGGCGTTGACACAACGGCCTCGTCTTCTGCTGCAATGGCGCTCGCCACGTGATCTTGTGTGTCTATTGCGACTGGCGTTGACGCTTCGCCCAACAAGGCGTCCAAGCCACGACCTAAACCTCGTTTTTTAACCATGAATTTGCCCAAGCTGTTCGTCTTCTTTTACGTCACCGTGGGGATCTGTTTTCCCAGCGCGACGCAACATTTCGCCGGCTAAGGCCAAATATGCCAAGGAGCCTTTTGATTGTTTATCGTAAAACAATATTGGCAGGCCGTGGCTAGGCGCTTCCGCGAGACGGACATTGCGAGGGATAACAGTGCTGTATAATTTTTCACCAAAATGCCGACGTAACTCGTCAGTTACTTGGTTTGTTAAGCTATTGCGGCCATCAAACATGGTCCGCAAAATTCCTTCAATTTCTAATTTGGGGTTTATGAGCTGCTTGACTCGATTTATTGTATTAATCAAAGCACTTAAACCTTCCAGTGCATAGTATTCGCACTGCATGGGAATAATTACGCCTCCAGAACCTGCTAACGCATTGATTGTTAACATATTAAGGGATGGAGGGCAGTCGATTAGAATATAGTCGTAATCACCTAAAATCGGCGCTAAAGCTTCACGGAGGCGAAATTCGCGGCCTATTTCATTCAGCAATTCAACTTCTGCTGCGGTTAAGTCTTGATTGGCCGGTAAGACCATAAATCCACATTCAGGTGCAGCCACTACACAGTCTGCAACACTGCGGCCAGCGACCAGCACATCGTAAACCGAGTATTCCAAACTGGCTTTGTCTATTCCGCAACCCATGGTGGCATTACCTTGGGGGTCTAGATCAATAAGTAAGATTTTGCGTTTGGTTGCCGCCAGGGACGCGGCCAGATTCACGCTGGTCGTGGTTTTGCCCACGCCACCTTTCTGGTTGGTGATTGCATATACCTTGGCCACGAAATTTCCCTGTCAATTGCGCTATATGGTGTTGCTGATTAGTGACGGCTAAGAACCAGTAAATGTCTGGCTTCGTCCACGGCGGGCACAGACAAAACGTGCGAATGCTCGACGATAAAGTGTTTTGGGAGTTGACTCAACTCCCCTTCAGGAAAAACGCCTTTCATTGCGTAAAGTTTGCCCTCTGGACTGAGCAAGCCTTGGCAACCATTTACCATATCGAGCAGTGAGGCAAACGCCCGTGACAAGATTCCATCGAATAAAACATCGCTTTGAAATTGCTCAACCCGAGCGGTATGGACGCTTATATTCGTTAATTGAAGCTGCATTTTTGCTTCAATCAAAAACCGCGTTTTTTTACCGTTGCTGTCGAGCAGGTCAAATTGCTTCTCTGGAAAAATAATCGCCAGGGGTATACCCGGTAAACCCGCTCCTGTGCCCACGTCTAGACAGCGATTGGCGCTAATATACGGTGCAATACTCAGACTGTCCAAAATATGGCGCGAGATCATGGCCTCTGGGTCGCGAATGGCGGTTAAATTATAGGCCTTATTCCATTTGTGAAGCAGTGCGACATACTTAAGTAACAGATCTCGCTGGGCCTCGCTAACGTCGAGGCCCAAGGCAGTAATCCCTTCATCAAGGGTCTTTTTTAACACATCCACTCAGGCAGTTTTCCTATCCAGCAAGCCACGTTTTTTCAAATAAACCAGTAATAGCGACACTGCTGCTGGAGTTACCCCCGGTATACGCGAGGCTTGTGCCAAGGTTTGCGGCCGCGTATTACCCAGTTTTTGCTTCACTTCATTCGACAAGCCTTCGATTACGCTGTAATCGAAATCAACTGGCAAACGGGTATCTTCATGGCGACGTAGGCGATTAATTTCGTCTTGTTGACGGTCGATATAACCGGCGTATTTCACTCCAATTTCAATCTGCTCTGCGATCTGTTCGTCGACTATACCCATTTCGCCCTGAGCAAAAGGCGCTAAATCGGTGTACTTGAGTTCAGGACGCTTGAGCAAATCCAGCAAGTTGTACTCGTGGCTGAGCGGTTTTTCGATTTTTTCAGCCAAAATTGCCGCTTCGCTACTACCCGGCTGCACCCAACACTCGGCTAAGCGCTGGCGTTCAATTTCGATATTTTCACGTTTTGCTGAAAAAGCCGCCCAACGCGCATCATCCACTAGGCCTAATTCACGGCCTTTTTCGGTTAAACGCAAATCCGCATTATCTTCTCTCAGCAGCAAGCGATATTCCGCACGCGAAGTGAACATGCGGTAAGGCTCTTTGGTGCCCATGGTAATAAGATCATCAACCAGAACGCCAATGTAAGCCTCGTCTCGGCGAGGACACCAGGCTTCACGACCTTGCGCCAAAAGTGAGGCATTAGCGCCAGCGAGCAAGCCTTGAGCCGCGGCCTCTTCGTAACCGGTGGTGCCGTTAATTTGACCTGCAAAAAATAGGCCTTTTATGAATTTAGTTTCCAGCGAGTATTTTAAGTCGCGAGGTTCAAAATAGTCATACTCAATCGCGTAGCCTGCCCGTGTCATATGGGCATTTTCGAAGCCTTTGATCGAGCGAACCAAGTTTAGCTGCACGTCGAACGGCAGGCTGGTTGAAATACCATTGGGATATAACTCGTGGGTATTTAAGCCCTCTGGCTCGATAAAAACCTGATGCCCAGTTTTATCGGCAAAGCGATGCACTTTATCTTCTATAGACGGACAATATCGCGGACCAATACCTTCAATCACTCCGGTATACATTGGCGAGCGATCTAAGCCACCGCGAATAATTTCATGGGTTTTTTCGTTAGTATGGGTGATCCAGCAACAGACTTGCTCTGGGTGTTGATTGCGATTGCCCAAATACGACATCACTGGCCGCGGGGTATCGCCCCACTGCGCTTCCAGTCCTTCAAAATTGACTGTTTTTGCGTCAATTCGTGGTGGTGTTCCTGTTTTTAGGCGGTCTACCCGAAAAGGTAATTCTCGCAAACGCGAAGCCAATGCAATCGATGGTGGATCACCGGCTCGTCCACCACTGTGATTGTTCAAGCCGATATGAATTTTTCCACCGAGGAAGGTACCCGCGGTAAGTACGACGCTTTTAGCAAAAAAACGCAAGCCAATATTGGTAACGACCCCACGGACTTCCTCGTTTTCAACAATAAGATCGTCAACAGCTTGCTGAAAAATTGCGAGGTTTTCTTGGTTTTCAAGAATCGTGCGAATCGCGGCTTTGTATAAAACACGATCTGCCTGGGCACGTGTTGCTCGCACAGCAGGGCCTTTACGAGCGTTGAGCACTCGAAATTGGATACCGCCGAGATCTGTGGCTTTTGCCATTGCGCCACCCAAAGCGTCGATCTCTTTCACCAAATGACTTTTACCAATACCGCCAATAGCGGGGTTACAAGACATTTGACCTAGGGTTTCTATGTTATGGGTCAACAGTAGGGTTGCCGAACCCATACGAGCTGCCGCTAAGGCGGCCTCGGTTCCGGCATGGCCACCACCAATAACAATAACGTCGAAATGCTGCGGATAATCCACGAGACACCTAAAGAGAAGAAAATGAGAAGGAGCGAAATTATACGTGTATCCAGGCATCCTGCAATGAATTGGTGAAAATTTAATCAGTTAGTATTTATATAATCTTTTATGTACATATATCTTAAATATCTTATGTTACTTATTACTGATGTAGTTATTAAGAACGCCATTTTTGTTGATAACTTCGTTAACTTACTGAATTTAAAGAATTTTATATGATGATAAGTAGGTGTTTTATCCACAGGGAGGCTGTCAGGATCATGGGGGGGAGTTGGGGACGAAATGTGGATAACTTGGCACTTATTTTCTGCCTGTGCGTAATGCCACTTATTCCTTTGTATTATCCACATCTTCCATAAGGCTTGTCCCACGACTTTGCGCTAAGCAATGGGCGATTTTTTTCTTTAATATGGTTAGTGACACGGGTTTACTCAGGAAATCATTCATACCAACGGCAAAACATTGCTCTCTGTCTTCCTGAAAGTTATTGGCAGTTAAAGCGATAATCGGAGTTTCAGCGTATTCTTCCTGTTGGCGTATGATTTTCGTCGCCTCAAAGCCATCCATAATAGGCATTTGTAAGTCCATTAAAATGACGTCGAAATGCTGCTTTTTTAGCTCAACCAAGGCTTCTTCACCGTTGTCACAGCAAGTGGTATGCATTCCCCAGCGGCGCAGAATATTATCCATAAGTAATTGGTTTATACGGTTGTCTTCAACAATAAGCGCTGATTTAGCATTTAAGGAGTCGCCTAGCAGTGGCTTACTTTTACTTACTTGAGTGTTATTCAGTTGGTAAGGTGCAGACCAACGCACGTAGAAGTCTGAGCCACGATCTCTTTCGCTATTGAGCTCTATTTGAGCACCCATGAGCTCGCAAAGCCGGCGAACGATAGCGAGGCCAAGACCTGAGCCACCATAGCGACGGCGATGCGAGCCATCGGCCTGCCTAAAGCTGTTAAAGATGATTTTTTGATCTGCATCGCTGATACCAATGCCGGTATCGCTGATTTTAAGTTCGAGGTTTAGTTGCTCACTGGCTATTTCTAGGGCGCTTAAGCGTATGGTAATACTGCCTTGGTGGGTAAATTTAACCGAGTTCGCAGCGAGGTTTAGTAGAATCTGCCTTATTCGGGTGTCATCTCCGAGTATTTTTAATGTTTCAAGCTGCGGGTCGATATACGTGCTAAAGGTGAGGCCTTTTTTCTCCGCGTCATAACGTAGTGGCGCAAGTAGATTGTCGAACAATTGTGGGGCAGAGAAATAACGATCCTGGAGTTTTAATTCACCCTTCTCTATTTTTGAAAAGTCGAGAATGTTATTTACGATGTTAAGTAGGTGTTCGCTGGATTCTCTGGCTATATCAATATAGTGGTTTTGTTCGGCGTCGAGCTTGGTATTAGACAGGAGTTGCAACATGCCGAGTGCGCCATTCATTGGGGTACGCAATTCATGGGTCATGGTTGCTAAAAACATACTTTTTGCCGAGTTTGCCTGGTCTGCTTCTTCCTTCGCTATTTGCAACAGTTGAAGGTGCTCTTTTAGTTCATCTTGCTGTTGCTCTATGCTCTTGGCCATATCATTAATATGGGTTTGCAGCTCACCGAGTTCGCCGCGATTAAACGTCTCAATTCGACTTAAATAATTTCCCTCTGCAATATTTTTGGTTACCTGAGTAATTTCAGCTAATGGTCTGGATAGTCGGCGACTAATTAGCCAAGCCAGAGCAATACTGATAAACATCGATAACAGACCAATAAAGCTCGAAATTCTGATGATGCGTTGTTGAAGATGTAATAATTGGTCTTTGGATTGTTTGATGCTGACACTGCCAATAAGCTTGTCTTGGCTGTTCTTAGTACCCTCGCCGGTTATGGGATCTTCTAAGGTAATACTATGCTGCAGAATAGGCACGGTGATTACTTGGTAGATATCACTGTTGTTGCTGTGGTTTTTTAAGCTCAGTGATTTCCCCGTTTCTGAATTCAGAATAGTGATTGACAGAAGATCGCTTGCTAAAGCAGAACCCATTATGTCGAGTAGTTGAGTATCGTTGCCGCTAATAATAGCAAGTTCACTAACGGCGGCGATGTTTTCTGCAATTCGTTTTGCAATTTCCTGTTGGCTGCGCTCGGCGTCATTAAGCCTCGCGACCAGTGAGTAGCTAAATAATGCAGAGAATAAAATAATAGAGGGAGCGATACCAGCAATGAGAATTTGTTGGAAAATGGTATATTTTTTTATGTAATGACGAAGACTCATTGTAATTCGTAACCTGCAATTTCTTGAAGGAGTTCAGCTTCGGACTGAAGGTCAATACCTAGTGATTCTGCAACACTGTAATTTAGTTTTACGCTGTAATGGCTAGGATGGCGTGGTTTAGGAATAGTATTTGACTCAATATATGAATTAATCATGGCGATTATTTCGTCGGTATATTGCTCGGGACTTGTTGTGATAGAAGCTAAAGCACCAGCGTTAACAAAACCTTCGTTTGGTCCAATGATCATCGTTTGGTGGCGATAACTACTTAATAATATTGAGCGGATAGTTTGCGAGTTATATAGAGAAGACTCTGGTGTAGCTAGAACAATATCGCTACTTTGTATTATTCTATTAATGGTTCGTAATTTAGTTTTTCCTGTAGCCTGTTCTATTACAAAATTCATTAATGGAAAGTTTTTAGATTCTTTTTCTATTTCATAAATATAGTGAGGATCTTGATATGCAATGCCGACCCTAAGTGGCGTAAAGCTGTAGATAGCGGAAATGAGCGCGAGTTGTTTATGCATAGATTGATCAGAATACAAAGCTGTGGTGTTTTTGTAATTTTCAGATTGGTATACAATGGAATTTACGTAAAGCGCAAAATTTGCTTTGTATGGGCTGTTCTTTAATAAAGGTAGTAGTTTTTCAGAGACAGTAAGGAGTATTTCACCACGGTCTTTAGTTTGTGGTAAATTTTTTATGTAGGTGTTTACAGTAAAGTATTGGTTATCTGCTATTTTTTTTGAAAGTAATTCTAGTTTTGAGTTTTGTTCAGGCAATATAAGGTCTATCACCGGCTTTTTGATTTGACAAAAAGCCGGTGCACATAAAATTAATAAAAATAATCCATATAAATAATTTCTCAAGAGGCTAATCCTTGACCCTTGTCGATATTTAGTAACGCAATGTAACGCCAAGTAATTGACGAAGTTTGTTAGTGTAAATATTGTCTCGCAATAATTCACTGTCGTCGTCGTTACGGTATTGACCACTGTAACTTAACTCAAGTTCACTTTTGTTGAAGCTAATAGTCTTGCTTAGCCTAATGTCGGTTCGCGAAAATTTGTTTTCAGAGGTGCCTATTGCTCTAGCATAATACTTTGAAAGTGAAATCTGGATGCTGGGTGTGTATTTATAACTCACTAACACGCTGGCCGAATTTCTCGGTGTAAATGTGGTTTCGGTATTCGTGTTCGACTCATCTTTTATATAGGCGTAACTGCCGTGAAGAAGCCATTGATGACTCGGCCTATAATCTATTTCGGTTTCAATACCTTGTTGTTTTAGGTAACTATCATTAACGGGATCAAATCTATCTAGTGATATAGAGTTAGACATTAGCTGCTCTAGGTGGTCGCTAAAAATTTTTACATCCCACTGCAAGTGTAAGTTATAAAAATTTCCGTAGTAGCCAATTTCCCGAGATTGTATTAACTCTGGTTTTAGATTGGGGTTACCCTTTGCTGTTTGTAAGAGCACTGCCGTTGTGGGGCCGCCATTTGCCGGTCTAATATTGCGACCTGTGTAGGTCCAGTTTGCTGAAGTTTCTAATAAGTCTGGTGTTCTTATTGCTTCAGAATAGATAAATCGAAAATTATTATTCTTATTTACGTGGTAGTGAAAAGCGAGTCTAGGTGAGAAGTTTTTACCTATGTCTTCTTCATACTCATAGGACCCACCACTGTTCACTGTAAATTTATCGGATAATTTTTTTTCTATATTATAAAAAAATTGATAATTATTACTTTTAATTGTTCCGCCGTAATAGGTTTCTGAGCTAACTCTGGATTGCTTTAAGTGAACGCCGGCCACACTGGTTACGCTTTCATTCCATATATAAGTATCTTGAAAATCGATATCGTGCCGATTTACTTGTTGATCTTCGTTGGCGTCGACGAGTATTAATGGCGCTGGGTTATTGGCTAGGTCGGTGTAAAAAGGTGGAATTTGTGCTGTCCAGCGATGAATTTGTTGCTGGCCAGAAAAGTCATATTGAAATTTAACACTATGGAATACAGAGAGCTCCTTCTCGATTTTTGACGAAAAGTAGTAGTCATCGACATTGGTGTCTGGGGAGGTGACATCAATATCAGAGTAATCGTCGGTAACACGGCCTTCTTTATAGCCTAAGTTTAAACTGAGGCTGATGTTATTAAATTGCCGCTCGTAGCGTGTGTTAAATAGTTGTACTGTTTTGCTATCTAAGCGTTCTTGGCCATTTTTCTTTATATCGAAGCCGTCGTCGTGACGGCTGGCGATTGTGATCCGGTAGTGGCCCCCCAAGTATTCATCCGCGTGGCTAATGCGGTAGTTTTCGGCGTGCTCCGAGCCCCGTTGGGCACTGCCTTCTAAATAGGGAATATCGGCTGGGTGTCTGGTGATGATATTGATTACGCCGAGAAAGGCATTGGCGCCATAACTTGCCGTAGACGGTCCACGCACGACTTCTATGCGTTCGATATCCTCAATAGTGATTGGGATGTCATTCCAGTCTACTGTTGCAAGACCTGCCTGGTATACCGAGCGGCCATCGATTAATACCTGCATTCGCCGAGAGTCGCGATAATTACTGCCGTGATAGCTAACTACATAATTCCAACCGTCGCGGGCGCCAACAGAAGTGCCTGGAATAAGCCTAAACAGTTCGGGTATCTCTAATAATCCGGATGCTTTAATCATTTCGCGGTCAATGACGCTGACACTGGCGGGTACTTCGCTGCGACTCTGCTTAAGGCGTGCGGGCGTTAATACGATGGGTAGGTCGTCGTTTGACAGGAAGTTTGCCTGTAACGGCGTTGCCACGCTAAACCCTATTATGGCCAAAGGGATTATGTGCTTATTTTTGGCACGGGACATCGGCTATCCTTAATTTTTTCAATAGTATTAAGTGTAGCGTTAAAAGAGTAATTTTGACTATCGCTGGTTGTAAGCGCTTGTGCCTATTTACCGATGCAGAAGCTGGAGAAAATTCTGCCAAGCAGGTCGTCTGAGCTAAATTCGCCAGTAATTTCCGCCAGTGCTTGTTGGGCGATTCGTAGCTCTTCAGCCAATAACTCACCAGCATTGTAGTGGACTAGTTGTTTTTCGCCGGCGTGAATGTGTTCGCGGCCAATATTGAGGGCTTCAATATGACGGCGTCGGGCAATATAGGGGGTGTCGCCGTCGTTGTAGCCAACGCAGGATTTAAGATGTTCGCGGAGAAGATCAATGCCGGTGGTTTGTTTCGCAGATAAGTATATGCGCGTGATATCGCCATTATCTATCGTTACTGGGTGGCCTGACAGATCACATTTATTATAAATAATGCTGAGTTTCTGCTGGGCAATAAATGGCTGCAACTCGCTGGGAATAGCTTGCGTTTCATCCTCTGCGTCTTGGCTGTCTATTACCAGTAAGATGCGGTCTGCATTGGCTATTTCAGCCCATGCTCGTTTAATGCCCTCTTGTTCTACTACGTCGTCGCTGTCGCGTAAACCAGCGGTATCGATGATGTGCAGTGGCATCCCATCAATGAGAATATTTTCTCTAAGGACGTCGCGAGTAGTACCGGCGATATTGGTAACAATCGCTGATTCTCTGCCAGCAAGGGCATTCAATAGACTGGATTTTCCGGCGTTGGGGCGACCAGCGATTACTACGGTCATGCCTTCGCGGAGAATACTGCCCTGTTTAGCCGAGGAAAATACCCGCTCGAGGTGTTGTTTTATACGGTTTAATTCACTAGCTACGCGGCCGTCACTAATAAAATCGATTTCTTCTTCGGGAAAGTCGATAGCGGCTTCAACATAAATACGCAGCTGGGTAATGGCTTCTACTAGCTGGTTTATTTCCTTACTGAATTCACCTTCAAGGGAGCGCACTGCCTGACGTGCTGCCTGTTCGGAAGCGCTGTCAATTAGGTCGGCTATCGCTTCTGCTTGGGCGAGGTCGATTTTATTATTGAGGAATGCACGCTCAGAAAATTCACCGGGTCTGGCCATTCTGGCGCCAGCCTTAATAACTTCGCGGAGTAGACAGTCAAGAATGATAGGCCCGCCATGGCCTTGAAGCTCTAGAACATCTTCGCCGGTAAAGGAATTTGGGCCGGGAAAATACAGGGCAATGCCTTGGTCTAGGCTGCGAGGGCCATCTTCACTAGCTTCAAAGAAGCTGCCGTAATGGGCGTAGCGGGGTTTTAAATTAGTTTTACCAAGTAGTCGCTCGCCAATTTCTAAGGCTTTAGGGCCAGATACCCTAACAATACCTACACCGCCTTTGCCGGGCGGTGTAGCGATTGCTGCAATAGTGTCTTGATAGCTGTTTTCCATAGTGGGCTATCAGCGAGTGGGAAGCCCGCTCTTTTCTATATGCTTGGTAATAAAGTACTGCTGAATGATGGATAAGGTGTTGTTGACCACCCAGTACAGTACTAAACCCGCAGGGAAGAACAGGAAGAAAAAGGTGAAGACTACCGGCATCCACTGCATGATTTTGGCTTGCATTGGGTCTGGTGGCGGCGGATTAAGACGCTGCTGTATAAACATCGACACACCCATCACCAAGGGCAGGATGAAATACGGATCCATTGCCGACAAATCTTGAATCCATAAAACAAAGGGTGCGTGGCGGAGCTCTATACTTTCCATTAATACCCAGTACAGGGCCATAAATACTGGCATTTGCACAACCATTGGCAAGCAGCCGCCAAGTGGGTTTATTTTCTCGGTTTTATAAAGCTCCATCATGGCCTGGGACTGCTTTTGGCGGTCGTCAGCATAGCGTTCTTTTAGTTCGACCAGCTTGGGCTGCACTTTGCGCATATTCGCCATGGATGTGAAGGCTTTAGCGTTTAGTTGGAAGAATGCCGCTTTTACCAACATCGTTAGTCCGATAATTGCGAAACCCCAATTACCAAGTACGCCGTGGATTTTGGTAAGCAACCAGAATAGTGGCTGCGCAATCCACCACAGAAAGCCATAGTCTACGGTCAGCTCTAAACCAGGTGAGATTTCTTCTAAGCGGTACTGGTCTTTTGGCCCAGTGTAGAAAGAAGAGGCAACGCTGCCTTGGCTGTGAGGAGCAACGGTAACTGCCGCACTAGTAACGCGGGCGATGTTAATTCCCTGTTTGGTGACGATGGTGCTGAGTTCGTTAACACTTTCTGGGTTAGGTATCCATGCACTTAGGAAATAGTGCTGGATGATGCCGATCCAGCCGCCATTGACGGCGGTTTTTAGAGGCTTGTCTTTCATTTTACCGAAAGCCAATTTGCTGTATTTGTCTTCGTTGTCGGCATAAGCCACACCCATAAAGGGCTTCATGGCAAACATACCGCCTTCGCCATCCACGCTGGGGTCGGTGCTATTCCCGCGCTTTAATTGACCAAAGAAGCTTGCTTGAAACGCTGAATCGCTTTGGTTGTCGATTAAGTATTCAATTTTGATCAAGTATTCGCCACGCTTGAAGTGGAAGCGCTTGACGATGTTAATTTGATCGCTGTATTGATAGTGAAGATCAACATTAATAGTGTCGCTTCCTTCAGCTAGTTCATAGCTGTCGGTGTTGGCGATAAATTTGGGGCGCCCACCGGCGGTGTCGGTAGCATTCTGGCCAATCAAACCACTTTGTGCGATATAGTCGCGCTTTTCATTGCTTTCGAGAATAACGAAGGGGTCGTCAGACTCGAGGTCAGCGGTGTATGCCGGTAGACCAGCGTAGACAATATCACCGCCATGCAGGTCTATTTTAATATTAAGAACGTCGGTGCTCACTGTTAGGAAACCACCGCTGTTATTTCCCGCGACTGCTAAGCTAGTACTGGCTGCATCTTGGTTAAGTATTGGTAAATCGCTATCGCCACTGCTTGTAACCGGTGACACAGATTTGTCGGCTGCAGCTGAGCTGGCAATTATGGTTTCAGGCCCTTCAAAATTCTTCCACTCGATCAATAACATAAAAGAGAGGGCAGCGATGGCGGCGATAAGGAGATAGCGCTGAATATCAATCATTGCTTGAATGCCTTGAAAGTTTGAGTTCGGTTGAGTGACAGTGGCAGGATGGTACAGGATCGTAGCCGCCGCTGCTAAGGGGGTGGCAACGGAGTAGGCGTTTAAGCCCTAAATAGCCACCACGACGTGCGCCGTGGAGTTTTATAGCTTCTATAGCATAACTGGAACAACTGGGATAAAAACGGCAATGCGGAGCCATCAGAGGACTGATAAACAGGCGGTAGAACGAAATGCAGGCGATAAGCAACCGCTGCATAGTATTTAACCCTCTCGCTGACGGAAGCGTTTTTCAGCTCGTTTTTCTAATTGCTGCCAAAGCTGGCTACAGATTTCTTGCATTTGCGCGTTGTCTAGTTGGTCGAGACCACGCCGAGCAAGCACGATAACATCAATACCCTTTAGATTATGTTGATAGTGTCTAAAGGTTTCTCGAATGTTGCGCTTAACTCTGTTGCGCTGAACGGACAGGCGCACATTTTTCTTGGCAATAACCAAACCCAGTCGAGGTCGATCGAGATCGTTTTTTCTCGCTAAAAACAATATTTCAGCGGAGGAAACTTTCAGGCGTGACTCATCGAACACCGCTTGGTATTCGCTGGCGTTTAGCAGGCGCAGTGTTTTTTCAAACTGAAAATTCACTGCGTTGCCAGTGATATTACAAATCTAAAATTAAGCTGACAGTACTACGCGGCCTTTGGCACGGCGACGATTAATCAGTTTGCGGCCATTTTTAGTAGCCATGCGTGCGCGGAAACCGTGGTTGCGGGCTTTTTTCAGGTTGCTTGGTTGAAATGTTCTTTTGCTCATGATCTCTGACCTTGACTAAATTAGCCGACTTACGCAGTCGGCGCTGTTTGGTTTTGAAGCCCAATACAGCGAAAAATCGGATCGCGAATTTTAGTGGATACCTCGCCCAATAGCAATCACTTGTTATAGCAAGATAGAGGTTTACCGTAGTCTGGATGTTTGAGTGGTTTTGCACAGTGTACCCCCTGCTTATCCACAGTTATAGTGCTGATTTATCCACAGTGGAGTGGTTTTGTTGATTTTCTTGATTGGTTTTATTTTTATATTTTATCATGTTGAAATTTAAGGAGTTTTATTTAATTTTTGAATTTGAAAGGGATTAAATATGTGGATAACTCTGTTATTGAACGGTAGAATGGCAACTCATATAAGGCTGTTTATAAGCGATCGCTATTGATCCACTTCTGGGCCGTATTTGCCTGCCTGTATGGCTGATAAATCTATAGGTTCTAAACTTTTTTATTTAAGCTAATTTGGAGAATGGTGTTGTCAGAAGCGACGTGGCAGAAATGTATTGCGCATTTGCAAGACGAGTTGCCAGCTCAGCAATTTAACACCTGGATCAGACCGTTGCAGGTGGAACTTGGTGAGGATCTGATTTTTTTGTTTGCACCTAATCGTTTTGTTCGCGATTGGGTAAATGATCGTTTCTTTGCGCGCATCTTAGAGTTGGTGTCTGAATTGTCACCAGCAGGTCGAAAGTTAGATGTTGAGCTTGGCATAGTAGATCGCCAGCCAATTCCTGTTCGTGGCGGCGCTAATGCTAATGGTCGTCAGCCTGTCTCCCCGCCAAATCCGCCGGTTATTAATCGCGCGCCAATGCCGCCGCCGAGTCGGCCGCGCAGTGAGCGTCAAAATGGCGAAGCAAACGCAGATTTTAATTCTCAGCCAGCTATTATAACGTCGCCGCAAAATATTAGTGGTCAGCGTCAAGTAGAGGTTGAGGGTGGTATTCGCCACCAAAGCTCTTTAATGCAGGGCTATACCTTTGATACCTTTGTTGAGGGTAAATCCAACCAATTAGCGCGTGCGGCTGCTAGTCAGGTTGCCAGCAACCCTGGGCGCGGTTATAACCCACTGTTCCTATACGGTGGCGTGGGTTTAGGTAAAACCCATTTGATGCACGCTGTGGGTAACTCGCTGATGCAGCAAAACCCAAACGCCAAGGTGGTTTATCTGCATTCTGAGCGTTTTGTAGCAGATATGGTTAAGGCGCTGCAGTTGAATGCGATAAATGAGTTTAAGCGCTATTACCGTTCAGTAGATGCGCTGTTGATAGATGATATCCAGTTTTTTTCCGGTAAAGATCGCTCGCAAGAAGAATTCTTCCACACCTTTAATGCGTTGCTAGAAGGTGGTCAGCAAATGATCCTAACCTGCGATCGTTATCCAAAAGAAATTAAAGGCTTGGAAGAGCGCTTAAAATCCCGTTTTGGCTGGGGGCTTACGGTTGCGGTTGAGCCTCCGGAGCTTGAAACGCGAGTAGCCATTTTGATGAAAAAGGCTGAGCAGGATAAAACTGATCTGCCCTCCGATGCGGCGTTTTTTATAGCCCAGCGCGTTCGCTCCAATGTGCGTGAGCTTGAAGGTGTTTTAAAGCGCGTAATAGCCAGTTCCCGCTTTATGGCCAAGCCAATCGATATACCGTTGATTAAAGAATCCCTTAAGGATTTACTGGCTCTACAAGACAAGCAGGTAAGTTTGGATAATATCCAGCGCACCGTGGCTGAATATTACAAAATTAAGATGGCGGATCTAATGTCCAAACGCCGTAGTCGTTCTGTGGCGAGACCCAGGCAGGTGGCGATGGCCTTGTCTAAGGAGTTAACTAACCACAGCCTGCCCGAAATTGGTGATGGTTTTGGGGGGCGCGACCACACTACCGTGTTGCATGCTTGTCGTAAGATTAAAGAATTGCGCGAAACAGATGGCGATATGCGAGAAGACTATCAAAATTTGATCAGGCTGCTCACAAGCTGATGTCTAAAAGTGGCTTAATATAATAAAGTAATACCATAGTCGGGTGTTTTTGGTGGTCACGTGTTTACTGGCTGCCAGCCTTGAGATTTTTGATAAGGAACAGGAACCGAAAGCATGAAATTTTCGATTTCGCGGGAAGCGTTAATCAAGCCGTTAAATCTCGTAGCCGGTGTTGTAGAGCGCCGTCAAACATTGCCGATATTGGCGAATGTTCAGTTAGTGCTAAATGGCCAGGAATTAGCACTCACGGGGACGGATTTAGAGGTTGAGCTTATCGGTCGCGTTCAGCTGCCGGAAGGTGCGGTGCAGCAAAGCGGAGAAATTACCATTCCGGCTAAGAAGCTGGTCGATATTTGTAAGGCGCTTCCAGACGGTTCCGATATTAGTATTCAGCTTGACGAGCAAAAACTTGTTATGAAGGCCGGCCGCAGTCGCTTTCAGTTGTCGACCTTACCTGCCAATGATTTTCCAAGTGTAGAACAAGCAAAAGGCGGACAGGTTTTTTCACTAAAACAAGGTGAATTAAAGCGGCTTATCGAGCGCACTAGCTTCGCTATGGCGCAGCAGGATGTGCGCTATTACTTAAATGGAATGCTGCTCGAGCTAGGTAACGGTCATCTGCGGATGGTTGCTACTGATGGTCATCGCTTGGCGATGGCTACCTATATTGGCGACATCAACGTAGATCAACTTGTGCAGGTGATTGTCCCTCGCAAAGGTGTTGTTGAACTGGCGCGGCTACTTATAAATGAAGAGGAGCAGGCCGAAGTTATAGTGGGTAGCAACCATATAAGAGTGGTAACCACAGATTTTACCTTTACCTCTAAGCTAATAGATGGAAAATTTCCAGACTACGAGCGGGTTTTGCCACGCAGTAGTACTAAGGTGGTGTTAGGTGCCCGCGCTGATCTACGGCAGGCTTTTGCCAGAACAGCGATCCTGTCCAATGAAAAGTATCGCGGAATACGGATGTTGCTTACCAATGGCGAGCTGCGCATAGTGGCGAACAACCCAGAGCAGGAAGAGGCAGAAGAAACGGTTGCAGTTGATTATCAGGGTGAGAATTTAGAGATCGGCTTCAATGTGAGCTATTTACTGGACGTTTTATCTGCGATCCATGGGGATACCGCTAAGTTTTCGCTTTCTGACGCTAATAGCTCAGTTTTAGTCGAAGAGGCAGATGGCGGCAATTGTCAGTATGTTGTTATGCCAATGCGGCTTTAATGGGGTCTTGTGCCTCATCCGTTTTCGTATCGCGCTAGTTACTACTCTTTTGAAAGTAATTAATCTCTGTTTGGTGGGGGCTGGAAGCGGCCTCTGTTTACAGCTCAATCCCGCCACCCCCCTGCTCTTTTATCAGGCCTCCTGTTTTAATTGGTATTGATTTAGTGCGCATTCGCAAGCTCAGTATTCATAATTTTAGAAATCTTAAAGCCTCGAGTTTGCTGGGGCTAGAGGATTTTAATTTTATACACGGCCTTAACGGGAGTGGTAAAACCAGTGTTCTTGAATCGATTCACACTTTGGCTTTAACGCGTTCGTTTCGGTCTCGAAAGATGCAGACTGTTATTTCCTTTGAAGAAGACTCTCTTACGGTTAGGGGGGAGTTTTTTGTTGGTGAGTTTGGTTGTAAGAATAAAGGCGCCGATGTTTCACGTGAAACATTGTCCTCTATCGGTGTTCGTCGGTCCCGCCAAGACATGGTGCTGGTGAAACTTAATGGCGAAAAGCTGGCTTCTGTTGGTGAACTGGCGGGCGTTCTTCCAGTACAGGTGATAAATCCAGCAAGCTTTGAACTACTTGAAGGTAGCCCAGGTGTTCGTCGCCAATATTTAGACTGGGGAGTGTTCCACGTGAAACACTCGGGTTTTTATGAGTTGTGGCCTCGTTACCGGAAGGCGCTACAACAGCGTAATTCTCTGCTTAGACGTGGTAATATAGGGGCTTCGGTATTGGCGCCATGGGACGCGGAATTGGCGTCCACAGCTACCCTTATAAGTGCTGCGCGCCAGCGACATTTTGAACAGTTAGCCGTGGCTTTTGATGAGGTTTATCGGAAGCTTTTGGAGAATTCCACACGGTTTGCTGAGGATCGTTCTGATTCGGCTCTTGGAAATATTCCGAGTCTGTCGTTAGAGCTTTATGCGGGATGGAAAGATGCTGAGGTAGTGCCCTTTGCAGAGGCGCTAAAGGCAGACTTAAGCCAGGATATTAAGTCTGGGTTTACACGTAATGGCCCGCATCGAGCAGATATTGTGTTGAAGTGCGGGCGTTTGCGGGCTGGAGAGGTCTTGTCTCGCGGCCAAATTAAAACAATTGTTTGCGCTTTAAAGTTAGCGCAATCCAAGGTTTTACTTAGCCAAGGAGTACCTACAGTATTCCTGATAGATGATTTAGCAGCAGAACTTGATGAGGGGCGCTGCAGAGCGGTGTTTTTAGAGCTTATAGATTTGGGTGTGCAGGTTTTTGCCACTGCTGTTAAAGAATCGGATCTTCACAATGAATGGTGTGGTGAGCGATCTTTGAAAAGGTTTCACGTGGAACATGGCAGTATAAGCCCTGTTTTGTAGTTGAAGCTCAAGTACTCGGAGCTTGAATACTTGGGTTAAATAGGAATTGCCATACACCAACGTGCTATGGGTAATGTATAGGATTTGGCAGCCTTTGCTGCAGAACAACAATAACTCGTTGCCTGACCGCAGGCGCAAGAGGTTTTATAAATGACAGAGAACAAAGCTTACGATTCTTCGAGTATCAAAGTGCTTAAAGGCTTGGATGCGGTACGGAAACGTCCCGGTATGTATATAGGTGATACCGACGATGGATCAGGCTTGCACCATATGGTGTTTGAAGTTGTTGATAACTCTATAGATGAGGCGCTGGCTGGTCATTGTAGTAAGATCCAGATAGTTATTCATGCAGATGAATCGGTGTCTGTGTCTGATGACGGCCGTGGAATACCTACCGAAATGCATGACGAAGGCGTCACCGCGGCTGAAGTTATCATGACGGTTCTTCATGCTGGCGGTAAATTCGACGACAATACTTACAAGGTGTCAGGTGGTCTACATGGTGTAGGGGTATCCGTCGTTAACGCTCTATCTGAAGAGCTGATGCTAACGATTCGCCGTGGCGGAAAAGTCCATGAGCAGCTGTATAAGCATGGTGTTCCCCAAGAACCATTGAAAATCATCGGTGATACAGAAAGATCCGGTACCGAAATACGCTTTAAGCCCTCTGCCGCTACCTTCACTAATATTGAATTCCACTTTGATATTTTGGCAAAGCGCATCAGAGAGCTGGCCTTTCTTAACTCTGGAATAAAAATAGAGTTACTTGATGAACGTGACGGCAAGAATGAAAACTTTTGCTACGAAGGCGGTTTAAGCGCATTTGTTGAGTACCTTAATACCAATAAGACGCCGGTCAATAAGGTTTTCCACTTCACTACCGAGCAAGATGGCGTGGTGGTGGAAGTTGCCCTACAGTGGAATGATGGATTCCAAGAAAACCTGTATTGCTTTACTAATAATATCCCTCAGCGTGACGGCGGCACCCATTTAGCGGGCTTCCGCGCTGGTCTTACCCGAAACCTGAATACTTATATTGAGCGCGAGGGCTTAGCTAAAAAAGCTAAAGTTGCGACAACCGGTGATGACGCTCGTGAAGGCCTCACCGCGGTAGTGTCAGTAAAAGTGCCAGACCCAAAATTCTCGTCGCAGACCAAAGATAAGCTGGTATCCAGTGAAGTAAAAACCATTGTCGAGCAAGCGATGACCGCTAAATTTGGTGATTTCCTTATGGAAAGCCCCAATGAGGCCAAGCAGATTGTTCAGAAAATGATGGATGCTGCTCGCGCTCGCGAGGCTGCTCGCAAAGCCCGTGAAATGACCCGCCGTAAGGGCGCATTAGATATTGCTGGCTTGCCGGGTAAATTAGCGGATTGTCAAGAAAAAGACCCTGCCCTCTCCGAACTTTACCTAGTCGAGGGTGATTCGGCAGGTGGCTCGGCAAAGCAGGGGCGCGATCGTCGGACCCAAGCAATTTTACCTTTGAAAGGTAAAATTCTGAACGTTGAAAAAGCGCGCTTCGATAAAATGATCTCCTCTGTGGAAGTGGGCACGATTGTTACTGCACTTGGCTGCGGTATTGGTAAAGATGAGTTTAATCTTGAAAAGCTGCGCTATCACAGCATTATTATCATGACGGATGCTGACGTCGATGGTTCGCATATACGAACCTTGTTGCTAACCTTTTTCTTCCGCCAAATGCCGTCTCTCATTGAAAATGGCCACATCTTCATAGCCCAGCCGCCACTCTTTAAAATTGGCCGTGGCAAGCAACACCAATACCTAAAAGATGAGCCAGCGTTTGCTAATTACTTAACTCAAAATGCACTCGAGGGTGCTGCGCTTTATGTGAACCCTGAAGCCGCGCCAATAAACGGTGCGGGCTTGGAAGATTTGATAACGCAGTATCGAAAAATAGATGGAATTATTAAGCGTTTATCACGCTTATACCCTGCAAGTGTTTTACGTGAACTCACTTATCTTCCAAGACTGGCGGTGGAAGACTTGGCCGATCGCGCTATTGTGGCTAAGTGGTGTGAGGCACTGGCGGAAGTCACTGTTGAGCTAGAGCTTAAGGATCAACAACACCGCTACGATGTTCGTATTGTAGAAGATCCAGAGCTGCATATTTTCTTGCCGGGCATCGATATTATTTCTCACGGCGTGAGTGATCACTATCTGTTTGGTCGCGACTTCTTCAAGTCAGCGGATTACCAGGCGATATTGGGCCTCGGTGAAAATATTAATGGCTTACTCGAAGATGGAGCCTATATACAGCGGGGAGAAAAACGCTTAGAGGTCACTGAGTTTGATGAGGTGATCACTTGGCTGATGGCGCAGGCGGAACGCGGTCTTAATGTACAGCGCTATAAAGGGCTGGGCGAAATGAACCCCGAGCAACTCTGGGAAACTACAATGGATCCTGAGGCGCGGCGCATGTTGCGAGTGACGATTGAGGATGCCGTAGCGGCAGATCAGATCTTTACTACCCTGATGGGAGACCATGTCGAGCCTCGTCGTGAGTTCATCGAGACTAATGCCCTAAAAGTCGCAAACCTCGACATTTAATACCTGTTACTACTGACCCTATACAATATTTTGCATAGGGTCAGGTTTCCTAATTATTAATCGCTCCCCTGCTTTCTCTGTTCTTTAGCTAGGCTAGCCACAGTTTTCCACTGTGATTTTTGTGAGTGAGTATTCACTTAATCTTTTGCGCCTGTTTTTAGGCGGCTTGATGGATTGCCGCGCACTGATCTTCTATCCAGTTTTCCACTTCAAGGGTCAATTCCTTACTTTCACGACCAGTGGTATCGATGGCTTCGCCAATAATTAGCGTGACGGTTCCGGGCCGAATTAATAGGCTTTTCGCTGGCCAGATAAGACCCCCATTGTGCGCTATTGGTAGTACAGGCACACCGGCCGCGATGGCTAGACTAGCGCCACTGCGTGCGTAGCGACCACGAACACCTGGCTCGGTGCGGGTGCCTTCGGGGAAAATCAAAAGGCTGTAATTATTGCGTAGGCGAATTAAACCCTGCTCAGTGATTTGGCGCATTGCAGCGCGGGGGTTGCTGCGGTCGATGCCAATGGCATTCATTACCTGCAGCGCCCAACCAAAAAAAGGTATTTTCAGCAGCTCACGCTTAACGACGGTCGCCACAGGGAAGAGATACCACTGTAAATAAAAAGTCTCCCACTGGCTCTGGTGTTTAGCCATGGCGACATAAACTTGTTGTTTGGGGAGCTCGCCACGTATTTCAGTTTTCACGCCGCAGAGAAGCCGCAACATGAATATGATCGCGGCATTTCCCAAAACGAAGTAGCGGCCACGAATATGGAAAGGTAAAAACCAAGTGAACAATAAACCGCTAACGCTGATAAAAATGGTAATCAGCGCATAGCTTGTAAAAAACAGGGCCGAGCGAAACGCCAAAATACTTTTTGCCAAAAACGTCATTGAAAAATCCTGTCCGTGAATTTTACCTACAAGCTGGTCATACCAATGTTGGCTATTGCGCTGAAACATTAGCGCAATAGCCGAGCAGGCTACTTCGCGCTTACCAGTTGGGATATATCAGCAACCTCAAGGAACAAGCCTTGCAGCTGCTTGAGCAAGGCCTGCCGATTACTACGCAAGGCCAGGTCGTCGGCGTTTACCATTACCGTATCAAAGAAGCCATCGACCGCAGCCTGAAGCCCGGCCAGTGATTTTAAGCCCTCTTCATAGCGAGCTGCAGCAAATAACGGCGCAACAATAACTTGTTGTTCATTTAGCTGCTTGGCTAAGGTTTGTTCCGCGGCCTCAACTAGAAGATTAGTATCGATTTGGTCCGCAATACCGCCATCCACTTTAGCGAGAATATTAGTTACCCGCTTATTGGCTGCAGCGAGTGCTGCGGCCTCGGGCAATTGGCAGAAGGCCTGCACGGCATTAACCCTGTGCTCGATATCCAGCGGCGCACTAAGCTGTTTGGCGCTGACCGCCATAAAAACTTCAGCAGCGATGCCATTGTCTTCATAGCCCGCTTTTAAGCGCTCTAAAATATAATTTAGAACGGTGTCGGCTAAGTCGGCGGCAACCTTAATGCCATTGTGCTGGCTAATCGCTAATTCTATTAGCTGGCGTAAATCTAGGGGATGTTGGTTTTCAATAATAAGACGTAGCACGCCAAGCGAGGCGCGGCGCAACGCAAAGGGGTCTTTGGAACCGCTCGGGATTTGACCAATAGCGAAAATACCGCAAATGGTATCAAGGCGGTCTGCTAGGGCGACGATGGTGCCTGTGGCCGTTTGGGGTAATACATCGCCGGCAAAGCGCGGCATATACTGCTCATTCATTGCCAGTGCAACGTCAGCAGCTTCGCCATCGTTCTGGGCGTAGTAGTAGCCCGCAATACCCTGCATATCATCAAATTCAAGCACCATTTCGGTGACGAGATCGCTCTTGCTGAGTTTCGCAGCGCGCACGGCGCTTGCCGCATCGGCGGCGATTAGCTGCGCAATTTCGGCGCTGAGTGCTGCCACCCTCTCGGTCTTATCGTAGATGGTGCCAAGCTTGGCTTGGAAGACAATACTGCGCAGGCGCTCGCGGCGACTTTCTAAACTGGTTTTGCAGTCGGTTTCAAAGAAAAATGCAGCGTCGCTGAGACGTGGTCGTATAACCCGCTCATTGCCATCAATAACCTTCTGCGGCTCACGACTTACAATATTGGCCACGGTAATGAAGTTCGGCATAAGCTTGCCGTTAGCATCTCTTACGTGGAAATATTTTTGATGCTCTTTCATTGACGAGATCAAGGCTTCGGGCGGTACTTTCAAAAAGCGTTGCTCAAAGCTGCCCGCTAAAGCCACTGGCCACTCGACCAGCGAGGTAACTTCATCTAATAGATCGTCATCAATGATCGCCGTGCCACCTAGGCCGTTACCCAAGTCACTCACTTGCTGACGAATAAGCTGCTGACGTTTATCGTAGTCTGCAATTATCTTTCCCTGCTCCTGCAAGATTGTCTCGTAGGCGCTGGCCGACGTGATATTTAAGCTTTCATTGCAGTGGAAGCGATGGCCGCGACTAATACGGTCGGCGCGCAAATCAAAAACCGTTTCGGCAATTGCCTCTTCGCCGTAAACAATACACAGCCAGTGGATTGGTCGCACAAACTCGGCGCGGGATGCGCCCCATCGCATACGCTTGGCGATTGGCAAACTCGCTAATGCCTTGTTAATTAAATCGCCAAATACATCAACGCTATTGGCGCCGCTAACAAGGCTGCGATAGCAAAGTTTGTCCTGTTTGCCGTCATTGGCTATGTGGTTTTGCAAGTCATCAGTATTGAGTTGATTCTTTTTGGCAAAGGCCATTGCGGCATTGGTCGGCTTGCCATCGGCATCGAAGGCTACTTTTGCCGGCGGCCCCCAAACTTCTATTTCACGATCGGGTGCGCGCTCTGTTAAGTCACTAATCAGTACAGCTAAGCGGCGTGGCGTGGCAAAACTTTTAAGGCCTGTAAAGCTCAGCTCCATCGCGCCAAGTTGCTTGGCGATACTGTCGCTAAACGCCGCAGATAAAGTTTTTAAGGCCTTGGGTGGCAGCTCTTCGGTGCCAATTTCGATTAATAAATCACGGGTGCTCATTACTTGTTCTCCTCGGCGGCAGCGATAACTTCGTCGCGCAGATGTGCTGGGGCCAATGGGAAGCCAAGTTTTAAACGGGCGTCAAAATAGGCTTGCGCTACTGCTCGCGCCAAGCTCCGTACCCGCAGAATGAAACGCTGACGCTCGGTGACAGAAATTGCATGGCGAGCGTCGAGGAGATTAAACGCGTGAGAAGCCTTCATTACCATCTCGTAGGCTGGCAGTGGCAGGCCCTTGCCAATCAGGCGCTCGCTCTCGGCTTCACAGTGATCAAACTGCGCAAATAATTGCGTAACGTCCGCTTCTTCAAAATTGAAGTGCGACATTTCAACTTCATTTTGGTGAAACACATCACCGTAGGTGACATCGCCGGCGGGACCTCTGGTCCAAACCAAATCGTAAATACTGTCTACGCCCTGCAAGTACATCGCTATGCGTTCAAGCCCGTAGGTGATCTCGCCACTAACGGGGTAGCACTCTAAGCCGCCAACTTGTTGGAAATAGGTAAACTGGGTCACTTCCATCCCGTTTAGCCATACTTCCCAACCCAAGCCCCAGGCGCCGAGGGTTGGCGATTCCCAGTTATCCTCAACAAAGCGGATGTCGTGAACCTCGGGGTCAATACCCAGCATTTTCAGTGAGTCTAAATACAGCTCCTGAATATTGGCGGGCGAAGGTTTCATAATCACTTGAAACTGATAGTAATGCTGCAGGCGGTTGGGGTTGGTGCCGTAGCGACCGTCGGTAGGACGACGGCAGGGCTGAACGTAGGCGGCGTTCCATGTTTCCGGACCGATTGCCCGCAAAAAAGTGGCTGGATGAAAAGTACCGGCCCCTACTTCCATGTCGAGTGGTTGTAACAGCACACAGCCACGCTCGGCCCAGTATTGTTGCAATGCCAAGATTAGCCCCTGAAAGGTGCTGACGTCTGCCTTGCTCACGGCGTTCCCCATAGAATAAATAAAGAGGGGAATTATACAGAGTTGCGAGGCTGTGGGCTAAGGCTAAGGATGATTCTGGCCGCCGACCATCACGACTTGCTATGATCGGCCCTCAGATTTGAAAGGATTATTGGCAATGGCAAAATTTATCGGCGCATTTTTGGGTTATTTGATGGGCGGCCCCCTTTTTGCGCTATTGGGCTTTGGCGTCGGTATGATGTTCGATCGCGGCCTAAAGCAGGCGATGGGCTTTAATTACGGGGCTCAACGCGAGCGTATTCAGGGTATTGTATTTGAAACTGTATTTCGGGTTATGGGTCATGTCGCCAAGGCTGATGGCCGTGTGTGTGAATCCGAGGTGGCGCAGGCCGAAGCGATTATTGCCCAGTTTGGTTTAGTTGGGGCGCGGCGCGAGGAAGCGATTAGCCGCTTTAAAGAAGGCATCGCCGACAGTTTTGAATTAGAACCGCAGATTTCAGACTTTATGCTGGTCGCTAAATCCCAGCCGCTGCTGCGCCAAATGCTTTTAGAGGCATTGCTGACCATGGCCCTTGCAGATGGCGACGTCGATGCGGCCGAGCGCGATATCTTGCTAAAAGTGGCGGGTTATATCGGGATTTCAGCGCGGGACTTTCAGCGCTTACTCGATATGGCGATGGCCCAGCGACAGTTTCATGGTCGCGGTGCCGGCGGGCAGCAATCGAGCGCCAGTCGTGGCAATGAGTTAAAGGCGGCCTATCAGGCGATTGGGGTAACAGAGGCGGCGACTGACGCGGAATTAAAGCGCGCTTATCGTAAATTAATGAGCCAACATCATCCCGACAAGTTGATTGCCAAAGGTGTGCCCGAAGACATGCTTAAATTGGCAACCGAAAAAGCCCAGGAAATACAGGCGGCCTATGAGTTGATTAAAAACAGCCGGAAAAAATAGCCCGCAGTGGTGCAGCTTAACCAGCCAGCACCGCCACGGTTTAGCGCTCAATGCTTAATGTAAGCAATGAGCGTGGGAGTGGTTATTACGCTTGAGCGCTTAGCGGGCTAACATTGCTTGGACTGGCATCGCCGTTTATTTCTTCCAGCGCCTCTACCCTGCCTTTACAAGCTTGCATCACCGCTTCTTTGTTTTTGGCTAGGAAAATACCAAATTCCTCAGCCCGGGCTTCGTCGACACTGGGAATGTGTTGCAGTAACAAAGCACTAAAACCTTCTGCCAGTTCCAGCATTTTGTCATAGGCGTCAGCGTCTTTTTTGTTATCAAACATAGTATTGTCCCTGTCACACATCCACTTCGCTACTACCGCCATACTCCACCTCGTTTACTTGTTGAACGGTATTTATCGGTTGCTGTGTACTGTATATAAATACAGCTTAATGCGCAAGTCGATACACATGACCGGCCCATAGTTAGCATATTCTTAATTCGTAGCACTAACTTGACCTTTTGGCCCCACGCTAGAAGGATTAATGAGGAACCTGCCAGAGCGAATACGCTAAAGTCACTCAGGTTTTCGCTGGGCGAGTGCGTTATCATTAGCGGCTAAAATTAAGGCTCGCTAATGAGAAGGGACGCGCATTTGGAACAGCTCAACATAGCGGAATTACTGACCTTTGCTGGTCGCAGTGTGGTGCTGATGCCCAGCGACGCCAGCGCTCGCCAATGCCGTGAGCGCATCGCCCAGCTGCGGGGCAGTCACGATCAGGCATTTATCGAAACCATTACGGTGATGCCCTTGGATCAGTGGTTTGCCGAGTTATGGGATGCCAGTTTTCCGGCTAAGCAAGTGCTGCGCCCTATTCAACTGCTGGCCTTGGCCAGAGATATTATTGAATCCAGCGATTACTTTCCAGACAACTGCCTGAATAGCATGGCGATTGCCCGCCAGTTTGTAGACGCTTTTCAGCTCCACGCTCAGTACCGCCTGAGCGGCGACCGCGAATATTATTTATTTTCCCAAGAGTACCAAGCTTTTCACCATTGGCAGCAAGATTTGCAGGCAAAGCTAGACGAACAACAGGCCTTGAGTGCCCAGCAATTGCCGGCGGCCTTATTGCCCATGTTAGCTGGGGGCTGCCTAGACCTGCCCGATCAATTAATTTTGAGCACGGAGTTAAGTCTGAGTCCTGCGCCACGGCATTTTATTGAGCAGTGCGCTGAAGTACTGTCGATTAAACAACTGACAATCGACGGCTTTAGCGCCACCCCGCTTTTTCAATCTGCTGCGCAATTAGAGCAAGAGTGCGAAGCGCTCACCGCGTGGTTGGGAGATTACCTGAGCGCAGAGGGCGAACACAGCAAGAAATTGCTCGCGGTATTGGTGCCAGATATAAATCAATACCAGCCGGTATTGCAGGCGGTATTGCAACGTCAGCTTTATCCCAGCGGCCTGTTTCCGGCGGCAAACACTCAGACCCGTGAACCTTGGCTGTTTGATGGCAGCGAAACACTCTTGTCTTACCCGCTGATTAAATCAGCGTGGGATTTGATCTCACTCGCTTCTAAGGCATTGCCACTAGAGCAATTTAGCCGCGTGCTGCGCTCGCGTTTTGTGCGCGGTTGGCCAGCGGCGCGCAGCGTGCGGGCGCGGCTAGATTTGCGTTGGCGAGATCGCCTCGGCCCAGAGACCACCCTCAAAAGCGCGCTGGCCTTGGCAAAAAAGATCGAGCAAGACGAGCCGCAGGTCAGTGATTTTCTTCACCATTTAGCCGCCCAGCTCAAGACTATGCCGAGCGCGCAATTGCCCTCGGAGTGGGTGCGATTTTTTGACCAGTTGCTGCTCAGTGCGGGCTGGCCCAATGCCGATGATGACGACCCCGTGGTGGAACAATGCCGCCGAGGTTTTAGTCAGGCCATGGATGTGTTTCGCGCCCTCGACCGACAACTGGGGCCGGTGAGCCACGACAGCGCCCTGTCTTGGCTGCAACATATTCTCAGTACCAAACGCTTTTCAGTCAGTCGCGACTGGGCTTGCCCTGTGCGAATTATGCAATACGACGATGCTCTCGGCCTGCGCTTTGACGCAGTGTGGATTATGGGTCTTGATGACGGCGCCCTGCCGCGCCGGGTTGAACCCTCGCCATTTTTGCCACTGGAATTACAGCAGCGAGCGGGGCTAGAAGACAGCGATCCCAGCCTGTGTTTGCAGCGCGACCGCGCCTTGCTCAATAGTTTATTAGCCTCGGCGCCGCTGGTAAAAATTAGCCACTGCCGCGAGAGCGAAGTCGGCAGTCCCCAAGGCCTCTGTTCACTGCTGCCTCAGTGGCAGGACGACGAGCAGCGAGAGATTGGCAATCGCTACCAAGCCAGCGGCCAAGTGCTTACACCTGCCAGCGATGATGTGCGGGCGATTGATCCTGCCCAGCGCGACAGTATTCGCGGCGGCACCGGCCTGTTCAAGGAATACGCCAGCAGTCCGTTTTTCGCGTTTTTAAAATACCGCTTAAATCTGCGGGAGTTCCCCCAGCCCGCCGAAGGTTTAGATCATCGGGTACAGGGCATTTTGGTTCACGACACCATGCAGCATGTTTGGGAGCGTTTAAGAAACAAGGCGGCTCTCGATGCTCTAAATAGCGTGCAGCTAGAGGCCGCCGTGCGCAGCTGCTGTGAACAGGCATTAGCAGGCCCAGAGTTTAGCGTCGCCCGCTTTGGCGAATCCTTATTAAATATTGAAAAAGAGCGCGTGATTCGCTTGGTGTGCAGCTGGTTAGAAGAAAAAGAAAAACAGCGCCTGCAATATTTTGAAGTGATCGCGGTTGAGCAATTAATTGAAACCAAATTAGCGGGTATCCCCCTGCGCCTGCGCATGGATCGCATTGATAATGTTGGCGGCAAGCATCTGGTGATCGACTATAAAACCGGCAGTATTAATGGCCGCTCACTTAATGTCGATAGCCTGACCGAACCCCAGTTACCGATTTATGCCTTGGTGCAGTCGGGAGATGAAACTAAGGACTCACTGCATATCGACGGTGTCATGCTCGCCCAGCTTAAAAGCCCAGAGGACTTAGCCATTCATATGCGCAGTAATTGGGCCAATAGCGTGATTGCAAAACGCCCAGACAAAGACAATGACGTAGACAGCCCCGATAAATGGCAGGCGGAACTCGATGCGTGGTCAACCGCACTGCAAGGCATGGCCGAAGGCATTTTGGCTGGCAATATCCAGCATGATTACAGCCAGAATTACGGCCGCAGTTTTAGTCAATTTTTACTGCCCCTGCTGCGCGATACCGTCGAACAGGAGGATGCCGAATGAGCAATTTTCCGCGTCCGCCGGACCAAGATCAGCGCGAGCTTGCCGTTGACCCCAGCCACTCAGTATTGGTACGCGCTCCTGCTGGCTCCGGTAAAACCGGCGTGTTGCTGCTGCGCTATTTGCGCTGCCTGCTCACCGTCGACCAGCCAGAAAAAGTGGTCGCCATCACCTTTACGAATAAAGCGGCAGGTGAAATTAAAGAGCGGGTTATCCACGCCCTGCAAGCCGGCGCCAAGTCCCAGAGCGGTGATAGTAGCGAGCCGCCTAGCTCAGGCTTTGAAGAAGATATTCAGGATGCCGTGAATCAGGTGTTGGCCCACGACGCTGCCCAACATTGGTCCCTGCTAGAGAACAGCGCCCGCCTGCGTATAACAACCTTCGATAGTTTTTGCGGCAGCTTGGTGCGCCGCCTGCCCTTGCTGTCGGGTTTGGGCGCCGCCGCGCCGCTTAGCGATGCTGACGCCCTTTATCGGGAGGCGATACTCAGCCTGTTTAGGCAAATGGACGCGGCCAATTGCCCGCCCGCCTTGGCCGAGGCCCTGCAGAGTTTATTGGCCTATGGCAGCAACCGTATAGAAACCCTATTGCCCTTGCTTGCCGCGCTGCTGTCTAAGCGCGATCAGTGGCTAAAGGACGTGCTCAGTGGCGATATAGATGCCATGGAGCAGGCGCTTGCCGAGGAAGTAGCCAGTCAGTTTGAACCCGCTTGGGAAGCGTTGCAGGCCTTAAACATCGATCAATTAATTCGCGGTTTTATCGAATCTTCTGGCAGTAATGAAGCCCATGCCTGGGCGGCAGATCTGCGCTCAGCTGACGATTTGGGCTTGGATGATTTTGAGATAATTCAAACCTTGGCGAGCACCATGCTCAGCGGCAAGGGTGAGTTGTATAAGCCGCGCTCTTTGAACTACGCCGGACTCAAAGCTGGTCAGCCAGGCACCAGCGAGGCCAAGGCCTGGTTGAAAAACCTCGAAGACACCGATCAGTTTGCGCAGGTATCCGAACGCCTCGCCTGCATCGCCAATTTGCCGCCACCGTATTTCCCTGATAGCAGCCGTGAACTGGTTGGTCATTTCCGTCTTGCCCTTGCCTATTTACTGGCGCATTTACGGCTCAGCTTTGAGCGCAAGGGCGGTGTCGATTTTGCCGAAATCGCCCAGCGCGCGATTATTGCGTTAAGCAGCGAAGGCGCTATTGAACACGGCGAAGCCATTGGCGATGCGCTATTAGTAGAAGATCGTGTTCGCCACATTTTGGTGGACGAGATGCAAGACACCTCGGTGAGCCAAATCGAATTACTTGAGGCCCTATGTCAGGGCTGGGAAGAACGCGACGGCCGCAGTGTGTTTTTCTGTGGCGATTTACAGCAATCTATCTACGCATTTCGGGGCAGTTTGGTGAGTTTGTTTGACGAACTTATGCAGCGTGGTAGCTTTGCCGGAAAAACCCTTGTGCCTTTGCAGCTTAAGGCCAATTTCCGCTCCTCACCCGATTTGGTTAACTGGGTGAACGACGCCTTTAAAATTTTGTTTACCGACCGTGGCCGTCATTACGAAGCGGCCCTGCCCCAGCGTAGCAATGCAGGCTTGGTGAAAATTCATCCCCAGGTGTTGGCCAAGGGCGTGGATGGCAAGGCAGGTGCAGCACTGGCAGAGGCCAAGCAGATCGCTGATTATCTTGTCGCTTTACAGGCTCGGGATGCCGAGGTCGGCAAGGCGTCGTCGGTGGCGATTCTGGTTCGCAGTCGCAGCCATTTAAAACAGATTATTCCGGCGCTCAAAGCGGCGGATTTGGGTTTTTCTGGTCAAGACATCGACAGTCTTGGCACCACGCCCGCGGTAATGGATTTTATGGCCCTGCTGCGGGCGCTGTGGCACGAGGCCGACGATGTGGCGTGGGCCAGCGTGTTGCGCGCGCCCTTTGTGGGTTTGAGCTGGGACGACGTGCTGCAATTGCGTGACGGCACTGGCCTACTCCGTGATGCCATTATGGACGAGGCCTTAGCCGCCCAGCTCAGTGAGGACGGCCAGCTCGCGGTGAACCGCTTGCGCAGCACCATGCAGTGGTTGGAGAGTTGCCCCGAAAGTCGCGACCTGCGCTGGGCGCTGCGCAGTGCGTGGCATTTACTGGGTGGCCCCGCCTGTATCGAAGCCCATCAGCAAAGTGATATCGATCGGGTGCTGCGGCTTTTAGACGACTACGCCCCTGCGGGTTTACTGGAAGATATTCAGGGGCTCGAGCGCGCTTTAGCGCGTTTATACGCCGCGCCGCCTAGCAACCACATCGAATTAATGACGGTTCATAAATCCAAGGGTCTGGAATTCGACGTAGTAATCCTGCCCGGTTTGGGATCCGCGGGCCGCAATGCCGACCGCGACCTATTGGCGTGGCAGCGCCTGCGGGGCCATATGATTTTCGCCCCCAAGCCCCA
The DNA here is from genome assembly GCF_040892635.1 of Zhongshania guokunii. Classification (NCBI taxonomy): domain Bacteria; kingdom Pseudomonadati; phylum Pseudomonadota; class Gammaproteobacteria; order Cellvibrionales; family Spongiibacteraceae; genus Zhongshania; species Zhongshania guokunii. The sequence continues at coordinate 275,910 of NZ_JBFRYA010000002.1, read as the reverse complement.
GCGCAATAATGGTGATAAGGCAGCAGACAAACTCTATAACTATATGAGCGAGAGCCAGCGCCGCGCCCTAGACGAGGAAATGGACAGGCTAATTTATGTGGCCTTGACCCGCGCCAAGCGTGAGCTACATTTGTTTGGGGTTTGCCAAATAAACAGTAAAGGCGATGTGGCGGCCAAATCCGGCAGCGTACTGGCGCGCTTGTGGCATAGCGTCGGTGATGCCTTTGAACGTGCCGACATTATTGAGCAAGACGACGTTGTAGCGCCAATGCGGGTGCCGCTGGCGCCGCGTTTGCGAGACTACCGTGTTGAGCTTCGCCCCGCGTGGCAGCCGCCAGAGCCGGTGGCGTCGCCCTTGCAACGCGCTCAGCGGCAAACCGAGAACGCGGTGTTGGAAGATAATATTGAAGACCGCGCAGTCGGTATTGTGTTTCATGAACTGATGGAGCGGCTTGGCCGCGGTGGCGATAGCGCGAGTTGGACGGCAGACGAAAGCCGTTTACGGCAGGGAGTTATTCAGCGTCTGCGCCATCACTGTCACCCGGAACCGGCGTTACAAGATAGCGTTGAGCGGGTGCTGAGTTTATTAAACAATACGCTCAGCTGCCCCAAGGGTCAGTGGATATTGGCGAGCTACCAATGGCAGGACAGCGAGCAGACCATTCGCCGTATGCTTGGTGGTCAGTGGCAGACCCTAATTTTAGACCGCGTTTTTATCGACGATGGGCGCTGCTGGATTGTGGATTATAAAACAGCCAGTAGCCGTGGCAGCGTCGACGCGTTTTTAGACGCGCAAGCGGAAAGATATAGTGCAAAAATGCGAATTTATGCACAAGCTTTACGGGCAACTGGGGTAGAATGCGCGATCGCGACGGCGCTGTATTTCCCTGCTCATCAGCGTTTGCTGGTATTGGAAGAAATTTAAGCGTTTGGGTAAGCCCGAAACAGGGCGTGGGTGTTTAATTGGCTATTTAGCGGCCGTATTGGTCGTATTTGGGAATGGTTTTTACATGAAACAAGCGCTTTATTTCGGTGTGTTGTCGGTATTGCTGGCGGGTTGTAGTCAGTTTAAAGCCAATAAACCGCAAACCTCGCAGCCGATTAATTTAGAGGCCCACGTACAGACGCTTGCGGAAGACGTTCAAGCAGATGTGCCCACACCAGCGCAAAAATTTGCCACCAGTAATAGCCGTAATATGTTGTTAGGCAAATGGTATGGCATTCGTAAAACCGCCAACGGTGGCCAAAAAGAGTGGCTTACTGAACGCTCGGCGGATGGTACCTATCGCGTCGACTTCCGGTTTATTGCCAAGAACGGTGATGTGCGCTCTCAGTCTGAAGTCGGCTTTTGGGGGGTATCTGGCGGTATCTATTTCCGCATATTCCGAGGCTGGGTGACGGTTACGGGAATGAAACCCGCTGATGCAACAAATGCTGATCACTATGATGCCTATGCCATCGAATCTTTAAGCGACAGCTATTTCACGTATAAGCATGCTGTTCGTGGCCAGCGTTATACTGTGAAAAAAATGCCCGCAGACTTCCGGCTGCCGGTGACAGTGAAAAGCGATAATAGCGAGCCGCTGACCTTTAGTTATTAAAGGCTAGCTCGTGACAGTAAGTATTATTATGCGCGAATTATAAAAACCAGCGCGCAGCAATGGGCACAAACACAGCGGTAAAGGTACCAGTTAAACACAGCGCCAAACTCGAAAATGCCCCCGCGACGGGGCTGCGTTCAAACGCCCGCGAAGTGCCAATGGCGTGGGCCGCTAAACCCAAACAAAACCCCCACAGGCGATCGTCTTGAATATCCAATTTATTGAATAACCACGTAATGGTGGTGATCCCGACCACACCGGTTAAGATTACCGAGGCCACCGCGATGGTGGTAATGCCGCCAATATCTTGGGTCACCGTGATCGCAATGGGTGTGGTAATTGATTTGGTGGTCAGCGACAGTAAAGTACTTTGATTGGCGCCGAATAACCACGCTAATAGCAGCGCCGATACCGAGGCAAAAACAGCGCCAACGCTAACCGTAATTAGCAGCGGCCCCGCCATATTGCGCAGTAAATGCAATTGCCGATAGAGCGGGACTGCCAGTGCCACGGTGGCTGGGCCCAGTAAAAAGGTTAGCCAATCTATATTGCTGTAATAGGCGTGGTAGTCCTGGCCGAGCAATATTAGGGCAATGGCGATGAGGCTGGCGCCGCTAATAGTGGGGTGTAAAATCGCAGCGCGGCCGCTGCGCAAGTACAGAAACATGGCGCCTTGATATGCCAATAAGGTCAGGGTGATCGCAAACAGCGGGCCGTGGAATAAGTCGATCATGGGCGGCTATTTCGGCGCTGTAAAAAACGAATTAGCAAACCGCAGAATACCAGTGTACAAACAGTGCCAAGGCTGACTGCGGCGATAAAGCCCGGCCACTGATCGGCAAAGCTAGCGCCAAGAAAAAACACCCCCGCCGCTGGCGCCATCAATAATAAGGGTAGTAATTCAATTAAGCGTTGGCTGCCCGCTTCTAAATCCTTGGGTACGCTGCCGCGCAGGCACAGCCCGCCAAATAATATCAGCATGCCAAGCACGGGGCCGGGTAAGGGCAGGTTTAGCGCACGCTGTAAAAACTCGCCCGCCAGTTGGCAGCCGAGTAAGGTGAGTAAACCTGCCAGCATCAGCGCTTAACCATCGGCAGTGCGCTGGCTATAGCGCACAAGGCTAGCCCGATAAAGGCAAATAAAGACCAGTTGGGCATGCTTAGGCCAAATAGAGTCCACACAATTTCTGCGCAATTGCCGTCGCCAATCATGAGCGTACTAAAGGCTTCACTAAAGGGTAGGTTGGCAAACATATATTCAAGGCTCGGGCCGCAGGCTGGCGCTTGGTCGGCGGGCAGGCTTTGTAGCCACACTTGCCGGTAGGCTACGGCACCGCCTAGGGTCGTAAATAACGCCATTAAACCGGCGCTGAGATAGCGACCTTTTTGATGGGGATTAATAATGAGCGCAACAAGCGCAACGAGCGCGGTTAAAACAAAAAATGCGCGCTGGGTGATGCACAGCGGGCATGGGTGCAGCCCGTCGAAATACTGGGTATATAGCGCGTAGCCCAATAGCGCGCTGCAACTGGATACAATAAACGCGTAAATCCAGCGGGGTGTGAGTGGCATAGTGAGTCTCTCCGTGAGCGCCTTACAGTAGGGGAATATTCAAAAACTGACAAGTCCGACCTTAGTCGTGGTGTTTAGTGCTAGCGCGTAGCGAACTCGTCGCATAATTGGGCGCTTAAGCTTGGGTATAATGCCTTGAACTGCTGCTCGATTAAAGGCAGCAGTCGTGCCAATTCTGGGCCACAGTGGCCTAGTGGGTTGTCGCGTTTCACCCGCTGGCCAATACGGCCGAGCATGGCTTCAATATTAGGCCAGTTGTGCATTTTACTCAGTACATCGTATTCGGCAAAAAATTGAATTTGGCGCTTGGCCGCCTTGGGATAGGCGCTGCTGTTGTCGAGCAAGTTGGCATAACTTTGGGCGTTAAAGGTCCCAATGCTCTGGTGATGAAAGTCATGCCAGTTAATACTGAGGCAGTGATCAAAACACACATCGAGCATGATGCCGCCAAAGCGACGATAGTCTTTGGGCAGCGCGTCTAAGCACTCGGTTACCAGCGGGTGGCTGTCGGTTAGGGCATCGATGCGCCGATGTAGGCGAATTCCTGTTTCCCACGCGCTGGGGTAGTCGCCACGCAGTGGGCCTTTTACAAAGTCGCCTAATAGCCCGCCTATTAACAAGCCCTGCTCATCTAGTTGGCAGCGTTGGGCTAGCTGATCAGCGAGCAGGAAATGGGCGAGATAGTTCACAGCTCTTTATATTGCTCGTAGAAGCGGGCAAGGTAATCCTCAAAATCTTCGCCAGCTTGCTCTGCTTCCAGTTTTGCTTGGGCAGCGAGCGACTGCTCCTGCAGGCGTTTAAAGCGGACACTTTCGGCTTGGCGGAGGCCGCGCTCGCGGAAATCTTTGGCGTGGATTTGCGACTGTGCCATGGCGTAGTGGTAGTAGGACTCCACGCCATTCTCGAGTTCGGCAACGATCTGCGCCGATGGCGTGAGCGCCGAATCGTGGACTTTGGCCAGTTGCTGTTCACAGCTCGCAGTGTAGTCTGAGCTGCGGTGAGCAGTGTCTAATTGCGCAGCGATTTTACTGATGTCGCCAATCAATTCCTCGGCCCAATCCTGTAGCGCGCGGGGCTGACCGTGCTGGCTTAATTGGAGGTCAGGCTCTCGGCCGCGGTTAACTACTTCTAATAAATTAGCGCTGATTTCAGCGTTGTTATCGTCGTCGCAGGGCGGGCTGTCTTGGTATAGGCAGAACAGTAAAAAGGCGTCGATAAAGCGAATTTGTTCGGCGTTGATACCCAGTGGCAGCATTGGATTTACGTCTAAACAGCGCACCTCAATATACTCAACACCGGCGCGGCGCAGTGCGCCAATTGGAATTTCGCCGCTTTGGGTGACGCGCTTGGGGCGAATCGGGCTGTAAAATTCATTTTCTATCTGCAGCAAGCCGCTCGACAGCTGTTCGTTCTGCGGAATCTTTTCGTAGTCGGGGTGTGATGTGGTAATACCCTTGCGCAGCGTTTCTACATAGAAGTCGAGGTGGTTATAGCAAATATTGAGGTTTTGCTGGGCATCACTTTGGTAGCCCAAATCGCCCATCCGCAGTGAGGTGGCGTGGGGCCCGTAAAGGGTGTACTCACCACAGGCTTGCAATTTATGTGGGCGACCGTTTAAAAAACAGCGGGAAACGGCGGGCGCGGCGCCAAATAAATATACCAGCAGCCAAGCGTAACGGCGGAAATTGCGGATTAAACCGAAATAGCTATTGGTAATATAAGTTTCTAGCAGCAGCTCGCTGTCATCGGCGGCGTGCAGCTCGGCCCACAGTGACTTAGGCAGCGAGAAATTGTAGTGAATGCCGGCAATGGTCTGCATTTTGCGACCGTAGCGGTGGCCAAGCCCCAGCCGGTAACGAGTTTTCATGGTCGCGGTATTGCTGCTGCCGTAGCGGGCTACGGGTATCGCCTCGTCGCCTTTACCCAAGCGGCAGGGCATACTGGCATTCCAGATAATCTCATCGTTGAGTTCGCTATTGGCGAAGCGATGGATGGCATCCAGCTCGCCAAGGGTCTCGTCAATAGAGGGGCTGACCGGGGTGATAAATTCAAGTAGCGCTTCCGAGAAGTCGGTGGTGATAGAGGGGTGACATAGCGCCGAGCCAAAGGCAGCGGGATGCCCCGTTTGCGCTAACATGCCGTCGGGGTCGGCGCGCAGGCTTTCCTTCTCGATACCGCGCAGGATTTGGCGCAGTAAGTGCTGCTTGGGTTCTTCTGCGAAAAATGCCAATCTTTGTTCTAACGATGCGGTCAAAATGGCATCCTCTGCGGAGCATAAAAAGGCCGCTCAGTGTAAATCCGCACTAAGCTACTAACAAGCATTGTTGATGACGTGTTTGTCATGTTCATAAATAGGCTTAATACTAAAAAGTATGGCGATAAGCATAAACAAAATAGGAGACTGCGTATGTCAGAACCGCAAGCAGGTATTTTTATAGAGGGAGCTGCCTCGCACTTCTTTCTGGAATACCAGCTCATTGAAGGGCTAAGTGAACAGCAGTTGCGTTCTACCCTAGCCAAGGCCATTGCGCTGCCACTTAGCGACGAGGTCAACAGCGTTTGGGCCTTTGGTGCAGATTGCTGGCAACAGCTTGCCCCTGCCTGCGTGCCTAGCGCACTGAAACCCTTTGCGACTATTGGCAGCGGCCAGCGACTTGCCCCAGCTACTCAGCACAGTATTTTACTGTGGTTACACGGCAATAATCACAGTGCCAATTTTGACGCGGCGATGGCTATCAGCTCGGCACTGGCCGCGGTGGCGAGCTTATGCCTTGAGAAAATTGGTTTTCTGTATAAAGACTCCCGCGATTTGTCGGGTTTTATTGATGGCACCGAAAACCCCAAAGGTCGCGGTCAGCAGTTAGTAGCTCTGATTCCTGAGGGCGAAGTGGGCGCTGGCGGCAGCTTTGTGATGAGTCAGCAGTGGATACACAATCTGGCCAGTTTTCACGCCCTTAGCCAAAGCCAGCAGGAAGAGGTGATTGGCCGCACCAAGCCCGACAGTATTGAGCTTGACGACGAGCGTATGCCCGAAAACTCCCATGTTAGCCGCAGTGATGTGAAAATAAATGGTGAGGCCCAAAAATTGTATCGGCGCAGCGTGCCCTACGGTGGTGTGCTAGAACATGGCTTGTATTTTCTGGCTTTTAGCTGCGATATTCAGCGATTTGACCGCATTTTAGCCAGTATGTTTGGCTGCACAGACGACGGTATTCACGACCATTTAACCGATTTTTCCACACCTGTTAGCGGAAGTTATTGGTTTGCGCCCTCCGCGGCTGAACTTTCTAGCATAGGCTCCCTCTAATCATTTGAAGTCTCCTACTCTAGGTATATTTGAGCGCTCATTTGAGCGCTCTTTTTTTTGTCTGGGGTTTTTGTTTGGAAGTGTCTTGCGAGTAGTAATTGGCAAGGTATAAAACTAGCGAACAAAGCTGGTGGGTTTTTCAATCTCATACAAGTCATCGGATATTGACGCTAACTTAGCTTCTAACACCATCTTTGCATCGTTCAAGCCGCGATTGTAGAAATACGCACCGACCTCTTCTGAAAAAAAGTCGATGAGAAACTCTGCGTCGAACTTGCCAATATCCTGATCTAATTCAGCCACAAAATAGCGCTGGACCTTATCGATTATGAGGTCTTTTTCTGCGGGTGAAAATTCGATCATCGCCATGTTAAGGTCTCCGTTTTATAAAATGAATACGCGGTGCGTAGCGGCGTGTTTATGCACGTGCGAATTTTCCACTCGCTGCTCGGCCGGCCCAGCGGCCACTGGCAAAACAAGCCGTTAATAAGTAGCCGCCAGTCGGCGCTTCCCAGTCGAGCATTTCCCCTACGCAGTAGCTGCCTGGTAGCTTCTTGATCATGAAATACTCATCTAATTCGCTGAAACACAGCCCGCCCGCCGTGCTAATTGCCTCGTCTAAACTGCGGGTCCTGTTGAAGGTTTGCGGCAGGGCTTTGATTAAGGCGGGGATGGCATCAATATCTGCCATTTGCGCCTTGCTGGTGAGGGTTTTTAGCAGTGCCAGCTTGGCGCCAGACAAACCACATTGCTTGCGCAGCACATTGGCGAGGGAGTCTTTGGGGCGGCGCTTGGCAATGGCTTGTTGTAATTTTTCTAGGCTGCGGTCGGGGTCTAGATCCCAGTACATCGTGCATTCCCCGCGCTCGGCAATACCGTCGCGAATGGCCGCCGACACCCCATACACTGGCCCGCCCTCGATACCGTAGGCAGAAATAACGGCGTCGCCCCGCTGCTGCCAGCGCCGACCTTTGTGGTCAGTCACACTAATTTCAATGGTTTTGAGGGGCGCGCCACTGTGCTCGGCAATAAACTCGGGGCGCCAAGGGTATTCAAAACCACAGTTGCTAGGTCGCCACGGCGCACATTGAATACCGCGTTGCTCAAATAGATTTAGCCACTGGCCGGTGGAACCCAATGCCGACCAGCTGCCGCCGCCCAAGGCGAATACGGTGATGTCTGGGTTAAGGCTTAGCGTATGTTCTGGCCCTTGGATGAGCAGCGCGCCCTCTTCACTCCAACCCTGCCAGTGGTGGCGGTGATGAATTTTCACCCCGCTGGCGCGCAGTTTTTGCAGCCAGCGGCGCAGTAAGGGCGCGGCCTTCTTTTCGATGGGGAATACCCGCCCTGAGCTGCCAACAAATGTTTCGACGCCTAAGCCCGCCGCCCACTCGCGCAGCGCATCGGCATTAAAGGCATCTAGGCAGGGTTGCAATAGCGGCGCGCGGTCGCCAAAGCGGGCGACAAAGTCTGGCCAAGCTTCATTGTGGGTGAGATTGAGGCCGCCAATACCGGCCCGTAAAAACTTGCGCCCCACGGTTGGCATACTGTCGTACACCGCCACCACATGCCCCGCTGCGCTCAACTGCTCGGCGGCCATTAAACCCGCGGGGCCGCCGCCAATAACGACGGCAGTTGGGGATGTTGAGTGGGGCATAAAACCGGATTTCCAAGATTAACTAGCGGCTGGTGCAGGTACTAAGCCGGCTATTGTAGCCCAATCACGCGGGCAGTTCAGCTGGGCTCAGTCGCTTGGGTCAGCCCCTACCCGCGTGCTTGCCCGCCATAAAATACGCGATACCGACAAGCCAAAATACACACCATTGTTTTGCTTAAATAAGGGGCTGCCGTTAAAGCTGGCATCGTGTAAATCAATATAGGCAGCGGCCACATTGAGTCGCCAGTCGGCATTGGCAAGCCAGCGCAAATTAAGCCCAAACCCGCTGCTATTGTAACCCTCTTCCGCTTGATAGGCTGGCCGGCTGGCGGTGGCAAAACGGTTTGCCACACCGTAAAAATACTGGTGATAGTCGTCGCTGCCATAGCGCATCTGTAGGCTTGCGCCCCAGGTTAGCGAGTCGGTTAGGTGCTGCCGCCAGCGCAATTCGGGGTTAAACAGCCAGCCTTCGTAGTTGAAGGCCGGAAAACCATCCACGGCGAGCAAGGCCCGTAAATTGAAGCGTAATTGCAGATTTTGGCTTGGCGTATCGTAGAATTTAAAGCGCAGCGATGGCCCAAGTTCAAAGCTAAAGTCGAGGCTCTCCATGCCGGCGCGGGCGTCGTTGTCGCTGCTATTGACTGGCAGGCTGCCACCGACGGAAATATCTAAATCCCAGCGGCGATGTTCAATTAGCAGGCCGCGCAGGCCGTCTCGATTAGCCTTGATGCGCTCACCGCGATAAATTATGTAGGGAAAGGGCAGTACATAGCTGCTGCTCTGATCTGCGCCAGGGTAGTCGGGCAGGCTCAAGCCTGCCACGCCAGCGCCCAACTCCCACTTAGGCAGGGGGCCGGTGGGTGATGATACCTCGGCCTGAGTGGCAAAGCTGAGTAATAGCCCCACCGCCAGTAAGCTGATTGCCGTTTTTATTTGCACGCTGTTAGCCTCGTATACGCTTGCGCTTGTCTGCAAGCTTGGGTCACATGTTTGCCACTTTAGCCTTAAAACTCGCTGGCACAGGGCAGACAGATTTTGTCGTGTAATCGAAAAACAGCATGGTATTTTTTAGGCGTGCGGTTTCGGTGCCTTTGCTTAAATTGCGTAATCTAAACACCAGATCAAAGCTCTTGGTGGTGAAGTTACAGGCGGTTACGTCTATTTCTAAGCGATCGCCGTAATCAGTCTCGGTGAGATAGGAAATTTCCGAGTGGGCCATAATTAAGCCCGCCTCTTCAAATGCAGTGGCGTGCTCATAACCCAAGGCAATAATAAAGCGCAGTTGGGCTTCAATGGCGATGGAGGGAATGCGATCGGCGGCGAGATGGTTGGCCACATTTACGTCAGAGTACAAAACCACGTATTCGGTGGTGAATAGAAAGCGCTCGGGGAGGTCTATGGATTTTCTGGCCATGGTTGGTCTCGTCATTTTGTTTGTGAGAGCAGCCTGACTGTTGCGGCGGGCTTTTTCAAGCCCGAAACATTAACGGCGGGTTTTACTTGCGCCGGCGAAGGGCCCGACGCAGATACATGATCATACCCAGGGCAAACACCAGCGCGATGCCCGCGGCAAAGAGCGCCGAAATACTGTCTCGGGCGGTGCGGCCCAAGCCATCTATAAAATGCCATTTATGCAGCACTGAAAAGCTCAGGCCTTCAAGGCGATCACTGTCGCGAACCACTGCGGCCAAGGCGCCACTGCGCGGCTCTACATACACACTAAGGTGCTCGGCATTGTCGTAATCGAGGGCAATCACGGGCAGGCGTTTGTTCACAAAGCCGTATTCATCGGCAAAGGCCGTTACGGTGCGCATTGCCAATAGCGGCGCCGCCACTGGCATATAAGCTTGTGCAATCGCTTGGGCGTGAATTGCCTCGCCGTTGGCCAGTAGTTCACCGTTCACGGCGCTGCGGTATGCCAATTCACCGCCTGGCCAAACCCGAAAGTAATAGTCGTCGCCGATATTCACTAGGTCGGCCTGAACCACGCTGGCGCCTTGGGCAGACCAATCTAAATTTAGGCTAACAAGCGGCGCGGTCATTGGCGATACCGTCGCAGCGCTTGCCACAAATTGCTTTTGCCATAAATGGTATAAACCGCTGCCAGTAAACGTGACCGCCGTTATTGCCACAGTGAGGCCAAGGCTGCGGTGCAGACGCAATAAGCGCGAGCGCTGCCGCCAGCCGCGATTGGCCCGCCACTGCAGGTAATATTGCACAAGGCCAGCAAGGGCGATTAGCCCCCCGCCAAGCAGGCAGGTAGTCATTATGCTTAAGCGTAAATTGGTGTTTTCAATAAAAACCCAAGAGTGAACATTGCGAAAAAACGCGCTGGTAAGGGCCTTGGTGTTATTCACTACCGTGCCGAGGCGGTCGCTGGCGGTATCCACATAAACCCGCATGCCGTCGTCTCGCGCAAAATTTACCCGCCACACCGGCAGCAAGCGATTTACGTAAACATAGTCTTCATCAAAATCGGTTTGCAACTGAACGGAGCGGATGGCGCTGTGCTGATCCCCCAAATAATGCCTAGCAAGGTGTACCGCGTAATCGGATTCGCCCTGCTCAATAATCTCGCCGCTGCGGGCATCTAGCCATACCGGCTCGCCGGCCACAACGAGGCGATAGCAAGGCCGACCCTGCCACGCGAGCAAGCGCAGCGCCGAAGCGTTGCCAGTAATACCTGCGCGATCTGCCGCTTGGGCCACCGTGAGTAAATCTGCCGTGGGTAGCGCGTCTAGCTTGTAAATAAAGGCGTCGGCAACCGGCTGGATGCGCGAAATAATCGGATGCGATAGCCCGCTCAATCCCCAGCCAATTATGGCTAGGCCGACCACCATGCCGACCCGCGCGTGCCAGCGCAGCAGTATGGCAATAAGTTTATTTGGACGCGTTTGGTTGGCCGTCATTACAGGTCCACCCGCATACCAATGGTCGCCAAACGGGGGCTGCCTGGGGTAAATGCGGGGCCGTATTTGCTGGTGGTTTCCGCGTACCGGCGGTCGGTCACATTATAAATGCGGGTATAAAAACTCAGCTGGGCATTGAGCTGATATTCGGCGTGAATATTCAGCAAGTTGTGGCCGTCGTATTTATCCCGATCTCCCGCGATACCGTCATTATCATTTTTTTCATCCAGCCAATGCTCACCTTGGCGCAACCACTCAAACTCGATATAACCGCCGTTTAACAGTTCAGGGCGGTAATTGAGCCGCGCATTGATGAAGCTTTCTGGCGCGTCTGGCATGGTATTGCCGCTGTAATCGCCACTGCGGTCAATCCACTCTTCATAACGATGTTTGGAGCGCGTGTAGGCAAGGCCTATATCCAGTCGTTCGCTAATATCTCGCTCCAGTCCTAATTCAATACCGCGATGGGAGGTTTCCCCGGCATTGGCATTGCGCCTAGTGCCGGTTTGCGGATCGGCTATCGATAAAATTTCATCTTGTTTGCGCATGTAATACACCGCCAGATCAAAGCGGCTGGCGGCATCTAAATTACCTCGCAGGCCAAATTCAATGCTGTCGGCTGTTACTGGCGCCAAGGCGGTGGAATCGGCGGTGTCGCCAGCACGAAATAGTTGTGAAGCCGAGGGAATACGAAACGCGTGGCGGTATGATGTGTAACCGTTGATGGAGTCTGAGAAATCGTAAACCAATCCCAGTTTTGGACTTAGGTGCTCAAAATCTAAGCTTTGATCTAGCGGTCGCAAGTGCCCAGGATCTTGGGGGGCGCTGGCAATATTGTCTTGATAGTCGTAGGCAATCGCGTCGTAACGCAGGCCCGCGCTGCCCCGCAGCCGCTCAGTCAACTGACTCTCGGCGTGGATATACGGCGATACCGAGAGGTAATCAACGGTGTAATCGTATAAACGCCCCGCTTTTTGGTAGCTTAACCAATACTGGCCGGGGTCATTGTCTGTGCGCTCAATATAAAACTGGGTTTGTTCGCCGCGGCTGCGATCTATGTCTACGCCACTAATGACGAAGCTGTACTCAGAGAGGTCTTGGCGATAGTTCAGCAGTACGCCGATGGAGTCGTGGCCGTCTTCATTAATATGGGCGTCTTGAGAGTCTAGCGCGGGTGAACAACTCGGGCACCACGCTGGCGCGGGCTGCACGCGACCGGTGTTTAAGGCCCACGTTGCCACATAGGTAAGAGCATTGCTGCGAATAAACGGTGTAATACTAAGGCTGTGATCGTCGCCACTAAACTCAAATGCCGAAGACAGCCGCAGCGCGCTCACATCGCGGTAGCCAATGGTATTGCCGGCTTTTTCTGGCTGGCTATAGAAGTCGGCCAAACTCAGCGCCGAGCCGCCGGTGGCCATGGCGACCTTGCTGGCGCTCAACACGGTGTTAACCTGCCACGCGGAATCGAGCTGGCGAAACCAGCCCAACACCAACTCTTGGCGCTCGCTGTCGTTATTGTCTCGCCAGCTACCGTTTTTGCCCACCGACACATTAGCGGTGTAACTATTGTGGTCGCTAACACGAGCGGCTCGTAACTGACTGCGGTAATGATCAAATTCACCGGCTTCAAGTGTGATTGTGCTGCGGTCTTCTGTTGCGGGCTGACCAACCAGGCTATTAATGACCGCGCCCATGGCATCGGAGCCGTACAGCGCTGAACCGGGGCCTTTTATAATTTCTACCCCATTAGCCAAGGCGGTGTTTACCTCATAGAGGGCGTTGTGGTTAAAAAATCCCGCAGAACGCGTGGGCACACCGTTTTCTAAATACAGATAAACAGGGTTGTAAGACACGGGTTGGCGTATGGCCGCGGCCACGCCTTCGCCGCCAGAGCCGAGCTGTACAATATTGACGCCGGGAATGCGGTTCATCAATTCGCTGGCATGGCTGGGATTGAGTGCTTCGATGGTCGCTTGGTCTAAAACGCCCACGCTGGCGGCAACGTCTGCCAAGTGCTGAGGTGCGCGTGTTGCAGTAACTAAAACCGTTTCAAGCGTCGAGTGCTCGGCAAAAGCCGATAAGTTTACGAGCGCAGTGCCGAGTAATAAACAGCGTGGGAAGGAAATTGACATGTGCACCTCAAATTTGAGCTGCACATTCTAGAGATTAAACGGCCAACAGCAATGCGACATGATGTCGCAGGCTTATGCTGTTAAAGCTCCCAGGGAGGACTTGCGATGTGTCCGGCATGTGGTGCCGTGACCCAAAATTTAAGTTTCTAATTATCGCCGTGGTGAAAACGATACAACATGACTTTCAGCCTCTCTGTCGTTAAGCCTAGGGCTGTTTGTCGAACTGGGCTACCCCTTCAGGAATCTGGTACCAGTCTTGTTTTTGACAAACCCAAATATGCGCTTCGGGTTTGAGAATACGGGTGTCGTCGAGGCTGGCCGCCTTGAGTTTAATCGTCGCCGGCTGATCGGGATTAAAGTGATAAATTCGATTGCCGCAGTGTGGACAAAACTTGGCGTAGTTTTTATTGCCGCTTTCGGCAAGGCGCTCCCACTGGGCCAATTCCCCTTGCACAATAAGTGTATCTGCATTGATCAAAGCGGTAATACTAAAGGCGCTGGTCGACAGCTTTTGGCACTCTTTGCAGTGACAGGCCATAATTTTTAAGGGCGGAGCTAATAATTGATAGCGAATATTGCCGCACTGGCAGGAGCCTTCTAGGGGGTATTGAATGTTACTCACTTCGTCACTCCTTCGTGGTACCGCTCTTTAGTTGTTCACCGTAGGGTGTGCATGCGGTATTTTACGAATAGTAACGCCGGCGGCTAGTGGAATACAGCCATTCAGTGTAAGGATAGGAGTTTCCGCCACTACCTTGTTGGCGGGAGAGGGCGATGCTTTAGACTTTTTCTGCGCGGCGTTGAGAATAGCGTTTTTGTTTCTTTTGGTCGTACATAATGATGTCGGCATCGCTGAGCATTTTTTCAACGGTGGAGTGTTTGCTGGCGTTAAAATCAACTACACCGTAGGAAAAAGCCAGATCATAGCCTCTACAAACGCGGTTATTAAATTCGCTCAATATGTCGGTAAAGTCAGTCATTACTTGCATGGCTTGGGCCAATTCGGTATTGGTTAGCAGTATAACAAATTCATTTCCGCTAATGCGTGCAAATAGGTCGGAGGCGCGCAGATTATTTTTCATTTGTTCGGTAAAGCTGCGCAGCGCACGATCGCCCTCGCGCCGACCAAAGGTTTCATTTATCGCTTTAAATTTATCAATATCGAGAACCATCAGCGATGCTGGCAGATTACGGCGCACGCACATATTTAAACCGTGCTCCGCGAGCATTAAAAATCCGCGTCGATTACTGATACTGGTTAATTCGTCGAGGGTAGCGAGTTCCACTGCGGTAATTTCGCGCTCGACAATCAAAGCTAAATCACGAAATATTTCTAATTCTTCTGCGCATAAATTTCGTGGTTTGGTGTCAATTAAACACAAGGTGCCAATTGCTTGCCCATTGCTGGCGTGGATAGGGTAGCCCGCATAAAAGCCAATGTTGGGATCACCAGCTACTAGGGGATTGTCGGAGAAACGCGCATCGGTGCCTGCGTTTTCTACCACCATCACGTCGTCGCCAAGAATGGCATGACCACAAAAAGAAATGTCCCGTGGCGTCTCCCGCACGTCTAAGCCCATACAGGATTTAAACCATTGCCGATTCTCATCAACTAGGCTTACTAGAGCAATTGGAATGTCGAATAAACGCCGTGCCAGTCTGGTAATGCGGTCAAAGCGCTCTTCCATAGGCGTGTCTAACAGACCCAGTGCACGAAGGGTTTCTAATCGCTCATTTTCATTTTCTGGTAGCTTTGGGGCTTTCACAAATCACCTCTGCAATATAGTCGTCTACGCGTCGTTTAAAGGGGTAAATATTTATTTTCGACAGCAATTTCAGCTTCAACTATCTGCGCTAGATCGCGAAACATATCCAAGTCTTCCCTCGACATGGCTCGTGGTTTGGTATCGATTATGCACAATGTGCCTAAAATTTGGCCATCCAGTGCGCGCACTGGGCAGCCAGCATAAAATCCGATATTGGGGCCACCGGCCACCAACGGGTTATCAAAAAAACGCTCATCTTTACTAGTATCGGGTACCAGCATGATGTCGTCCTTTAGAATGGCGTGGCCACAAAAAGAAATATCTCTAGGTGTTTCACGCACATCTAAACCGACAGCAGATTTAAACCATTGCCGGTTTTTATCAACAAGGCTAATCGCGACTATTGGCACATCAAAAAGGCGTTTTGCCATCCGAGTCAGGCGATCAAAGCGCGCTTCAAAAGGTGTGTTCAATATATTTACGGCACGAAGTGTTTTTAGGCGCTCGACTTCATTCTCAGGAATTTCAGGAGCAATCATAAATCACCTCAGTATGGTGTTTACAGCCAATCATCCATTATTAGCACCAGATTACGCCTTATGTTCGTAATACGAAAATGCCGCGATTCTGAATTTCAGTATAGCCGTGAAAAAAGCTCACCATGTGTTGATAGCCGTTTTTTTGGCGACGACACTATTAAGCACTATTTACTTAGACCAATATTGTGGCGAGACCTGCGTCACTATTACATACGGGCTTACCACTACCAACGGTAGTGGTACTGACGTTAAATGGTCAAAACTTAAGCCAACAACTTGATATATCAGCTTATTTGAGGAAAGGCACGCCGATAACATCCGTACTTAGGGTTGCGGAATCGTCTTTTAAGTTGATGCCGCTATATCCTTTGGCCAGTGCATTGCGTATTAGGTATAAGGCGGTATTCACCGCGTGTTGGTAGCTCATACCCGCCCCGCGAATATTTGAGATGCAATTGCGCTCGGCGTCTGAGCGCCCGCGTTTTGGTGAGTGTGTAATATACAAGCCAAGGCTGTCTGGCGAGCTTAAGCCTGGACGTTCACCAATGAGGATAACAGTCAGTTTCGCGCCGAGGGCTTCGCCAATATCATCGGCCAGCGCAACTCGGGCCTGACGCGCAATACACAGCGGCCCAAGCTGCAAGCCAAGTTCAGCCAAGCCGCTAGTCAGTGCAGCTAAAACCGGAGCCGCGTGGGTGCTGATGGCGACAGAGGACAAACCGTCGCCAATAATTAGGGCTACGTCGATGGGCGCACGGGTCGCGGCGTGCTCTGCTAAGGCCTGCCACTGCGTTTCTGGCAGTTGACGCCCCAAATCTGGGCGCTGTAAATAGCAATGACGATCCTCAGCAAGGCTGCACAGCTGCATAGCAGGAAATAGTTGCTTGTGCTGATCGCCATTGCTATTGGCCAGCATAGTGGCGCAGTCGTCGGCTAGCGTGTTCACATCTAGAGCTTGCAGCACTGCGTCTCGGGCTTTGGCGTGATCGAGCTGAAACCGAAGGTTTACTGAGGTATTGGTGGCGACCCCGGCTCGCCCCAGGGCAATTCGCGCGCTGGTGTATTCTCGCAGGGCGCTCCAATGGTCACTAGCGCTACTGTCCATGGCTAGCCTCCGCAAAGTTCAGTGCCTTGGCAAAAACGGCCGGCAAATGCGGTCCGCACAGTAAGTTGCCCTCGGCATCCATAATGTCGGTATTTTTTAGCCAATGGAAAAACTCTGGCGCGGGTGGCAGCTTTAGGAGTCTGCGAATAGCGAGGGCGTCGTGAAAAGAGGTACTTTGGTAATTCAGCATAATATCGTCGCCACCTGGCACGCCCATAATAAAGCTACCTCCGGCCAAGGCAAATTGCACCAGTAACATGTCCATATCATCCTGATCTGCCTCGGCGTGATTGGTGTAGCAAATATCACAACCCATCGGCAGCCCCAGCAATTTTCCGCAGAAATGATCTTCTAAGCCGGCGCGAATAATCTGTTTGCCGTTATACAGATACTCAGGGCCGATAAAGCCGACCACGGTATTCACTAGCAGCGGCGAAAATGCTCTGGCTAGCCCGTAGGCGCGGGTCTCGATAGTTTGCTGATCGACACCGTGATGGGCATTGGCCGACAGCGCGCTACCCTGCCCTGTTTCGAAATACATCACGTTATTCCCGACTGTGCCTCGCCCCAGTGCCTGAGCTGCATTATGGGCTTCGCGGAGCATGGAAATATTAATGCCAAAACTGCTATTGGCCGCTTCGCTACCTGCAATGGATTGAAAGACTAAATCCACCGGCGCGCCCCGATTCATCAATTCTAAGGTAGTGCTTACATGGGTCAGCACACAGGCTTGCGTGGGAATTTCAAAGCGCTGAATGAATTCGTCTAGCAGGCCCAGTAATCTACCCACAGTTTGGGTATTGTCTGAGGCGGGGTTGATGCCAATGACGGCGTCGCCGCTGGCATAGAGCAGGCCGTCGATGAGACTGGCCGCTATGCCCGCTTCATTATCGGTGGGGTGGTTTGGTTGCAGGCGCGTTGAAAAGTGGCCATTTAAGCCAATGGTATTTCGAAAGTAAGTGATTACTTCACATTTTTTAGCGACCACTATTAAATCTTGGACCCGCATCAGTTTGCTGACCGCAGCCACCATTTCGGGCATTAAACCCGGCGCGAGGGCGGTTATGGCCGCAGTGTCGGCGGCGTCCGATAATAACCAATCGCGAAAGCCGCCAACCGTTAAATGGGCCACCGGCGCAAAGGCGACTAGATCATGGCTGTCGACAATAAGTCGAGTGATCTCATCACTCTCATAGGGAATAAGCAATTCATTCAGAAAGTGCCGAAGCGGTAAATCAGCGAGCGCCCACTGCGCGGCGACTCGCTCCTCGTGGCTGGTGGCGGCAAGTCCCGCCAGATAATCACCCGAGCGCGCGGGACTCGCTTTGGCCAGCAGGGTCTTTAAATCGGCAAAATGGTAGCCTTGCTGGCCAAAGCGAATTTTGAAGCTCATGGTGCGCCTGTAGTGGTAATGTATGGCTAATGATGTGTCGGATCTAATGCTCGGGCATCTAGCCCGCTCATTAAAACTAGCAAGCCCTAGGCCAAGGTGCAAAGACCAATACGCAATAGACCCTCTTAGTTTTGAATTCGTCGCAAAGTATGCTCGATACGCTGGGCATTATTGGCGGCTACGCTCGCGATTATCGTGCAACGTACGTGATAAGAGCATTATTCGCGGGGAACAAGTCAATGCTCTGCAAGAATGTGTTCATGCGTTACAATGGCGGTATCCATGTTGATAACAGATAAGAACTCATGCTGAATTTTCTTCCCCACTGGCTGCGCGGCTGCCTGACCATGCTGCTCATTATTTGCTCTACCTTAGTATTGGTACCCTTCCTGCTGTTGGTGGCGGTGCTTAAGTTATTGATTCCAATTGCTCCGTGGCGGCGCTGGTGTACGGTGGTATCAATTGAAATCGCTAATTTATGGGTGGGCTTTAATAATGTGTTGCTCGATGTTGTTAATGATATTCATTGGGATATTGAGGGTGTCGAGGATTTAAGCCTTCAGGATTGGTATTTTGTGACCTGTAATCACCAGTCTTGGGCCGACATTTTGGTCGCGCAAAAAGTCTTATTTCGCAAAATACCCATGCTCAAGTTTTTCCTTAAACAGCAGTTGATATGGGTGCCGGTTATTGGTTTGGCTTGGTGGGCCTTAGATTTTCCGTTTATGAAGCGCTACTCTGCCGCAGAGATTGCCAAGAACCCCGCACTAAAGGGCAAGGACTTGGAAACAACGCGGAAAGCCTGCGAAAAGTTTAAATACACGCCAGTTACCGTGTTTAATTTCTTAGAGGGTACGCGCTACACTCCTGCCAAGCATCAACATCAGCAATCGCCTTACCAGTACTTGTTAAAACCTAAGGCCGGGGGCGCCGGCTTTGTACTGGGTGCAATGGGTGAGCAATTGCACACTATGCTCAACCTCACTATTTACTACCCCAGTGACGACCGCAGTTTTTGGCATTTTCTGTCTGGCCGCGTTAAGCATGTTGTGGTGCGGGTAGAAAAACAGACCATCGCGCAGCGCTTTTTAAGTCGCGACTATTTGAATGACGAGCAATTTCGCAGCGAATTTCAACAGTGGGTGTCGGAGTTGTGGCTTGAGAAGGATGGTTTACTTGCAGAACTTCATCAGAACGGGCGTCAAGAAAATACCGGCGCAGCTGTCTGAGAACAAGTCTTAAGAAATACTATTAATTGTGTTTTGCGGGGGAGTAAGGATTGATTAGGGCTTAATGCGGGGCGCTTGCGCGCCACCGCCCTGCTACATCAAAGTTTAGCGAAAGGATCCGGTCTTGAACTTGTCTTGGCCTTTTTAACTTGGCGCTTTTCTTTTTGCGACAAGACCGCTTTCTTTTTGGTTTCCTTATTACTCTTTTGTTCTTTACTCATGGCAATGCTCCTTTACGCGGTGGTGTTACTTCGCCGGTTGCGGCGTCATACCTTTTAGGAACTTGAACAAATCACTGTCGGTAGACAGTACTAAAGTGGTCTGCTTATCAACCAGTGACGAGTAGGCCGCCATCGTTCGGGTAAATTCATAAAACTCTACCGACTGCGCGCTTTGATTATAGGCGCTTGCATAAATTTCGGTAGCTTTAGCGTCGGCCAAGCCGCGAATTTCTTCTACCTCGCGATAGGCTTCAGACTGGATCTTGTTTAACTCCCTAACGCGGTTACCTCTAATCCGCGCTGCCTCGCCGTTGCCTTCAGACAAAAAACGCTCGGCAATCTGACGTCGCTCACTAATCATGCGGTCGTAAATTTTGGGGCGTACGCTGGCGTTGTAATTAATGCGCTTAAAACGAATGTCGAGCAATTCAATCCCAAACACGCCCACCTTCTCTGCGGCTTCCTTAAATATTTCCTGCTCCACTAATTGCCGGCCTTTTTCGATGGGCACTAAAGCGCCCATGTTTAGCCCCTGCGATGAGGATGCCATCACCGCATCGCGCAGGGGAACGCGATCTTTGGTGGTGCGAATAATCTCAATTAACTCGTGCTTGGCCACCGCATTGCGGGTTTCACTGCCAAGGATGTCGTCCAAGCGCGATTGTGCACTGCGTTCATCACGCAGCCGCAAAAAGTATTGTAGCGGATCTACAATGCGCCAGCGCGCAAACAGATCAACCGAGATGTAGAGTTTGTCTTTGGTGGGCATATCCGAGGGTTTGCCGTCCCACTCTAATACGCGCTTGTCGATGGGATTTACTTCTTGAATAAACGGCACCTTAAATTTAAGCCCTGCCTCAGTAACCGGTTCGCCAACGGGTTTACCGAACTGAGTAATAATGACCTGCTCAACTTCATCAACAGTGTAGGCTGAACTCAGCAAGACAAATAAACCGCCAAATACAATTACCATGGCCGCAACAGATTTAAAATTTTTCATTTTTTGCTGCCCTTTTGTTCGCCAATGTTTAATAGCGGTAGCAAACCACTCATATCGTCATCGACCAAAATTTTGTTTTGGATATTGGGCATAATCTCCTGCATGGTTTCTATATAAATTCGCCGCCGTGTAACTTCGGGCGCTTTGCGATATTCAGTAAACAAGGCATTAAAGCGGGCAACATCACCCTCGGCCTCGTTGATGCGTTTTAGACGATAGCCGTCGGCCTCGCGAATGCGCTGATCTTTCTCACCCTCAGCGAGGGGAATAACTTTATTGTATTCTCGGCGCGCTTCGTTAATGAGCTTCTCTTTTTCCTGCTGGGCTTGGTTCACCTCGTTAAAGGATTCTTGCACCGGGCGTGGCGGGTTGATGTTCTTGAGCTGAACTTGATCGATATTAATGCCCATCTCGTACTTACTGGATAACTTCTGCATTTTTACGAGGGCTTCGACTTCAATTTCTTGGCGGCCAATAGTAATCACTTCATCGACAGTGCGGTCACCGACCACTGAGCGCATGACCGATTCCGACACGTAGCGCAGGGTCTCTGCCGGCTCGCGAACCGCAAATAAGAATTTTACGGGATCTGATATCCGATACTGCACCACCCACTCAACTAAGGCCGCATTCAGATCACCTGTTACCATTTGGGTCTCTAGGTTGCCGTCGCGGCTGCCTTGATAAGCGTCCCTGGCGCCCGGTGTAGAAAAACCAAACTCCTGTTTGAGCTGACGTTTTACCGGCACTATTGTCGATTTATCAATACCCAACGGCAGTTTAAAGTGTAATCCTGGCGGTACTTCTTTTAGGTACATACCAAAGCGCTGCACTACCGCGACTGAATCGCTGGGCACAGTGTAATAAGCTGACCATAGGCTAATGCCCGCGCCAAACAGTAAAATCAATGGCAGGGCCCGGCTGAGGCCGCCGGCGCCGCTCCCTTTGCCACCGCCACCCGAAAATTTGCTTTTCAAATTTTTGATGGCGCTGTTTATAATAGCGTCTAAATCGGGGGGTGATTGTTGACCAGAGCCCCAGGGGTCTTTGGCGCCGTTATTGTTCTGAGCAGACATTGAATCAGCCTTTAATTAGAGTTCAGCACATCTATTAGTGGGGGTATGGGCCGTAGATTGCAAGCTGCATAGCGGTCTATGTCGTAATGAGTGCTAAAACGTCATAATACGGGCGGCTCCGCTCAACTAGGATTTTAGTGTGCAGACCATTACAATCTGCATACTGCCCGCCGTTTTCTTTACCTCTCGATTAAACAGGATTTTCATGGCCGACCTCGCCCTCTATCAGTACCTGCTGATCGGTATTATTTTTATTTGGAGCGGCTTTGTGCGCTCTGGTCTGGGCTTTGGCGGCGCGGTACTCAGCCTGCCTTTCCTGCTGTTGGTAGATAACCAGCCACTGGTTTTTTTGCCGCTGATTTCGGTGCAGTTGTTGATCTTTTCCTCAATTACCTTGGTATTAAATAATCGGAGCAGTCAGTCAATTGGCCGCGAGCACGCCAGCACCGTAGATTGGCCATATCTGCGTTATATGCTCGGTATTATGATTGTGCCCAAATTGTTGGGGGTTTTGGGTTTAATCACCTTACCGGCCGACACCCTTAGTATTATCATTTTTTCTATCGTCTCGATATACGCCATCTCGTATATGGTGAACAAACCCTTTAAAAGTAATAGCAAATTTATCGATGCCGTGTTCTTAATTGTTGGCGGATACATTAGCGGTACTTCGCTGATTGGCGCGCCCCTCATTATTGCGGTTGCGGCGCAGCACGTTGCTCGCGAGCAACTGCGCGACACTTTGTTTGCTCTTTGGTTTATTTTTGTTGCGATAAAATTAGGCGCCTTTATTTACGCCGGTATTGATTTACAGCTAATTCACCATTTATGGTTGCTACCCTGTGCTGGGATAGGACATGTCATCGGACTGCGCTTCCATCGGCATATGCTAAAAGCCGAAACCCCGCTTTTCTTTCGGTTCTTAGGTGGCACATTACTGGCGATTAGCATGCTGGGCTTGTGGCGTGCATTAATTTAAGCGCTTACTGGTAGCGACGACCGCGAAGCTCTAGCCAGCCATGGGGATGGCGGCCTGCGGGATCGCGATGAGTCCAATGTATTACGCCACCGCGCTGATTCCATTCGTACTCACCATAAAAGCGAACTTCGTCGCCTTCTTTTAGGCCGGCAATACGCGGCGCGAGATCAATATTATGGGCCACCAATACCGTTTGTTCAGCACTGATGCGAAGGATGAATTTTTGGTGGCGACTGCCCTTGGTATCATCCGCTAATATTTTTTCGACCTTGCCCTGCCCTTCAATTTGAATGTCACTTAGTTGCTGCCGATAGGCTTGCGTGAGTCGGTCCTTATACTCTGCTGCTGATGGCGAACGGATGGTTGAGTTGTTGCTAGTACTTGCGAAAAAATCCTGCGCTGCACTGGGGTCTTGTTGATACCAGCTGTAGGCGGCGACGATGGCAAAAATGGCGATGGCAACCGGCTTTTTCATCTCCCTAGCGCTCCAGTCAATTATTGTTTATGGCTATTGGTATTAGCTTGCCCGCAAGAAAAATGAACGATCAAACATGTTTGCTGTGCTGCATATCGCCGTAGCGCTTCGCCCATTCAATAAATGGTCCAGCGGGCAAGGCTGGTGAATAAAGATAGCCCTGCACCATATCGCAGTGGCGCTCGCGCAAAATTCTACGCTGATTTAAATTCTCTACGCCTTCGGCAATTACTTTCATTTTAAAGCTGTGGGCCATGGCGATAATGGCATTGGTTAGCGCAATACTGTCGCCGCAGTGATCAATGTCTTTAACAAAACTGCGATCTATTTTCAAAGTATCAAAGGGATAGCGCTTGAGGTAACTCAGCGACGCATAGCCGGTGCCAAAATCGTCTAGAGAGAGATGTACTCCTAGCGACTTAAGCTCTTTGAATTGTTTTCTCACGGCCGGCGTGTCATTGATTAACAAGCCTTCGGTTATCTCTAGCTCCAGTTGGCGGGCAGGCAAACCACTTGTTTTTAGTGCCTGGGAAACATTTTTAACAATGTCGCCATCGGAAAATTGTTTATTCGAAATATTAACAGCCACATTTAAATTGGCAAATCCGGATTGTGACCAGCCCACTATTTGCTTGCAAGCCTGTTCAAGCACCCAATTGCCAATAGCTGCCATTTGACCACTATGCTCCGCCACTGGAATAAATTCCGCAGGGCTGGGGTTGTTGAGTTTGCTATTGTGCCAGCGCAGTAATACTTCAACACCAACGAGTTGATGATCGGTTAAATTGATTACCGGCTGATAATATAGTTCTAGCTCGTTGCGGGCGATGGCGTGGCGTAAATGGTTTTCTAAATCTAGTCGTCGATCTGCCTGATGACTCATGCTTTCATCGTAGCGACAAACGCGATTGCCACTGTCAAGTTTAGCCGCGAACATCGCAGCTTCGGCGCGACGCATCAAGGTGTTGCTGTTACTGCCGTCAGTGGGATACTGACTTAGACCAATGCTGGCAGAGATATTGACCTCATGTTGCTCAATATAAAATGGTGAGCTACAGCGCGCTAATAGATCCTCGGCCAAGCGGTTTGCATCGTCACTATCGCTGGCAGCGTCAAGAATAATTAAAAACTCATCGGCGCCAAGATGAGTGAGTAATTGTTCGTCGTGTACGGCGCGCCGCAGACGTTCGGCGGTTTCAATTAATATTTTATCAACCACCGAGTGGCCTAGTGATTCATTGATGTAGCGAATGCGATCTAGATCAATGTGAATCAGAATAAATTTTTGTTCTAGTTCTGCGCATTTGTCGATGGTGGCGCCCAAGCTGCGCAGCGCAAATTGGCGATTGGGTAGGCCGGTTAATACATTATAGTGCTCACGAATAAACAGACGATCGGCAATGGCTTTGTGTTCGGAAATATCTTCGCAGCACACAATAATATTACTCAGCTCTCCCACGCGATCGTATATAGGAGTAATCGAAGTCGACAGAAAATTATCGTTTTCGGTATCGCCAAAGCGTAGCTCACCCTGCCATGCCTTACCCTCAGCAATCGCTTCGCGTATACGGCGCCGTGTTTCCACTGCGACATGCTGTTTCCACTTACTGGTATTTATAAGCTTTTTGGGATCTTCTATATTGAGTTTAGCGAGGGTGGCGTGGCGGTGATTAATATACTGGGGTTCCAACTGAGGATTAAGCAGTAACATGGCCGAGGAACCGTGTTCCAAAAGCATCTTAAGTTGCTGGTTTTCGCGCTGACTTGCCTGATACCAGCGGCCTTGAATGTCGAGATAAATACAAATACAAAAGCACAGAAAAATACTGCACGCGGTGAGGGTCGCAAGTGCGAGCAAGGCGGGTTGGTAGGGAGTTTCTAGGACAAAATAGCTTGCTGCCGACACGCCGGCAGATATGAGTAAGCCAATAGCCAGAAAAAGATATCCCATGTGCCACCTAGTTAGAAGAGCGATTTTTCGAGGCTAGAATGCCGGCGGATGAGTTCAACGAGCTTGGTTTGCGTGCAATCAGTTCCGCTTCCGCTGCGGTTTTTTCGTTACGGTCATGTGGACCTTCACAATAGTAACGTATTTCCAGACCATCAAAGTGTGATAGCAGTTCCTTTTCTCGCAAGTAAAAATTTGAATTTTTAGGCCCGCGCATCTCTCCCGCAGCGGTGTTTACGAATGTTTGGTAAAACAATAAGCCGCCGGGCTTAAGAGCCGCAATAAGCTCGGGAAATAAAGGCCGGTATAAAAAGTAGCTAACCGTAATGACATCGTATTGCTTGCTGGTTGAGTTAGGTGTTAAACCTAGGCCATTGGCCTCGATGTCGGCTTGTCGCGCAGTTAGGCGTAATTGCTGGCGCTGGGCGAAATCATTTAAGCGCGTAACCGCAACGTCGGAAATGTCCACGGCCTCGCATTCAAGCCCAGCTCGGGCGAGCAGCACCGCATTGCCGCCAAGGCCGCAGGCGACATCTAGTGCGCGGCCGGTGCTCGGCAGTAAGCCGGAGTGGTTCTGTAATACTTGGCAAGCGGCGACTGGCAGTTCTCGCTGGTGGTGGCGTTGGTTCCATTTTTCTCGGTTGCTAATATTTGGCTGCTGGCTGTCCATGTTTATCGTCGCCAGAATGCAGGCATCAATAATACCAGCAGGGTAAAGATTTCTAAGCGTCCCAACAGCATGGCGTAGCATAAAATCCATTTGCCGGTGTCGCTAACACTGCGGTAGCTCGCGGCAACCTCGCCTAGGCCTGGTCCCATATTATTAATTGCTGCGGCAGTAGCCGAGAAAGCCGTGAGGGAGTCCAAGCCGCAGGCCATCATCGCAAGAGTAATGATGATAAAGGAGATCATATACACGCCAACGAAGCTCCACACTGCGCTAACGACTTTGGCCTCTACGCGGTGGGCGCCAATTTTTAGCGGGATAACCGCGTTGGGGTGAATTAGTTGGTTCATTTCGCGCATGCCCTGTTTGGCAACCAACATCACTCTCACCGCTTTCATACCGCCACCGGTGGAGCCAGCGCAACCGCCCATAAACGACAGCATAATAACCGCAACGGGTAAAAAGCTTGGCCATATCGAAAAGTCTTCGGCGCCAAAACCGGCGGTAGTGGCAACCGACACAGTGTGGAATATACCGTGCACAATACTTTCGTTGAGGTTGTAGGTGCCGCTGAAAAACAAGTAAATCGAGATGGTTAAAATCGCAATGCCAATAACCGATAAGTAAAATTTGGTTTCAGAATCGCGAAAGTACTGCTTTACCGAGCGCGCCCGCCAGACATGGAAGTGGATGGTAAAACTCATGCCAGCAAAAAGCATAAAGGCACTGCAAATTATTAAAATAAGTGGGCTCTGAAAATAGCCCATACTGGCGTCGTGGGTCGAGAAACCGCCAATCGCCACGGTGGAAAATGAGTGGCTAATGGCGTCAAAGATACTCATTCCCGCCAGCCAGTATGCTAGTGCGCACACGCCTGTTAGGGCCAAGTACATTAGGAACAAGACTTTGGCGGTACCGGTAATGCGGGGCGTGAGTTTATTGTCTTTAACTGGACCGGGAGTTTCGGCGCGGTATAGCTGCATACCACCAATGCCCAGTATCGGCAATATGGCAACGGCGATAACAATAATCCCTATGCCTCCCAGCCACTGTAAAAATTGGCGATAAAATAAAATAGAAATTGGCAATTCGTCGAGGCCGGTAATTACCGTGGCGCCGGTGGTGGTAAGCCCCGAGATCGACTCAAATACCGACTCGCTAATAGATAGGCCGGGGCTCTCGGCTAAGTAAAAGGGCAGCGCGCCGAATAGGCCGAGTACTGTCCAGAACAGTGAGACCACTAAAAATCCGTCGCGAATACTTAGCTCTTGGCGTTTCTTTAAATTGCCCACCCACAGCAGTAGGCCGCTGCAAAAGGTTAGGGTGAATGCCCACACAAAGGCGAGTAAGGCGCCGTCGCCAAATACAATAGACAGCACCGCCGGCACCGCCATGGTCAGGCTAAATATCATCAATAGCATACCGATAATTCGGCAAATAATACTTAGATGCATGCGTGGCCTTTAGCGGCGTAATTTATCATTAGAAAAAACTGAAGCCGACTTGGAAGAGTTTTTCGACCAGCTTGATTTTGCTTTTATCGACAAGGAATAAAATCAAATGGTCCTCTGGCTCCACCGTTAAATGACTGTGGGCGATCATCACTTCTTCACCGCGCACCAAGGCGCCGATACTCACGCCCTCGGGCAGCACTATTTCATCTAAGCGGCGGCCAACAACCTTTGACGATCGGCTGTCGCCGTGGGCAATAATTTCTAAGGCCTCGGCTGCGCCGCGGCGCAGGGCGTGAACATTGTAAATGTCGCCGCGCCGCACGTGGGTTAGCAGGCTACCAATGGTGATTTGCTGGGGTGAGATGGCAATGTCGATATCGCCGCCCTGCACCAAATCCACATAGGCGGGATTGGTGATCAAGGTAATTACCTTCTTCGCGCCCATGCGCTTCGCCAGCAGCGACGACATGATATTGGCTTCGTCGTCATTGGTTAGCGCGAGAAAGACATCGGTCTCTTCGATGTTTTCCTGGGCGAGTAAGTCGTGGTCAGAGGCGCTGCCGTGGAGCACGATGGCTTTCGACAACTGCTCGGACAGGGCGCGACAGCGATCGTAGCTGCGCTCGATAATTTTAACGTGGTAGCGACTTTCCACTGCTCTGGCCAAGCGCTCGCCAATATTACCACCGCCGGCAATAACGAGCCGCTTATAAGGGGTGTCGAGGCGGCGCAATTCGCTCATCACGGGCATGATGTTCTTTTTGGCGGCGATAAAAAACACTTCATCGCCAGCCTCTACCACGGTGTCGCCGCTGGGCATAATGGCGGTGCCGCGCCGGAAAATAGCCGCCACGCGGGTGTCGACGGTGGGCATGTGCTCGCGAATTGCCGCCAGTTCATTGCCCACCATGGGGCCGCCGTAATAGGCTTTTACCGCCACCAATTGCACTCTGCCATCGGCAAAGTCCAGTACTTGTAGGGAGCCGGGGTATTGCAGTAGGCGCTTAATGTACTGGGTGACCAGCTCTTCTGGGCTGATAAAAACGTCGATGGGGATCGCATCATTGCCAAATAATTTTTCGACATTGGTATAGGCGTTGGAGCGAATGCGAGAAATCTTGGTTGGGGTGCGAAACAAGGTGTAGGCGACTTGGCAGGCGATCATATTGATCTCGTCGCTATTGGTTACCGCTATTAGTAAATCGGCATCTGCAGCGCCAGCGCGCTCTAGGATATCGGGGTGGGAGGCTTGGCCTACGACCGTGCCAATATCGAGACGATCTTGTAGCTCACGTAAACGATCAGGGTCTTTGTCCACCACGGTAATGTCGTTGTGTTCGCTGGCGAGATTCGCCGCCAAGGTCCCGCCGACCTGCCCTGCGCCAAGTATTATAATTTTCATCGTTCGCTATCGCCTGCGCTATCGCTGATGTTATAAATTGTGTGGTCTTCTAGTGTGGCACTCAATAGCGCCGTTTACAGTTTTTTCCGCAGCACGGCATAGAAAAAGCCGTCGTGACCCTGCTCTTGGGGAAATAACTGCCGACTGCCGTCGCGATCTACGCCCCAATCTGCCGCGATGGGCAGCAGTTCGGCCTCGGCCTGTCGGCTGAGAAACGCGCTAATCTGCGCCTCGTTTTCGACGGGCAATAATGAGCAGGTTGCGTACACAAACACGCCGCCTGGCGCTAAACACTGCCACAGCTGGTCGAGCAAGCTCGCCTGCAAGCGGCACAGCGGCGCAATATCACTGACCACTCGGTTGAGCTTGATGTCGGGGTTGCGGCGAATTACGCCGGTTGCTGAGCACGGCGCATCGAGCAGTATGCGGTCAAAATGGCGGCCGTCCCACCAGCTGTCGAGGTCGGCGGCATCCGCCGCGACCAAGCTGGCGTTGAGCTGTAGGCGCTGTAAATTATCGCTAATTCGGCTCAGGCGCTGCTCGTCGATGTCGAGCGCGACCAGCTCGGCCAGCGCGGGCTCGGCCTCGAGTATGGCGCCGGTTTTACCGCCAGGGGCGGCGCAGGCATCTAAGACCCGCTGGCCGGCGTGTAAATCAAGCAGTTCGGTACACAGCTGGGCAGCTTCGTCTTGCACGCTAATATGGCCATCGGCAAAGCTGGGCAGCTTATCGACCGCGCAGGCTTTGTCGAGGCGAATACCATAGCGGGCAAATTCACAGGGGCTGGCGTTCATCTCTTGTTCGGCGAGGCGCTGCAAATAACTATTGCGGTCTTGGTGCAGGCGATTGAGGCGTAGGCAGAACGGTGGATGAGCGTTGCTGGCGGCCATGATGCCGGTTAGCTGATCGGGCCAGGCTTGGGCAATGGCCTGATAGAGCCAAGCTGGAAACGCCGCTTCGGCAGCGGGCTTTAAATCTTTAAACAGCGAGTCTTGCTCGCGCTGACAGCGCCGCAGTATGGCGTTGGCCATGCCTGCCGCCCATTTTTTACCCAAGCTGCGGCAGCCTTCAACCGCGCTATTAATGGCGGCGTGGGGTGGAATGCGAGTGTAAAAAAGTTGGTAGGCGCCGATTAAAATCAGCATTTTTACATCGCTGTCTTTCGGTTTAAGGCCTTTGCTGAACAGCGGCTTGAGGCCGGCGTCGAGGCGCCAATAATAGCGCAGAGTACCGTAGCACAGCTCTCTATACAGGGGCCGCTGCACGGGGTCGAGGTCTTGCTCGCCGCGGGGTAATTGACGAGACAGCGAACTGCCCTCCTGGGCAATACTGGCGAGGCAGCGCGCTGCAGCGACCCGGGGACATTTCATAAAGAGCCTTGTGCAGAGGCAAACAGGGTGCCGGGGCTAAATTGCTCGGCGCGGGAGTTGAGTACGTCGCGGGCGGCCAACACTTTGCCGCCGGGCATTTGCAGTTCCAAAATACGCAGGCTGTTTTGGCCGCAGGCCACTAAGATGCCGCTTTTGTCGGCGCTAATAATTTCGCCGGCAGCCTGACCATTGCTGGCGCTATTCTCGGGCTGGGCGCGCCAAATTTTTATACGCTCGTCGGGCTTGCTGGTGGCAAAGCGGGTATAGCTGATGGGAAACGGATTAAAGGCGCGAATTTTCCGGTCTAGACTCAGCGCGTCTAGCTGCCAATTAATTTCGGCCTCGGCTTTGCTGATTTTGGCGGCGTAATTACTCAGGCTGTCGTCCTGTATTTCGGCTTGGGCGGTGCCGGTCGCAAGTGCTGCAATGGTGTTGACTAGGGCGGGACCGCCAATCTTAGCCAGCCGCGCAAGTAGGTCGGCTGCGCTGTCGGCGGGGCCAATGACGCAGCTGACTTTACTGAGCATGGCGCCGGTGTCGAGGCCGGCGTCCATTTGCATAATGGTCACCCCTGTTTCGCTGTCACCGGTTTCAATGGCGCGCTGAATTGGCGCTGCGCCCCGCCAGCGGGGCAGTAGTGAGCCGTGCACATTAACGCAACCCAGACGCGGAATATCGAGCACGCTTTGCGGCAGAAGTAGGCCATAGGCGACCACAATCATCAGATCGGCACGGTGACTGGCGAGGATCTCGCGATCGCTGGCGTCACGGAAATTAGCCGGCTGCAAGACCGGAATGCCCGCCGCTTCGGCGCAGTGTTTTACCGCGCTGGCTTGGGGCTTTTTACCGCGGCCGGCGGGCCGGTCGGGCTGGGTGTAGGCGGCGACGATTTGGTGGTGGCCGTCGTCAATGAGTGCCTGCAAGTGATGGGCGGCAAACTCGGGGGTGCCAGCAAAAACCAGCCGTAAAGAGGGCGCGCTCATGTTTAATCCTAGTTCTTTTGCTTATGGAGTTTTTCCATTTTGCTGCGGATGCGGTTGCGTTTGAGCGGCGATATATAATCGACAAACAGCTTGCCAAGAAGGTGGTCGTTCTCGTGCTGAATACACACAGCGAGCAGCCCTTCGGGCTCCATTTCAAAGGCGTCGCCGTTGCGGTCGAGGGCTTTTACGCGGATATGTTGGGGGCGCTCCACGGTTTCATAGAAACCGGGCACCGACAAACAGCCTTCGTCGTATTGAAAGGTGTCTTGATCCAACACGGTAATTTCAGGGTTGATAAAGACCAGTGGCTCGCTGCGGTCGTCGCTGGTGTCGATAACCACAATCCGCTCATGCACATTAACCTGACTGGCGGCCAAGCCAATGCCGGGCGCCTCGTACATAGTTTCGAACATATCGTCGATCAACGTGCGGACGCGATCGTCGACTGATTTTACTGGTTTTGCGATGGTTCGCAGTCTCGGGTCAGGAAACTCGAGGATTTCAAGTACAGCCATAACAGTTTGTGACCATTTCTCGTGTAAGTTGTGTAAGTATTGCTAAGATGATACTTGAGTGGGCATAACAAGCCACAATTCCTCTACAAATCATTCGCCTGTTGCAGAGTATCCTCTATATTATACAGCGAGCGTTTAAGAAATGCCTGATTCTTGCGATATTGCGGGTAGTTGGCAACCAGATCAGAGTGCTATAGGAAGCGATTATGAAGAACACGGTAATGGGAGTATGTCTTGGCCTGCTGATGGCGTTTGCTCAGGCTGGGGATGTGCTGTCTTTGAAAGCCGGGCATCCACAAACCTATGTGGTGGTTAAGGGCGATACCCTGTGGGATATTTCGGCGATGTTTTTGAATGACCCATGGTATTGGCCGGAGCTTTGGCACTACAACCCGCAGGTCAAAAACCCTCATCTTATCTACCCGGGCGATGTGCTTAAACTGATGTGGATCGACGGCAAGCCGGTACTGGTGCGCAACCCTGGGCTAGATGACGGCATTGTTAAGCTCTCACCGCAAATGCGCATCTCTGATGTAAAAGACGCTATCCCAGCGATACCACTGGATGTGATCGCGCCTTTCCTTACACGCAGTCGAGTCACCACTGACGAAGAGCTGGCGGCAGCGCCCTACGTGCTGGCGGGTAAGCGCGGCAATATTGTGGCGGGTGCTGGTGACCAAGTACTGGGTCGCGGTGATTTCGGTAGCGAGGAAACCTTCGGTATTTACCGCCGTGGTCAAGTTTATATAGACCCGCTAACCGGCGAAGTGCTGGGTGTCGAGGCTACCGATATAGGCACGGCTAACCTGCTGGCGGCTGAAAAAGACGTAGCCACCCTAACCTTAAATCGCAGTACCCAAGAAATTCGCCGCGCCGACCGTTTTTTACCTCTTGAAGTTCGTCAGTTACACGCGCGCTTTCAGCCGAAGGCCCCCGTCGACAATACCAACGGCTTTATTATTGCGGTTGAAGGTGGCTTGACCCAGATCGGCAGCATGGACGTGGTGACCCTGAACCTCGGCGAGCGCAATCAAGTCGAGCCCGGTGATGTAATGGCGATTTATACAACTGGTGTGGTGGTGACCGATCCGGTGACCAATGAACGTGTAAAAACGCCGGATGTTCGCGCGGGATTGCTGATGGTGTTCCGCAGCTTTGACAAAGTTAGCTATGCCCTAGTGTTAAAGGCTGAAGAAGCTTTGAAAGTTGGCGACAAGGTTAAAAATCCCTAAGGACTATATTGCGGGCCAGTTTGACTGGTCCGCCCTACAGATCGCAAGGATGCGAATGTGGAAAATACCGCTCATCTCTGGCTGCTCACGCAGCAGGCTTTAGCGCTGCCGCCGGCGGCGTTTCGCAAATTAATTGATTGTGTAGAAGACCCCCGCCAGCTACTGACCTTGTCGGCAGCGGAGTGCGCCGCCTTGGCATTGAGTAGCCAGCACCGCCGTGCGCTAGAGCGAGCACTGTCGCGGCCTAATCCCGAAGAGGCCATTGCCGAAAGCCTATACAAGGCAAACGCGAACTTATTATGCTGGCACGACGTGGCTTACCCTGCACTCTTGAAAGAGATCTACGACGCCCCGCCCCTGCTCTATTATCGCGGCCACGGCGAATTACTTAGCCAGGCTTTGTTTGCGGTAGTAGGCAGCCGTCGGCCCAGCCGTATTGGTCACGGTGATGCCCACGCCTTTGCTAAAGCCTTGAGTAATGCGGGGCTGACGGTGGTGAGCGGTATGGCGCTGGGGGTCGATGGCGCTGCTCATCTTGGTGCCTTAAGTGGCAAGTCATCGACGATCGCGGTGCTGGGTACCGGCGTTGATCGCTGCTACCCGCGGGGCAATGCAGCGCTGTACGAGCGCATTGCGGATGAGGGTTTGCTACTCAGTGAATTTCCGCTGGGTAGTCCGCCGCTGCGCCACCAATTTCCGCGCCGCAATCGGCTTATCAGTGGCATGAGCTTAGGTGTATTGGTGGTCGAAGCGGCGGTGCGCAGTGGCTCTTTGATTACCGCCCAGCAGGCGCTGGAGCAAAATCGGGAGGTATTTGCGATTCCAGGTTCTATTCACAACCCTGCCAGCCGAGGTTGTAATCGCCTTATTAAACAGGGCGCAAAGCTAGTTGAAGGCCTTGAGGATATTTTAGAGGAGTACGCTGGGTGGCTAGGGCAAGAGCAAGTCCCCGTAGTTGACGGCGCCATGGCGCAGCCTAATGCCCCTGCGAACTCTCCCGTCTATCAATCTCTGGGCTTTGAACCTACCGCCGCTGATACCCTCGCCCAGCACCTTGGCCTCGCCACGCCTGAACTATTGAGCTTGCTCAGCGAACTCGAAGTAGAGGGCTGGGTCGAACAATACCAAGGTGGCTGGCAGCGCTGTCGCTAGGCTCGCCGCCGCCTTGGGGATCATATTTCGACTCGTCTTATCGCAAAAGACTGTATACTTTGCCCCCATTCAATTGCTGTTATTAAAGTTGATCGCTCTCACTGCGGATTAATCATGATGCATCTGCCTGCCCAATATCGTCTGCGCCGTGCGGCAGCTCTGCTACGCGCGGGCAAAGTGATTACTCACCCCACCGAAGCCGTATGGGGCTTGGCCTGCGTGCCGTGGAGCCAGTCTGCCGTGGCGCGCATATTGCAGTTAAAACAGCGCGACCCCGCCAAGGGCTTGGTCTTGGTTGCCGATCATGTCTCGCGGTTTCAAGGCGTGCTGCCTCTGCTGCCCGACGAGGTACAAGAATCATTAATGGCCAGCTGGCCTGGGCCAAACACTTGGGTAGTACCTGATGCCGGCTGGGCGCCAGAGTGGATTCGCGGCAGCCATCAGAGTGTTGCCATTCGGGTTAGCAGTCACCCGCTCACCGTGGCGCTGTGCCAGGCGGCCAATACTTGTTTGGTGTCGACCTCAGCTAATCCTGCGGGCATGGAGCCAGCTCGCAGCCAAGTGGAGGCTCAGCGTTATTTTCGCTCGGCCGTCGATTATTATTTGCCCGGCCGCACCGGCGGCCTAGCTCAGCCGACCGGTATTCGCGACGCCCTTACTGGGCAGGTGTTTCGTGGTAGCTGACTATATAGCGACCGTCGAGTCGCTTGGGAGAAGCAATGCAAGATATTGATATTGAAGCAGTAAAGCAGTTTTTCCTGTCTTTACAAGGCCGTATTTGTGCACAGCTGAGCGCTCTCGACGGCAAGGCCGACTTTGTTGAAGACGACTGGGGTCGCGGCCGCAGTCGAGTGATTACCGACGGTGCAGTGTTTGAAAAAGGCGGTGTAAATTTTTCCCACGTACAGGGCGACGCTATGCCCGGCAGCGCCAGCGCCCACCGTCCAGAATTGGCGGGCCG
The DNA here is from genome assembly GCF_040892635.1 of Zhongshania guokunii. NCBI lineage: Bacteria > Pseudomonadati > Pseudomonadota > Gammaproteobacteria > Cellvibrionales > Spongiibacteraceae > Zhongshania > Zhongshania guokunii. The sequence goes on along the minus strand of NZ_JBFRYA010000002.1, from coordinate 241,263 downwards.
CAGCTATCAGGCCATGGGCGTGTCCTTAGTGATGCACCCGCTCAATCCCCATGTGCCCACCAGTCACGCCAATGTTCGTTTCTTTGTCGCTGAAAAGCCCGGTGAAGCGCCGGTGTGGTGGTTTGGTGGCGGTTTTGATTTAACGCCCTACTACGGTGTTGAAGAAGACTGTCGCCATTGGCATCAGACGGCTTTCGACGCCTGCGCGCCCTTTGGTGAGGATGTATACCCGCGCTATAAAAAGTGGTGCGACGAGTATTTTTATATGCCTCACCGCCAAGAGGCCCGGGGCGTGGGTGGCTTGTTCTTTGATGACCTCAACGAAGGTGGTTTTCAGCGTTGCTTCGAATTTATGCAGGCGATAGGCAATGCCTACACTGCAGCCTATGTGCCCATTGTTGCGCGCCGTAAAGACACGCCCTGGGGCGAGCGCGAGCGCGATTTTCAGCTGTACCGGCGCGGCCGCTACGTTGAGTTTAATCTGGTGTGTGATCGCGGCACCCTGTTTGGCCTGCAAAGTGGTGGTCGCACCGAATCTATTTTGATGTCGCTGCCGCCCTTGGTGAGATGGGAGTATAATTGGCAGCCCGAAGACAATAGCGCCGAAGCAGCGCTCACGTCGCAGTTTTTGCCAGTCCGAGATTGGCTGGCTCCGCAATAGTAGTATTTGGCAGTTTACAGCTCGGAATCCGAGGCCAAGAATAAAAGGTAGTACCCTGTTTATGGAAAAAATAGATCATTACGCGGTGTATGGAAACCCCGTTAAGCACAGCAAATCGCCGCAGATACACGCGGCCTTTGCCGAACAAACCGCTCAGCAGTTGCACTACCGTGCACACAAAGTTGAGCTGGGCCGGTTTGCGGAAGTTGCTGCTCAGTTTTTCGAGCACGGCGGTAAAGGATTAAATATCACCGTGCCTTTCAAGCTTGATGCCTTTGAATTTGCCGATCAACTCAGTGGTCGCGCCCGCCGCGCTGGCGCGGTAAATACCCTAGCGATTCAAGACGATGGCACCATCTATGGCGACAACACCGACGGTGTGGGCTTGGTGCGGGATATTCACGACAACTTAGGTTGGGACATACAGGGCCGGCGCGTTTTGGTGTTGGGCGCAGGCGGCGCGGTGCGCGGTATTCTAGGGCCACTGTTAAAACAGGGGCCTAGCCATGTTTTAATTGCGAATCGCACTGAGGAGAAAGCCCAGGAGCTGGCTCAGCAATTTCAAAAGCTCGGTCATATTGCCGGCGGCAGCTACGCTGGCTTAGCGAGTGGTCAGTTTGATTTGATTATTAATGGCACCAGCGCCAGCATGAGCGGCGATCTGCCGCCGCTGCCCTCGCATATTCTGAGCAACGATGGCTGTGCCTACGACATGATGTATGGCGCGGCGCCAACGCCATTCATGCGCTGGGCGGCGGGTGAAACGGCTTGGGCGGTTTCCGATGGTTTGGGCATGTTGGTTGAGCAAGCTGCCGAGTCCTTTTGTATTTGGCGCGGTGTGCGGCCAGACACCAAACCCGTTATTGAATTAATTCGCCAATCCCTGTCAGCTTAACCACGACAACGATGTAAATTCTGGAAATATTTTTATGTTAGTTACTGTAGTCGCCCTGATTATTGGGTTGGTGTTATTGGTTTGGAGTGCAGATCGCTTTGTTATAGGCGCGTCAGTAACTGCTAATATTCTTGGCATATCGCCGCTGGTTATCGGTATTTTGGTAGTGGGTATTGGCACCTCGGCGCCGGAAATGTTGGTGTCGGCAATTGCCTCTAGCGACGGCCAAGCCGGTTTGGCGGTGGGTAATGCACTGGGTTCCAATATCACCAATATCGCCTTGATCCTGGGTCTCACCGCCTTGCTTATTCCTCTGAACGTGCAGTCAAAATTAATTAGCAGAGAAATCCCGCTGCTGATTATTGTAATGCTGGTCGGCTACTTCTTAATGCGGGACGGCGAGCTTGGCGTGATGGACGGCAGTATATTGCTGTTTGGTTTTGCGGCGGTGATTGTGCGCCAACTGTGGGAAGCTAAACACAGCAGTGGTGATAGTATTGAAGCGGAATTTGCAGCCGAGATACCCAAAGACATGGGCATTAAGGCGGCCTTGGGCTGGCTATTACTTGGTCTAATACTGTTGATTGGCTCGGCGCGCTTATTGGTGTGGTCGGCGGTGGATATTGCTCACTTCTTTGGTCTGAGCGACTTAATTATTGGTCTGACCGTAGTGGCAATTGGCACCAGCCTGCCCGAGTTGGCGGCGTCGATAGCCGCAGCGCGCAAGAATGAACACGATATTGCCATCGGTAATGTGGTTGGCTCCAATCTATTTAACTTGCTTGGCGTAATGGCGATTCCCGGTGTATTGGCGCCTGGGCCAATAGACGCGGCAGTAATGAGTCGCGACTACCCCGTAATGTTATTGCTAACCGGTATTTTCTTTTTGGTGGCGCGCAGCCCGAGCAAGGCGCGACGCATCACTCGCCTCGAGGGCGGCGGTTTGCTGGGTATCTACGTAGCTTATATTGTTTATCTAGCATACGACGCAGGGGTGTTCTAACACCCCCTCATTCGGTCTAGTTTTAGTCGCGGTCCAGTTCCGCAATGTGCCGGTCTTTGAGTTTGGCGTAATTGTTGGCGCTATAGCTAAAGTACTTAAAATCGCCCTCGCTGAGTTCACGTACTGGCTTGGCGGGGCTGCCCACATAGAGCCAGCCGCTGGCTAGGCGTTTGCCCGGTGGCACTAGCGAGTTGGCGCCAAGCACCACGTCGTCTTCAATTACCGCGCCGTCCATCACAATACTGCCCATACCAATCAACACCCGATTGCCTATTGTGCAGCCGTGCAAGGTCACGCTGTGGGCTACTGTTACCTCATCGCCAATGGTTAGTGGGTAACCCTCGGGGTTATAGGGGCCAGCGTGGGTGATATGTAAAATGCTATTGTCTTGGATACTGCTGCGCGCGCCAATGCGAATGCGGTGCATGTCGCCGCGCACCGTGGTATTGGGCCAAACCGAGCTGTCGGCGCCAATTTCTACATCACCGATTACGACTGCGCTGGGGTCAATAAAAACCCCATCGGCAAGCTTGGGCTGGTGTTCTTCAAAGCGGCGCACATAATTTTGGGCCTTGTAAGTCATCAATTTGTCTCCATCTCTAACCTAGGGTTTCTGTGCCGCCCGTTATTCGCGGTATCGGCTTAAATACAGGCGCTAAGCGGCCAGTGGATTTGTTACACTGGGTGCATTCACTGCCATTATTACAGGGTTTCAGTTGTTATGACTGCCAATAGTTTACCGTTGTTTTCGAGTCTCGACCCCCAGCAATTAGCCGCCGACTGCGAGCAGCTATTAAATACCTCGCGCCAAGCCGTGGCAGCGGTGGTCGCCTGCGAGGCGACACCTAGCTGGCAAAATTTAATGGCGCCGCTGGAAGAGGTAGACGACAAAATTGGCCGTTTCTGGGCGCCGCTCAGCCACTGCCACAGCGTGCTAAGTGGCGATGCTTGGCGCAGTGCTTACAGTGCCTGCCTACCACTACTCACCGCGTATAACAGTGAAATGGGCCAAAACCGGCCCTTGTTTGAGCGGGTTAAAGCGCTGGCAGAAAGCGCCGAATTTGCCGGTTTGAGTGGCCCTCGTCAGCAGGCGGTCCGCCATATGCTTCGTGACTTTACCCTGTCGGGCGTGGCGCTAGAGGGCGACGACGCCACGCGTTTTTCGGCTATTGCTCAACGCCTCAGCGAGCTGTCTACCGCGTTTTCAAACAATGTGCTGGACGCTACCGACGGCTGGGAAAAGCTGATCGAATCGGCAGACGACTTAGCCGGCGTGCCGACAACAGTGCTGGATAATCTGCGCGAAGCGGCAACGGCTAAAGGCTTTAGCGGCTACCGTTTAAGCTTAGACATTCCCAGCTATTTACCCATTATGCAGTACGCCGACAAGCGCGAGCTGCGTGAGGAATTGTATAAGGCCTACGTTACCCGCGCCTCGGCACTTGGCCCCCAAGCAGGCAAGTGGGACAACGGCCCGCTGATGTTAGAAATTTTGCAGCTGCGCCAAGAGCAGGCGAAATTACTGGGCTTCGACAACTACGCAGCCTATTCGCTGGCCAGCAAAATGGCTGAGTCCAACGCCCAAGTAATTGCGTTTCTAGAAGAGCTAGCGGTTGCCAGCAAGCCCATGGCCGAGCGCGAATACGCCGAGCTAAAAGCCTTTGCTGCCGACCGTGGCGTTGACGATATGCAAGCTTGGGATGTGCCGTATTTTAGTGAGAAATTAAAAGAAGCCTCGTTTGCGATCTCCCAAGAAGATTTACGCCCCTATTTCCCCGCCGAGAAAGTCATTAGCGGTCTCTTCAAAATCACCGGCCAGTTATTTGATATCGACATCGCCGCGGTAGCGGATGTCGACCTTTGGCACGAAGACGGTCAGTGCTATCGCATCTCGCGCGGCGGCGAGGTGCTGGCGCATTTTTATTTAGACTTATACGCCCGCAACAATAAGCGTGGCGGCGCGTGGATGGCCAATGCGCGGGGGCGTCGCAGCCTAGACGACGGCACCGTGCAACAGCCAGTGGCGTTTTTGGTGTGCAATTTTTCACCGCCAACCAGCGAGCGTCCATCCTTGCTTACCCATAATGAAGTGACCACCCTCTTTCACGAATTTGGTCACGGCCTGCACCATATGCTCACCCAAATCGACTGCCTCAGCGTGTCGGGTATTAGCGGCGTGGCCTGGGACGCGGTGGAGCTGCCGAGTCAGTTCCTAGAAAACTGGTGCTGGGAAAAATCGGTGATTCCCGATATCTCCGCTCACTATCAGAGCGGCGAAGCGCTGCCCGTTGATATGCTCGATAAGCTGCTCGCCGCCAAAAATTTCCAGTCGGGCATGCAAATGCTGCGGCAGATCGAATTCTCATTATTTGATTTTAGCCTGCATATGCAGGCTGAGATTGGCAGCGAAGCCGAAGTGGATACGGTGCTCAACGGCATTCGCAAGCAAGTTGCCGTGAGCCAGCCTCCAGAATTTAACCGTTTTCAAAACAGCTTCTCGCACATTTTTGCGGGCGGCTACGCGGCGGGCTACTACAGTTATAAATGGGCAGAAGTCTTGTCTGCCGATGCGTTTTCGCTGTTTGAAGAGCAGGGCGTGATGAACCCACAGGTCGGCGAAAAATTCCGCCGAGAAATACTCGAGCGCGGCGGCTCCGAAGAGGCCGCTGTGCTGTTTAAAAACTTCCGGGGTCGGGCGCCAGCCAACGACGCCCTGCTGCGTCACGCCGGCATTACTGCCGGTAAAGGAGCTTAAGCGAATGGCTACCGTATTTAACCAACGCCGGTTTATCGCCGGCGCAGTGTGCCCAAAATGCGCTGAAATGGATAAAACCGTGATGTACCGCATTTCGGATCTTGAGCAAATTCGCGAGTGCGTGCGCTGCGGTTTTAAAGAATCGATTCGCGATGACACCGGCAAAATCGAAGAACCAGCCACCCGCGTGAACACCCCGCGACTGGGTGAGCCAGCGCTGGCCCACGAAGATGAAATACACGTGGTTTCGCTTATCGACCCCCGCGAAGGCAAAGTTCGCAAGGATCATTAATTGTCCTTGCTGCATGGTGGCTAGCACCCAGTGCAGGGATAAGCGGTAAAAATTACATGTTTGGGAACGCATTTCCAAGCAGCAAGCCTATACTTGCAGTAATGAATTAATGGAGGAATAAAAATGCTGGAGTTGTTACCCCTTCCCTTCGCCCATATTGTGGGTGTCAGGGTATCCGGCAAGGTCAATCACACCGATATTGAAACCATCTTAGCCGAGGTTGAGCGCAAGCTTGCCAGCGAAGAGTATTTAGGTGTGCTCATCGAACTTGAACATTTCGACGGCTTCACAATTCGGGGGCTGTTTAAAGAATTTAAATTCTTAAGCAAGTATATAAACCGCCTTACCCGCACCGCCATTGTTGGTGAGCCGCGCTGGTTTAATCGAGGCACTGAGCTAATAAAGCGGGTATACCCCAATATCGAAATTGAACACTTCATTCCCCTGCAAAAAGACGAGGCCCTGCTGTGGGTGAGTGAGCGCGACGCGGGTACGTTTGGCTAAACACGGCCAGTACAAAATACTGTAAAGATAGCAGCGCGGGCCTTATAAACATTCTGGTTTATTGCTGGCCGCGCTGCTTTCTCGCATCACTAATGCCGCCCGAATTACTAATATTGTTATAGCCTGCTCGCCTCCGGACTCTTCGCTAAATAATTTCCGAGCTTTCCAGTTTCGCTACTTGGTTCTTGCGCTGTATCGGGATCTCTTAAAGCCTCAGTGGATATAAAATCTCTTTTGCCGGCTAAGCCCCGCCACTTTATAAGTGCTAGGGCCGCCAGTTACTGAGTGAATTTAGGTGAGGCTTCAGCGCTAATTATTCAATTACGCTAAAGCTGAGGCCGGAGTAGGCTTTAAGACGATCGATTAGGGTGTCGCCAAAGCAGCTGGCTGGGGTTAGTAGGCCGCCGCTAACGTCGCTTTTAGTAATATCGCGAGCAAGGCAAATACTGGCTTGACCAAGCATTTTAGCGGTGGAACCGTAGCCTGGGTCGCGGTCGCCGGTAACTTTGCAGACGAGGGTTTTGCCCTTGGCGGTGCTGCCGTAAAAGCGCAGATCGTAGTGGCCATTTTGCTGGTCTTCTGGGCTGGGGCCTTCGCCGGGTGCGGGTAGCAGTCGCTCTAACAACCAGCGGCCGGGTTTGAGGCTAGCGGTGACCATAAAGCCTGCTAAGCCGCCGCCCATGGCGGTGGCCCGGAGGCGGCCGCCAATACCGGTGCCGACTTGCATGGCCTCGTCGTATAAAAAGGGCTTGGCGTAGGCTTGTTTAAGCAGGAAGTTAGAGCGCTGCACAACGCGGGTATTTATAGCCGCCATAATAAAGGGAATGGTCCACGAGTTTGAGGTGGTATCAAACTGGGCGAGACCGGGGTTGATTTGGCGAGTCTTGTTGCTCTCACCGGGACAGAGCGAATAGGGGTCGGCCATTTCTTTGCGCAGCGCGGGATTGCCCGCCGCTTCTTTCATTACATTGATGAGGCTGGCAAAGGTGCCGCCAGACAATCCGCCCTTGGCGGCTTTAACCCGCATCTGAATTTTATTACAGCTTTCGCCAAACAATTCTTGGCTCTGTTGCTGGGTGTAGAACACGCCTAGGTCTGAAGGAATTGAGTCAAAACCGCAGCAGTTGACGATGCGCGCGCCAGAGGCTTTGGCGGTGTCGTTGTAACGGTCTACCATTTGGCGAATCCACTGTACTTCGCCGGTGAGGTCGCAGTAATCGGTGCCGGTTTCGGCGCAGACTTTAAGCAGGGTTTCGCCGTAGAGGGCGTAGGGACCAACGGTGGTGGTAACTACCCGAGTTTGGCCGCACAAATTGCGCAAGGCAGTTTCGTCGCTGGCATCGGCAATGATGATGTCGAGGTCGGCTTTACCAATTTTGGTTTTAACGGTTTCAAGCTTGCTGGCAGAGCGGCCGGCAATGGCCCAGCGCAGTGCGGGTTCTTCTTTGCAGCCGGCAAGGTAATTACAGAGTATTTCGCCCACAAAACTGCTGGCGCCGAAGATCACGATATCGTATTTATACTCTGCCATTGGTCTTATCTCACTCTTGATGTTAGAAGGTTTATTGTTAGACCTTATAGCTCGTTAAACGCTAGCCGTTGCTCGCAAAGCGCGTTGTGACGGACTTGGGTCTGAATTTAGCCTTGAGCTTAGCACCATTTGTTCACTGTCAACATTGCTTCTTAAGAATGGCGGCTATAAGTGACAGCAATACCCTATTGGTAGTGCGGGGTATTGGCCTTGCACTGGCTGCGGTCTTCGTCGTTGAGGACGCGTTCGCACTCTTGCAGGCGCCACTCCCGCGACTGATCGTAATGTGAGGTGCCACAGGCGCTCAGTGTTGCTAGGGGTAGCAGCGACATTAGCAGAAAAAACAAGCGCATAGGTTTTTGGCCTCTTTATAAAATACGGGTATTGGCAAAGCTTTGAGCGGCTTGCGCTGTCATTGTCGCCTGCCGTTGATAGTGATTACTACACAGCATACACGGCTGCAAATTCTTCTGCGCTACTGGCTAATGCGTAAAGAGGGTGCCGAGCATGGCCAGCGCAAACCCGATTACCGCCGCGAGGGGTGGGCTACGGTGTTTGCGTAGTGGAACCTGCGGGGCGATGTCTTGAAAAATCAGGTATAAAATTCCGCCGCTGGCAATGAGCAGAATAGCGCCCAAAATGTTTGGTAATTCACCGAGAAAATAATAGCCCGTCGCCCCAAAGAGCGGCCCCAACGGAATGAGTGCGAGCATCATCCACAGTACTTTTTTCCGCGAGGAGCCGGCATCACACAATTCTTGGTAAGCGTTAAAGCCCTCAGGTAAATTTTGCATACCAATCAGTACTGCGAGCAATACCGTGCTGTCGGCGTCTGCTGCGGCGAGCCCGCCCAGCGCGAGTGACTCGGGTATAAAATCGAGGAGCATGCCGGTAAATTGCGGTGCGGCGTGGCGATGTATGTCTAGGTAGCGCTCTAAACCGTAAAACAGCAGGCCGCCGCCCAGTAGTAAGGCGGTCGCCCAGATGGAATAGTTCATGTGTTTCAATGCCTCAGGCACCAGTACCATGGCCACCGCGCCGAGTAAAATACCCGCCCCCAGCGCAATAATGGCGTGCCTAAATTCCTTCGCCAGCCAGCGCCGCCGAATATTGCTATGGCTGGCAATATAGCCGCCTAGTGGAATGCAGGCGCCACCGGCGGCGGTGAGTAAGATTATTTGGCTAAGACTCGGCATATATTTATTTTGCAGGTTTGAGAAAGGCGCCGAGTGCGGGATTTAGCCCGCGCATAAACGCCTCTACTTGATGAGTGTAAGTGTTGTTGTCGCCAAGGGTGGCGTTAATTTGATGGTGACTAAGGTTTGCGCGAATTAACGTTGCCGATACCCCGAGCTGCTCGGCCTTGATCGCTAGGCTTTGCGCTTGGGGGCAGCTGTCGTCGCGCTGGGTGGAACAGATGAGCGCGATGGGTTTTACGTCTTTGTTCAGGTGTTCAAGGGCGGAGACTTTTTGCCAATACGCGGGTGAGGTGCCAAAGGCTTTGTCGTAAAACCGCGAGTGGGTTTGCTGCATAATAAGGCTAACGTCGAGGGCGGCGCTGTCTAGCCATACGCTGCCTAAAATTGGGCTGAGCTGAAGATGGTCGCTAAGGGTGCTGTCGGTCGCCAACAAAGACACCAAATGCGCCCCAGAGGAGTGGCCCATAAGAATAAATTTACTGGCATCGGCGCCCCACTCTGCGCTGTGGCTCTGGGCGTATGCTAGTGCCTTGGCAACGTCGGCGGCTTGGGTATAGGGATCGGCGGTGGGCAATAGCCGGTAATTAGTAGATATAAACACCCAGCCCTGCTTCAGCCAGCGCCGCACTTTAGTTTTTACTACGCTGTGATTGGTTTTGTCGCCAATGCGCCAGGCACCGCCGTGCACCATAAAGATAACCGGCCGTCCAGTTTGGGGGGGCGGCCGGTAAATACACGTCTAGCACCTGCGCTGGGTCTGGGCCGTAATGGAGGTTGCTAAGGGTGTTGCTGTGCGCGGCTTGGCTAAATAGGCCTAGGCAAAGCAGTGCTGCGGCCCAAAACTGGCTGGTCATGGTCGACTTCCTTGCTATTGCGCCGCTGTGGTTGCGCCACGGCCGGCGCAGGGCTTAGGTCTTAAAGTTTGTCGTTCGGCAGATCGCAGCTCGCGCGGTTGGCCCAGAGTGAGGCCAATATGGCGCTGCGGGTAATTAGGCCAATCAGCTTGCCGTCTTCGGTGACCGGATAAGACTTGGGCTTGAGCTTACCCATTTGCTGGGCCAGGTCTATAATCGATGAGTCTGCTTCCACGGCTAATACTTCGCGGCTCATCACGTCATCTACCAGTGGCGCGCCCTCGCAGTGGTAGCTGCTAACGAGCACTGAGTGAATGCAGTCTTGCTCCGAGACAAAGCCAACCAACTCACGCTGGTCATTAATAACCGGTAGTCCAAACACGCCGAATTTTAGTAGGGTTTCTACTACTTCGCCGAGATCGGTGCCCTGTTTAACCGCTGGCGACGGCGATTTCATGACGTCGCGTACTAACATTGATGTAGTCATAAATCACTCCGTAGTTGTAGTGCAAGGTGGGGTGCAAGTTTTAGCCCACCTTGCGATGCAGTATTAGCTGCAGGTGTTGAATGGCGAATATAGCTCGCCTTAATTCATAGCGTAAACATATTAAAAGCAATGATATTAAAAGTTTTTTACTATTAATTGATTTGTCCTTGCTTTGGGTCTTTAGCTTACGCTTATTTTGAGTATGGCATGCAGTTTTTGAAAAAGTGCAGTATTAGGGGGTTTTTGAATGCGATGGTCTAAACGGCATCTATGCCGGTGCAAAGATGCCTGAAGTTTACTTAGCGAATCGCCTAGGCGCTGGTTAAGACGCCGTCGCGATAATCGCGCATGGCCTGTTCGATTTCCTCGCTGGTATTCATCACGAAGGGTCCGTACTGCACTATGGCTTCGCCAATGGGTCGCGCCGCCAGCAACAGTAAGCGGGTGTCGCCGTTGGCGCTAAGCACTAGCTCCTCGCCTTGGCTGAGCAACGCGCTGTTGGTGCAGGGTATTGCCCGATCATCAATGTGCGCTTCGCCTTCATACACGTAGATAAACGCATTGTGGTCCTTGGGTAAATTAATGCGACTGCGCTGCCCTGCTTTGAGCCTGAGGTCGATATAAATTGGGTCGGTACTCATGTTCTGGCCGTCTAGGCCATTGATATAGCCGCGCACTGAATTACCGTCGAGCTGGCATTGACCGGCAATCAAAATGGCCTCGCCACCGCTGCCAAGCGGGTGACGCGGAATTTTGGCCGCGGGAATATCCTCGTAATGGGCGGGGCGCATTTTTTCTGCCGCGGGCAGGTTTATCCACAGCTGAAAACCACGCATCCGGCCAGCGTCTTGCTGGGGCATCTCGGAGTGAATCACGCCTCTGCCGGCGGTCATCCACTGCACGCCGCCGTCTTTGAGGTGGCCCTTATTGCCGAGGTGATCCTCGTGCAGCATATGGCCGTCGAGCATATAGGTGACGGTCTCGAAGCCGCGATGGGGATGCGAGGGGAAGCCCGCTAAATAGTCGGCGGGCTCGTCCGAGAAGAACTCGTCCAGCATCAAAAACGGGTCGTGGCGGGCCGCCTGCGACTGCCCTAGGCTGCGCTTGAGCTTAACACCGGCGCCGTCCGAGGTAGCTTGCGCGGGTATGATTCGAGACACGCTGCGATTAGTCATAATGCTGCTCCTATACCAATGTTGAGGCTACTGCCCGGCGGTGTATTGAGCTTAGGCTGCTTTTTGGCGAATGAGGTCTTGGGCGGCCACCAGTGCTTGTTCAGCAACATCGCCGCCCATATTTAGGCCCTCGGCATAAACAAATTCGATATCTTTTATGCCCATCAAGCCAAGAATATGACGCAGATAAGCGCTCTGGGTATCCATGGCGGTGCCTTCGTATTTGCCGCCGCGGGCCGCAAAAATATAGACCTTTTTGTTTTCTAGCAGACCTTCTGGGCCGTTCGCGGTGTAGCGAAAGGTTTCGCCGGCGCGGGCAACGTGGTCTATATAGGCTTTAAAGGTAGATGGCACGCCAAGATTATAAAGCGGCATGCCAAGCACAATAATGTCGGCGTCGCGCAGTTCATTAATCAAGGTGTCGGACTCGGCGACCACTGCTTGTTGGGCGGTATCGCGCTCGGCGGCGGGGGTGGTGAGCGCGGCAAAGCGCTGGCCGTCGAGGTGCGGCAGTGGATCGGCGTGCAAGTCGCGGCGTAAAAGCTGGGTGGCGTCGCTATTGGCTTGTAATTGGGTAACAAAGTCATTGGCCATCTTGCTGGATTGACCCTGCTCGCCAAATAAGCTGCTATTAATCTGGAGAATGGTTTTCATATCGTGTAACCCCTTTTGGTCGTGGACAATTACTTGTTGTTGAGGCCATTAAACTATTGATAAAGTTGTTTAAAAAGCGCAATTTATTGGCTTAAACAATCAAGAATATTGATGTATGAGCGGACCTAGAACCAGTCTTGAGCAGTGGCACTGCTTTTTAGCGGTGGTAGACGAAGGCAGCTATGCCCGCGCCGCTGAGGTATTGCATAAAAGTCAGTCGGCGGTGACCTACACCATTCAAAAAATGGAGGAGCAGCTGGGGGTGCGAGTATTTGAAATTCGCGGCCGCAAAGCTGAGCTTACTGAGGCGGGGCAAATGCTCTATCGCCGTGGCCGGTCACTGATTGACGAGGCCTTGCGCCTTGAAAAGTCTGCTAAGTCGGTGGCTGCGGGCTGGGAGCCGCAATTGCGTATTGTGTGCGACACCTTGTTTCCCTCGGCGGTGATGTTGGATTGCCTCGAAGATCTCAGCGCGCACTGCCCCGATACCCGTATTGAATGTGTTGAGTCGGTGCTAAGTGGCGCCGAAGAAGCCTTGCTGGAGCGGCGCTGCGATGTGGCAATAACCGGCATTGTGCCGCCGGGCTTTTTGGGTGATCACTTGCTGCGGGTGAAGTTTATGGCCGTGGCCCAGCGTGACCACCCGCTTCATCAATTGGGACGAAATTTAGACTACCGCGATTTGCGACCTTTTCGGCAGGTGGTGGTGCGAGACTCTGGGGTGCGCCGCCAGCGGGATTCGGGCTGGTTAGATGCTGTGCAAAGATTAACCGTAAGCCGCATGGAGACCTCAATTAACGCGGTGGCCAGAGGCGTCGGCTTTGCCTGGCTGCCAGCGGTGGCAATGCGTGAGGAGTTGGCGAGCGGTTTAATCAAGCCGCTGCCGATGATCGAGGGTGGCGAGCGCCATGCCGATTTGTTTTTAATATTGCCCAATCGCGATTTAGCGGGCGCGGCCGCGCTGCGCTGCGAGGCCTTTATTAAAGACGCGGTGGCAAATTTAGTGTGTTAATACCGAAAAACGAATAGTTAAAAGCCGCGACCTTATTGCTAGGGCTTGGTCTTAACGGTGTGATTACATGGGTGGAGAGCACGGTCATGAGTCGTCAGCAGCAGTTTGCATTAATGGGCCGGTATAACCGCGATATGAACCAGCGTCTGTTTGCCGCTGCCAGCAAGCTTGAAGATAGCCAGCTGCGCAGTAATATGGGCGCGTTTTTTCAGTCGATATTGGGCACCCTCAACCATCTCTATGTGGCCGATGTGATGTGGGTGAAACGGTTTGCGGCGGGGCCATTTGCAGGGGCAAGTTGTTTAGGTAGTGTGGCCGCAATAGCGAAGCCCACGGCCTTAAATCAAATGATCTATGCAGATTTGGATGCCTTCCTGCCCGCCCGCAAAAGTCTAGACGTAATGATTTGCAGCTGGACCGAGGCTTTACAGGAGCTAGATTTAGATCGCCCGTTTACCTATCAAAACAGCAAAGACGCTGATTTTTGCAAACCCTTTGGCTTGGTTCTGCAGCACTTCTTTAATCATCAAACCCACCATCGGGGTCAATTGACTACTCTGCTCAGTCAGCAGGGGGTGGATGTTGGCATTACTGATTTACTGCTGTGGATAGATGAGGTGGCGCCGGAGGCGGGCTAGTTGAGCGGCTTTAGTATTGCCGGTTTGAGCAGGGCGCCTAGGCTCACACTGCGGGCCAGATTAAACGCGCAGAAGCTCAGCCATAGGCCGTGATTGCCAAGATCTTTGCTCAGCAGCCACACCGGCAGATAAATCAGGATAACACTGGCTAGCATGGTCCACTGCATTGCCTCGGTTTTGAGGGCACCAATAAATACGCCGTCTAATAAATAGCTGGGCGCGCACAGCAGTGGTAGCACGATCAACCAAGCATAATGGCCGCTGGCAATGTTGCGCACTGCCTCGATATCGGTCATTAGGTTTAAGACCTGCCTCTCCCCAAGCCAGAGCAGCAGGCTGGCGCCCAGCGCGGTAGCGAGGCAGTAGCGGGCGCAGCACACAACGATTTTTAGCAGTGCATCGCGCCGGCCTTGAGCAAAGGCTTCGCCAATAAGGGCTTCGGCGGCGTGGGCGAAACCATCCATGCCGTAGGCGCTAACCAGCATCAATTGCAGCAAGATGGCGTTGGCGGCCAGCGTGGCTTGGCCAAAGCTAGCGCCTTGGGCGGTAAAAAACGCAAAGCTAAATAGCAGCGCCGCAGTGCGAATAAAGAGGTGCACATTGCTATTGAGGAGCTGCTTAAGCGCGGGACCATATTGCCAGCTGCGGCGCAGGCCGTGGCCGAGAGTTGCTATTAGGGCGTCGCGCACCGCCCACAGACCAATCGCGAGCCCGCAATACTCGCTGATGGCGCTGGCGAGTGCGGCGCCATCGCTGCTCATGTCGAGGCCAACAATAAACACATAGTCTAGTGCGATGTTCACGCCATTGGTGGCCACGGCAATAACCAGCGGCCAGCGAGTTTGCTGGCGCCCTATTAGCCAGCCAACAATGACATAGGTGCACAGCACCGCCGGGGCGCTAAACAGGCGGATGTGCAAATAGCTTTGGGCGAGCTCAATTAGTGAAGCTGGGGTGTTCATCAGTCGCAGGCCGATATTGCTCAGTGCAATGCCTCCCAGCCAAATAAATGCGGCAATGAGCAAACTGAGGGCGGCGGCCTTGACTAGTAGGGCGTTGGCGTCTTGGGGTTTGTGGAGGAGCTGAGCGCTGGCGCCAGTAGTGCCCATACGCAAAAAACCAAAGCCCCAATAAAGAAAGGCCAGTAGGCTGGTACTGATCGCCACTGCGCTCAAATAACGGCTGTCGCTGAGGTGCCCTAGAATGGCGGTGTCGACCAATCCCAATAAAGGCACCGACAAATTTGCCAATATCATTGGCCACGCAAGTGCCCAGACGCGGGCGGCGATCTCGGACTGAGGTTCTGGCCTTGTATCTGATTGCATTGTGATCGGCGTGGGCCTATTTAGACGGTAATTCCGCGCCGGCCTAGGCTGCAGCGCAAGTGCGTTGTGCTTGCTTGGCCCGCACTTCGCGAGGAAGCGAAGCTACGGCGCACAATAATGGGGCTAAGTCTGGGCGAGTTTACAATTACTAACAATTAGTTTTTTGTCTATATCTAGTGGTTTGCGCGCGGTTTGAGCACTTTAGTTAGTATTGTAACGGTTATTTAACGCGCAAGAAGTGCGCAGTCTCTAGGCTTTAGTGCTCAGCGCAGTAGCGCTGGTGTATTCATCGGGTTTATAATTGCGGCGTTTTGTCGCACCCAAAGCGGTCCTAGCGGGTTTGCGTTACACAAATTAATAGATAAACGTCTAAATTCGACCTCCAGAGGCCGGCTTAGTGGCGTTTATCTATGCCTGTTTAAGAGTGTAATTTAACGATTGCGTTCCGTAGCGGGGTAAAGTTTGTGTGTTGCAGCTGCAGATTTAGCGGCGGGGTCTTTATTCAACTATACATGGAGACACGGGAGATGTATTTACAAGCGAGACGGCTTTTAAAGCTGGCGCTTAGTCCTGTGCTAATGCTGCTAAGCCTTTTTAGTACCGGCGCATGGGCCGAAGAGGGCGCGCGTTGGCAAACTAATATGACCCCTGGAATCACCGAGGTTGGTCATCAAATTTACGATTTGCATATGTGGGTTTTCTACGTCTGCGTCGTAACTGGGATTTTGGTTTTTGGTGTGATGTTTTACTCGGTATTTGCATACCGTAAAGACCGTCACCCAGAGCCAGCGACCTTCCACGAAAATACTAAAGTGGAAATCGTTTGGACTATCGTGCCGTTTTTGATTCTGTTGATCATGGTGGTTCCTGCCACTAAGACACTGATCGAAATCTATGACACCGATGATGCCGAGCTCGATATCCTCATCACTGGCTACCAGTGGAAGTGGAAATACGAATACATCAATCCAACCGGCGACAATGTTAGCTTTTTCTCGAATTTGCTGACCGACGGTGCAGAAATTGCTAACACTGAAGAAAAGGGTTCTAACTATTTGTTAGAAGTCGATGAGCCAGTGGTTATCCCCGTCAATAAGAAGGTTCGCTTCTTAGTGACTGCCAATGACGTATTGCACGCATGGTGGGTACCTGCACTAGCTGTTAAGCGCGATGCAATTCCTGGTTTCATCAACGAAGCGTGGACTAAAGCGACTGAAACCGGTGTATACCGTGGTCAGTGTGCTGAGCTTTGCGGTCGCAACCACGGCTTTATGCCGATTGTTGTAAACGTGGTTGAAGAGCCTGAATACACTGCGTGGCTGGCTGAAAAGCAGGCTGCCGCTGCCGAAATCAAAGAGCTGATGGCGAAAGATTTCAGCTTGGATGAGTTGGTTGCTCGCGGTAAGAATGTTTACACCAGCAGCTGTTCAGCTTGTCATGGCGCCAACGGTGAAGGTGGCGTTGGTAAGGCAATTGCAGGTAGCCCAATAGCAACTGGCCCTATGAAAGATCATATGGAAGTTGTTGTTCACGGCGTGCCTGGCACTGCTATGCCGGCGTTTGGTAGTCAGCTTAACGAGGTTGATCTTGCTGCGGTTATCACTTACCAGCGCAACTCGTTTGGCAACAACATGGGTGACATGTTGCAGCCAGTTGACATTTACAAATTCAAGAAAGGTCAGTAGGGGGATACACCATGGGTGCTCATCACGGACCTGCTAAAGGTTTAACTCGGTGGTTATTTACCACCAACCACAAAGACATCGGTTCGATGTACTTGTGGTTCAGCTTTGCGATGTTCCTGCTTGGCGGCTCGTTCGCCATGATTATTCGCGCTGAATTGTTCCAGCCTGGCCTGCAGATTGTGCAGCCAGAGTTCTTCAACCAGATGACGACCATGCACGGTCTTGTCATGGTCTTCGGCGCCATTATGCCTGCCTTCGTTGGCTTGGCTAACTGGATGATTCCGCTGATGATCGGTGCGCCAGATATGGCTCTGCCACGGATGAACAACTGGAGTTTCTGGATACTGCCACCAACATTCTTGCTGTTGGCATCTACCCTGCTGATGGATGGTGGCGGTCCTAACTTCGGTTGGACGTTCTACGCGCCACTATCAACAACTTATGCGCCACCAAGTGTGACCTTCTTTATATTTGCGGTTCACGCCATGGGTATTTCGTCGATCATGGGTTCTATTAACATTATTGCTACCATCGTAAACATGCGCGCGCCTGGCATGACTTACATGAAGATGCCAATGTTTGTATGGACGTGGTTGATTACTGCCTTCTTGCTAGTCGCGGTTATGCCGGTTCTGGCTGGCGCGGTAACCATGATGTTGATGGATATTCACTTCGGTACTAGCTTCTTCTCTGCCGCTGGTGGCGGTGACCCAGTACTGTTCCAGCACGTGTTCTGGTTCTTTGGTCACCCAGAAGTTTACATCATCATCCTGCCTGCTTTTGGTGTGGTATCTGAAGTTATCCCGACCTTCTCGCGCAAGCCGCTGTTCGGTTATGACTCTATGGTTTACGCAACAGCGTCGATCGCTTTCCTGTCGTTCATCGTATGGGCTCACCATATGTACACGGTTGGTATGCCGATTGCTGGCGAACTGTTCTTCATGTACGCCACGATGCTGATCGCAGTACCTACTGCTGCAAAAGTGTTCAACTGGGTTACGACCATGTTCAAGGGTTCGATTACTCTTGAAACGCCTATGTTGTTTGCGATTGCTAAAGTCTTCTTGTTCACCGTTGGTGGTTTCTCCGGTCTGATGCTGGCAATTGCACCGGCTGACTTCCAGTACCACGACAGCTACTTTGTTGTTGCCCACTTCCACTACACCATGGTTGCTGGTGCGATCTTTGCGCTGTCTTCTGCTGTGTACTACTGGCTGCCAAAGTGGACCGGTAAGATGTACAACGAGACCATGGGTAAGACCCATTTCTGGATCTCGTTTATCGGCTTCAACCTGACCTTCTTCCCGCAGCACTTTGTGGGTCTGGCGGGTATGCCGCGTCGTATCCCTGATTACAACCTGATGTTTGCCGACTTCAACATGATGTCGTCCATCGGTGCGTTTATCTACGGTTCTAGCCAGCTGCTGTTCTTGTTCAACATTGTTAGAACAATTACTCATGGCAAGCCAGTTACTGACGCGAAAGTTTGGGAAGGTGGTACAACTCTGGAATGGACAGTGCCTTCGCCTGCGCCATACCACACCTTCACTACACCGCCAGAATTGAAATAAAGAGGCTCGTGTAACATGGCGCAAGCGACAGACAAAAACATAGCTAAACTCAGTGTTAAGTTACTGGGTTTGGTAGTGGTGATGTTTGCCTTTGCCATGTGGGTGATGCCCCCACTTTATAATGCACTTTGTGAGGTGTTGGGCATCAACGGTAAAACCGGCCGGCAATACACGGTTGTAGATAGTCAGATCGATACAAGCCGTACCGTAAAGGTGCAGTTTGTTGCGCAAAATAATGAAGCAATGCCTTGGGAGTTTTCGCCTAACACCAGTCAAGTTGAGGTTCACCCCGGTGAGTCCGCGACGGTAACGTACTTTGCAAAGAACACGCAGGATCGTTACATGGTGTCACAGGCAATTCCCAGTCTTGTTCCGTCCCGCGCCGCTGAGTATTTTCATAAAACCGAATGCTTTTGCTTTAACCAGCAGCCGCTGGCCGCAGGAGCCGACGCCGACTTGGCGTTGCAGTTTATTGTTGATCGCGATTTACCTAAAGATATCCATGTGATTACCTTGTCCTACACGATATTTGATGTAACCGAGATGGCCGCAAAACAGGACTCTGTTGCGGCGGCGTCTAAATAGTAAGAGAGTTTTTCTCTAGCGAGAAAATGGAGACTTAACAATGGCAGGTCAAAGCAAAACCGGGTATGAAACATACTACGTACCCGACAGTAGTAAGCTTGCTGTAAGTGCGACGATAGGCATGATTACCACCGTTTACGGTGCATCTAGCTTTATCAACGACAACAGCTACCGCCCCGGTGAAGAAACTAATTCCGGCTTTATTCTATTTGCTGGTTTAGCTTGGCTCGCCGCGACGTTGTTCATGTGGTTTAGCATCACTATTAAAGAGAACCGCGCTGGTATGAACAGCGCACAGCTCAAGCACTCCTACGTGCTAGGCATGCAATGGTTTATCTTTTCAGAAGTGATGTTCTTTGGCGCCTTCTTTGGTGCGCTGTTCTATATCCGTAACTTGGCTGGGCCGTGGTTGGCGGGTGAAGGTGAAGCGGGTGCAATGAATGGCTTGTTGTGGCCCGGTTTTGAATACAATTGGCCACTGCTAACAACGCCTCAGGATGCGATCGGTGGTGTTCAGGCCCAGGCTGCTGCTGGCCACTTGGCTAATAACGGTGAATTTACTGGCGCTGAAAAGCACTTGTCTTTCCCTGGCTTTGCCAATATTGCCCACTGGTTGCCACTGTATAACACGGTCATTCTTTTAGCTTCGAGCTTTACCTGCCACATTGCTCACGTGGCAATGAAGCAGAATGATCGCAAGAAGTTTAATCTGTGGTTGTTCATTACTGTCGCAATGGGTATTACCTTCCTGTACTTGCAGTACATGGAATACCACGAAGCCCTGTTTGAATACGGCATTCACCTGAACAGCGGTGTTTACGGTACTACCTTCTTCATGTTGACCGGTTTCCACGGTTTCCACGTGGCGATGGGTACCTTCATGCTGCTGGTGCAGTGGTTGCGTTCAACTAGCAAAGGCCACTTCAGCGCTAGCGACCAGTTTGGCTTTGAAGCCTCATCTTGGTACTGGCACTTTGTTGACGTGGTTTGGGTCTTCTTGTTTATCTTTGTTTACATTATCTAAGCATACGCTGCTGACGAGACGGTAACGCTGGCCGTTAAGGTTTATTTGCTTTGCAAATAGACCTTAACGGCCAAGTCGTTTCAGGGTATTAAGGAGCTTGTTGGATTACCGCGTCAGATTTCATGTGACGTTGATCCCACGGTGCTTTTGACCCCAGTTGTCCGGTGTAAAAACCGTAGACAATAAAGCCCATCAGCAATACGGCCAGTGCAAGGCGAACACTCAGTGATTGCCAAGTGCGCATTGTTTTACCTTGATCTTGGATGAGGAAAAACAGGCCGCTGAACAGGCTAATCACTAGCCCTATGAAAAGTACGACAATGACAACTTTTAACCACATGCTGGCGATTCTCCATAATTGTTCGCCGCAGTATACACAATAGGATTTGAAAAATGGCGGCTTCGCCCAGCAGATTCCAATGGCAGTTTGACTGGAAGTCGCTGCTGGTGATCGTGCTGATTTTGCCGATTCTCCTGAGTTTAGGATTTTGGCAGCTGAACCGCGCAGATGAAAAAGCCGCCCTACTCGCTGATTTTGAGCAGCGTCGAAATTTCGCGCCAGTGGCAATTGGCGGCTTGGCAGAATACCCCAATTATCTGCCGGTTTTCGCGCTTGGTGAGTTTGACGCTGAGCGCTATTGGCTATTGGATAATCGCATTTCTCATGGTCGATTCGGATATGAGATAATGGCTATTTTCACTTTGACCGATGGCCGCGAGCTGTTAGTCAATCGCGGCTGGATTGCCGGTGATCGCGCGCGTCAGATTTTACCGGCTATTGCGATACCGAGTGGCACGGTGAAAATTGCCGGTGAGTTGTACCGCAATACCGAAAAGGCCTTTAGTTTAGGTGTCGAGCCGGTGGCGGCTGCATGGCCTCGGCGTCAGCAGTGGTTAGATATTGACGATCTTGGTGGTGAATTTCCGGACTTGCTGCCAACCACATTACGGCTGGCTGGCGACAGTGTTGGCGCCTTAGAAATTGAGCGCGTGGTCGTTAATGTTACGCCCGCCAAACATACCGGTTACGCAGTGCAGTGGTTCGCGATGGCGTTTGCGCTGGGGCTGATATTTATTTTTCGCAATAGCAATTTAGGCCTGTGGCTGAAGCGGAGTAAAAGCAATGAGAGCAACAAACAATGACAACATTGAGTGACAATAAGCGCAGTAAAAAACTGCTAAGCATTATTTTGGCAATTCCAATCGCTGTAATCCTTATTTCTAGCGCGGTTTTTTACCTAGCCAAACAAGACATTATCTCCTTCACCACGGTGAATCGTGGCACCTTGATCAACCCACCAATGCAGCTGGGTGATCTGCACCCGCTGCGCAGTGACGGTGGCGAATTTCTGTTTAATCGCGCTGAATCTCGCTGGGTATTTATGGTTGTTGGTGGTCGCGAATGCCGCGATGCCTGCGAGCGGATGCTCTATCTTACTCGTCAGACTCATACTGCAATGGGTAAGAAAGTAGATCGAGTGGAGCGTATTTACCTCGCGGTAGATGGCCCGCTTTCGCCTGAGTTGCGCGATTTTCTCGAAGCCGAGCACAGCGACATGACCGTGTTGCAGGCAGATGGCTCGGCCTTTTTAAAGGGCTTAAAAAATCTTGAAATAAATCCCTTTGATGCAAGTACGTTTTACGTAGTCGATCCAATGGGCTGGGTGATGATGTATTATCGCGCCGCCGATATGGAACAGCTCACCCTGACCACTTTGGGCAAGGACGTCCTGAAAGATACGGGGCGCCTGATTAAGTAGTTGGCGCGAACTATGTGTTAGAAAACAGACGGTATTGAACGATGGCTCTATTTAATACAGCAGCACAGCGCAAGGCAGGGTTTAGGCTCACTTTTATATCCTGCCTTGTCGCGGTAATAGTTTTGGCGATGGGGGTATTTACCCGCCTTGCTGACGCTGGTTTAGGTTGTCCAGACTGGCCGACCTGCTACGGTCATGTGCTGTGGCCGAGTGCAGATCATGAGGTGGCTCGTGCGAATGAGGCGTACCCTGATATGCCTGTGGAACACGATAAAACTTGGCCAGAAATGATTCATCGTTATTTAGCGTCAAGCCTGGGTCTGTTAACAATTGGTATTGTTATTTTCTCGCTACGTAAACGTGACCCCGAGCAGCCAATGAAGCTGCCGATTTTTATTTTAGCCTTTATTATTTTGCAGGGTATGTTCGGCATGTGGACGGTCACCTTAAAGCTGTGGCCGCAGGTGGTGACCTCGCATTTACTCGGTGGCTTTACCACCCTGAGTTTACTGTGGCTGCTAACGCTTCGCTTAAATAATCAGCGCTGGCAGCTGCCGGCAATTAACGAGGCTAAGTTACAGGCTTTAAAGCCACTAGTGCTGATCGGGCTGGTGATTGTGGTTTGCCAGATCGCCTTAGGCGGCTGGACAACATCAAATTACGCTGCCATTGCTTGCCCAGATTTTCCGCAGTGCCAAGGCGCTTGGTTGCCGCCAATGAATTTTGGTGATGGCTTTAATGTAAACCAGCATATTGGCCCGAATTATTTGGGCGGCACAATGGACAATGCTGCGCGGGTCGCGATTCATTTTAGTCACCGGGTTGGCGCCATGGTAACGGGGCTGTATTTATTATTTTTATTCTTTAAATTGCGGCAACTCGGTATTGCTCCGGCACGGAAATCGGCTGGTGTGATGCTTGCTATCTTGGCGCTGCAAATTGGTTTAGGTATTAGCAATATTGCGTTTAGCTTCCCGATTAATGTCGCTGTCGCTCACAATCTTGTTGGTGCGTTTTTATTGCTTAGCCAGGTAACAATTTGTTATTTGGTCTTTACAGCGGCGGTAATCCGCGGGGGAATTCGGGTATGACACAGCCACAGTCGGCGGCAAACTGGCGGGATTATTACGAGCTCTGTAAACCCAATGTGGTTTTACTGATGCTACTAACCTCGGTGATTGGCATGTTTATGTCGGTGCCCGGGATGGTGCCGTGGAATGCCCTTATTTTTGGTAATCTCGGTATTGCCTTGTGTGCGGCAGCCGCAGCGGCGATCAATCATTTGGTCGACAGCCGTATCGATTTAGAGATGGCGCGTACCCACAATCGCCCTATTGCGCAGGGTCGTGTAACGAACCGCAATGCTGGCATTTTTGCGGCTATTATCGGCAGCGCCGGCATGGCGATTTTACTTATTTTAGTTAACCCGCTTACTGCGTGGCTGACCCTTGCCTCCCTGCTTGGCTATGCGGTGGTTTATACCCTGTATTTGAAGCGTGCGACGCCACAAAATATCGTGATCGGCGGCATTGCCGGTGCCGCGCCGCCGCTATTAGGTTGGACTGCGGTGACCAATGAAATCCACGGTCACGCCCTGCTGTTGGTGTTAATTATTTTTATTTGGACGCCACCGCATTTTTGGGCTTTGGCAATTCATCGCCGCGACGATTACGCCAAAGTTGATATTCCCATGTTGCCGGTTACTCATGGCATTGCGTACACTAAATTGCACACCCTGCTCTACACCATCTTATTATTTGTGGTTACCTTGCTGCCCTTTGCCACTGGGATGAGCGGCTCCCTGTATTTGCTAGGCGCAGTTTGTTTGGGCGCAGGCTTTTTGTATTGGTCGATTGTTTTATTGCGGGGTAACAACCCGAAAGCGCCGATGGCGACGTTTAAGTACTCCATTATTTATCTAATGGCGCTGTTTATGATCATGCTCTTAGATCATTACTTATTACCGGCAATGACTATTTTTGAGGTTGAGCTTTAATGACTGACGAAACGCAACATAGCGAGTCTGCAGCGGCAGTGCGGCAGCGCGGTATACGAATGACGGTACTGGCGATTGTTAGCGTTGGCGTTATCTTGGTGGCGGGCTTTTTTTATGCCGCTACACGGGCGCGAATGATGACCGCTGAGGAGCTTAAATCTCAGGGTGCATATCTATACGAAAACCCACGTATGCTACCTAATTTTAGCTTGCTCAATGACCGTGGCGAAACTCTGACCCCGATTTCGCTCGAAGGGACGTGGAGCTTGGTGTTTTTTGGGTTTACCTACTGCCCAGACGTGTGCCCCACTACTCTTGCGCAGCTCAAGGCGTTTTATCAAGAGCTGACGCCAGAGGTACAAGCAGATACGCAGATTTGGCTGGCCAGTGTTGATCCGGCTCGCGACACTCCAGAGCAATTGCACAGTTATTTGGATTTTTTTCATCCCGCTTTTCGCGGCATTACCGGTGACTTTTTAGAGATTCACCGCTTTGCGACATCGCTGAATATTCCTTTTACCAAGGTGCCTGGCGGCGGTAGTAACTACCAAGTTGAGCACAGTGCCAATGTGGCTTTGATTAATCCCAAGGGGCACTCGGTGGGTTTCTTTAAGGCGCCGCTGGAAATTACGAAGCTTAAGCGGGCGTATCTGTCGATTCGGGAATATAACTAATCGACATTGTCCCTCGTAGATAAGGCCAAGTCACAGGCCTTATCTTTTGTGATTAGCTGCTACGCCGGTAGCCCGGCGCGAGTTGTCCCAGTACAAATAAACAGCCCGCCCCCAATACAATACTCGGTCCTGCAGGGGTATCCCAATACCACGCGCCAGCCAATCCACCACACACTGCCAGCGCACCAACGAGCGCGGCAATAAGCGCCGCTTGCTCTGGACTGCGCGCGACTCTGGCGGCCGCCGAGGCGGGAATAATAAGCATGGCAGTAATCAACAATACGCCAACTATCTTCATTGCTACGGCGACCGTCGCAGCTACCATTAGCATTAATAGGAGCTTTAGTCGTTTCACGGGCAGGCCTTCAATTTCGGCCAGTTCGGCGTGGGCGCACAGGGCGACAAGTGCTGGCCAGTAGCGCCACAGCAGACCTAATACCAAGGTGCAGATCAAGGCCAAGTTAATTAAGTCTTCGCGGATGATGGCGAGCAAATCACCGAATAAAAAGGCGTTGAGATCTAGGCGTTGATTGTCGATAAACGATAGGCAAACTAGGCCTAGTGCCAAGCTGCTGTGGGACAGGATGCCCAGCAGGCTGTCGAGGGCGATATTGCGCCACCACTGCAGGGCGAATAATAAACCGGCAATCAAAAGGCAGGTAACCAGCACGCTGTACTGTAGGTTAGCTTGCAGGGCCAAGCCGAGGGCGAGACCAAGCAGTGCTGAGTGCGCGAGCGTGTCGCCGTAATAGGCCATGCGCTGCCAAGTGACGAGTGCGCCAAGGGGGCCGCACACCGTGGCGACTAATAAGCCCGCGACTAAGGCGTAAAGTAAAATATCAATCATGGTGATGGTGCTCGCAAACCACGTCGCCGTGAATATCGTGCTGATGGTCGTGGTCGTGTTGGTAGAGCGCCACTGCCTCGGCGTGGCGACGGCCAAATAGGGCTAAGTACTCTGGGTCGCTGCTGACTTGCTCCGGATGACCGTGACAGCAAATGTGCTGGTTGAGGCAGATAACGGTGTCGGTCTGCGCCATTACCCAGTGCAGGTCGTGGGAGACCATGAGTACCGCGCAGCCCAGCTCGTCGCGCAGGGCATTAATCAGCTCGTATAATTCGGTTTGACCACTTATATCCACGCCTTGCGCGGGTTCGTCGAGTACCAGTAAATCTGGGCGGCTAAGCAAGGCGCGGCTGAGCAATACACGCTGGGTTTCGCCGCCAGAAATATCGTGCAGGGGGCGATGCCGCAAATGGCTGATACCGGTTCGGGCTAGCGCGGCATCGATTTGCTGGCGTTTGGGTTTGGCCATGGCCAAAAACCGCGCGACACTGAGTGGCATCAAGGGGTTGAGGGTAAGTTTCTGGGGCATATAACCAATGCGAAGCCCCTGGCGGCGATAGATGCTACCACTGTCAGCCTTGCTTAGCCCAAGTGCAACTTTGATCAGCGTGCTTTTGCCGGCGCCGTTAGGGCCAATAATGGTCATAATCTGTTTGGCGTTGAGGCTTAAGCTAATGTCATTGAGTAGGCTTTGTTGTTGGTGCTTGAGCGAAACATTGTGCAAGCTAAGTAGTGGGGAGTCATTCATGTACTGATTCTCCCTGGGGTTTGTGGTGGCATTGGGCGCAGTAGCCAACCACTTCTACGCTGGCGGTTTCTACCGTAAATGCCTGCTGGGCGGCGGCGGCTGCAATAGCCGGGTTGATCAGTTTGGCGTCTAATTCAGTGGCGATCTGGCATTGCCTGCAAATCAGAAAATGGCCCTGATGAGCGTCGCCAGGGTCGCTGCAGCCAACAAAGGCATTGAGTGATGCAATGCGATGCACAAGGCCGTTATCGAGCAAAAAATCTAAGGCGCGATACACTGTTGGTGGCGCGGGGCGGCGAATA
Source organism: Zhongshania guokunii (assembly GCF_040892635.1). Taxonomy (NCBI): domain Bacteria; kingdom Pseudomonadati; phylum Pseudomonadota; class Gammaproteobacteria; order Cellvibrionales; family Spongiibacteraceae; genus Zhongshania; species Zhongshania guokunii. Next base: position 215,086 of record NZ_JBFRYA010000002.1, on the reverse strand, counting down.
GATTCTTTTGCTAGCTCCTCAAGAATGGTATAAGCCCCTACCGGTTGGTGGTTTGCCCACACGGTGGCTAGCACGAGCTCGCGAATTCGGGTGAACTTGAGGTTGCGCTGTTGACAGAGTTCTCGGGCGCGGAGCAAGGCGTCATCAATGCAGTGTTGATGGTTATGCTGGTGGCTAAGGTCGTGCATCGCTTTGGGGCGTCCGAGCAGTTTTAATAAAAATATAATGTTATAATATTGCATTAGTGCATATGTAAACAATGGGGAAATTTGCTTGAAAGCAATAGTATTGGGATTGATGGTGGCTTGGATGCTCGGAAATGCGGCGTGGGCAGACGATAAACCGGTGATCTTAACCAGTATTATGCCGTTGCAGTTGCTCGTGCGCGATATTGCCGGTGACGCCGTAACGGTCGATTTGCTGGCGCCAGCAAATGTGTCGCCTCATGATTTTCAGCTTCGCCCGTCTGATATGCAGCGCTTGCGCAGCGCCGATTTGGTGTTGTGGGTGGGGCCTGCTATGGAAGGCTATTTGCAGAAAGCGGTCGCTGAGCAAAGCAATGCGGTGGCGCTTTTTCCGGCGCTGAGTCTGGGTGAGGATCCGCATGTGTGGATGGATGCCGATCAAGTTCAGAATATTTCGCGGCGTATTGCCCGTCTGTTATCAGATCGCATGCCAACCCGCGGCGCATTTTTTCACGCCAATGCAGCGCGTTTTAGTACAGATTTTCGGCAGTATGATAAGCAGTTGCAGATCGATATAAACCGCGTTGGCAATCGCCCTTATTTGTTGCTGCACGACGGTTTCAGCCGTTTTGAGCGTCATTTTGGCTTGGCCGAGGCCGAAGTGGTTATGCCTGCCTCGGATCGTCTGCCCGGTGCTCGACATATTGTGGAATTGCGCGCGCGCTTGCAGGAGGGGGAGTTTGCCTGTGTTTTCCGTGAGCCACAGTATCCGGCGGCAATGCTAAACGCATTAACCTCGGGTTTGGATATATCGGTGATAGAGATTGATCCCCTCGGTGTGGGGATGAAGAAGGCTGACGGTTTTCTTAGCTTATACCGTCAGCTGGGTCAGGCTTTCTTGAAGTGCTTTGCTGCATAGGGTTTGGCTGCGGTTGCAAGGCCGATTTGCCGCTACCCTCATTTGGCGCTGATTAGCATGCGTTGGCTAATTTGAGCGTCTAGCTCCACATTCAGTGTGGCGGATACGACATCCAGGTTTTTTTCTAAAAAGCGATTAGCTGAGTGTTGTGACACATACTCGGCTTTGCGCTCCTGCGGCTGGGTGTCTGTGCTGGTGTTGAACGCCAATACCAGCGACTGATTCGCACCTACTTCCGGTTCGGCAGCAGTCGCCATAGTACTGGCAACCAAGATTAAGATTGCGCTGGTAAGTCTGTTCATTTGCATTTCTCCTCTAATCAGCTGAGCCTTGTTTTGTTCAACACAAGGTAAAGAGTTACCTTGTGTTACGTAAGGTAACACAGCTAATCAAGAAGTCTCCTTAATTTTCGGTAACATTTGGGTAATCTGCCGGTCATGATGGGTAGGTTCCGTGGTAAAAGGTAACACTTTGGAGTGGGTGGCTTGGAATATTTTGCTGCTGAGGCTCGTGTTACACTCCCCGCTTCCAATGACTACGTGTTAACTCTCCGCTATGACTGCAATAAAGCCCCTGATTTTGGTTGACGGTTCGTCTTACCTCTACCGCGCCTTCCATGCCCTGCCGCCACTGAATACCTCCAAGGGGCAGCCCACGGGCGCAATTAAGGGGGTGATTAGCATGTTACGCCGCCTGCAAAAGGATTATCCCGACAGCCCGATTGCTGTGGTGTTTGACGCGAAGGGCAAAACCTTTCGCGACGATATTTACACGCTTTACAAGGCGCAGCGCCCGCCCATGCCAGATGATCTGCGCAGTCAGATAGAGCCAATAAACGCGATTGTGGATGCCATGGGCTTGCCGCGACTGGTCATTGATGGTGTTGAAGCTGATGATGTTATTGGCACCCTCGCCGCTCAGGCCGGCCAAGAGCGCCCCGTGCTGGTCTCTACCGGTGACAAGGACATGGCGCAGTTGGTGAACGGTCACGTCACCTTAGTGAATACCATGACCGATACGGTGATGGACGTGGCGGGAGTTGAGGAGAAATTTGGTATTCCACCCGAGTTGATTATCGATTTTCTCGCGCTGATGGGCGATAAAGTCGACAATATCCCCGGTGTTGCCGGCGTAGGTGAGAAAACTGCGCTTGCCCTGATTCAAGCCTTGGGTGGGGTTAGCAGTATTTATGAGAATCTCGACAAAGTAGCTGATTTGCCGATTCGCGGCGCCAAGGGGGTGGCGAAGAAGCTGGCCGACAGTCGCGAAAATGCGCTGCTGTCTTATACCCTCGCCACCATTAAGTGCGATGTTCCGCTGGACGTGGGAGTGCCCGAGCTGCTGCCAAAGGCGCCAGATAGCGAGCGTTTGCTGGCGCTATTTAAAGAGTATGAATTTAAGACCTGGGTAGAAGAGTTGAGCCGAGCTGAGCGCAGCGATGCAATTGCGGCCGCGTCCGGCCAAGCGGAGCCCTCTTTTGCGGCTGATTCGCAAGCGGCGGCAGCCGCCGAGCCTGGTTCAGAGGTGGCGCCAGCGCTGGCGGATTCCAGCTATCAGTTAATTCTGAGCAAGGCCGATTTTGAGCTGTGGTTGGCCAAGTTGCGGGGGGCGTCGATTTTCGCCTTTGACACTGAAACCACCAGTTTGAATTATATGCAGGCGCGGGTGGTGGGTGTGTCTTTTGCGGTAACGGCTGGCGAAGCGGCCTACCTGCCCTTTGGTCACGATTATCTTGATGTGCCAGATCAGCTGGATGAGGCCTATGTACTGGCCGAGCTCAAGCCGATTTTGGAGGACTCTAAGGTCCAAAAAGTCGGCCAAAATCTTAAGTACGATGCCAATGTTTTACTAAATCACGATATTACCCTGCGCGGTATCCACGATGACACCATGCTCGCCTCCTATGTGCTGGACTCCACTGGGAGTCGCCACGATATGGACACCTTGGCGCTGAAGTATTTAGATCACACCACCATCCATTTTGAGGACATTGCGGGCAAGGGTGCCAAGCAGATCACCTTTAACCAGATTGCCCTCGAGCAGGCGGGTCCCTACGCGGCCGAGGATGCGGATGTCACTTTGCGCTTATATCAGGCCTTGCTGCCGAGGCTGGAGCAGCAGGCTGGCTTGTTAGCGATCTATCGCGATATTGAAATGCCGCTGGTGCCGGTGTTGTCGCGTATTGAGCGCAATGGCGCCTATGTTGATCGGGAGTTGTTGGGCAAGCAGAGCCACGAGCTTGGCATAAAAATGCAGGCCCTTGAAAAGCAGGCCTATGAGCTGGCCGGCGGTGAATTTAACTTGGCCTCGCCCAAGCAGCTTGGTGAAATTCTGTTTGAGCGCTTGCAGATTCCAGTCACTAAAAAAACCCCGAAAGGCGCCCCCTCTACCGCCGAAGAAGTCTTGGTGGAGCTAGCTCACGATTATCCTCTGCCCAAAGTCATACTCGAGCATAGGGGAATGGCTAAGCTTAAGTCGACCTATACCGATAAGCTGCCGACCTTGATCGACCCCAAAACCGGCCGCATCCATACCTCTTACCATCAGGCGGTTGCTGCGACAGGGCGTTTGTCGTCCTCTGATCCCAATTTGCAGAATATTCCAATTCGCAGCGCCGAGGGGCGGCGCATTCGTCAGGCCTTTATTGCGCCGCCGGGCTATGTGATTTTAGCTGCGGATTACTCGCAAATTGAATTGCGCATAATGGCCCATTTGTCGGGAGATCGCGGCTTAATTGACGCTTTTTCTCGGGGCGAAGATATTCATCGCGCCACCGCTGCCGAGGTTTTTGGGGTGACTCCCGTCGAGGTTAGCGACGAGCAGCGCCGCAATGCCAAGGCGATTAACTTTGGTTTGATCTACGGTATGTCGGCTTTTGGCCTAGCGCGGCAGTTGCACCTAGGGCGCAAAGAGGCTCAGCAATATATCGATCTGTATTTTGAGCGCTACCCTGGGGTATTGCGCTATATGGACGAAACACGGGTGCTGGCCTCAGAAAACGGCTATGTCGAAACTATATTTGGGCGTCGTCTGCATCTGCCTGAAATCAATGCCCGCAATGGCATGCGTCGCCAAGCGGCAGAACGCACCGCTATTAACGCGCCTATGCAGGGCTCTGCGGCAGATATTATTAAGCGGGCGATGATCTCTGTAGATCAATATTTGAGCAGCAGTGCGGTGGACGCGCGCATGATTATGCAGGTTCACGATGAATTGGTGCTCGAGGTTGCAGCTGAGGTGCTAGAAGAAGTGCAGGCTGAGGTGGTGCGCTTGATGATGGCGGCGGCGGAGCTTGCCGTGCCGCTGGAAGTGGGGGTTGGTGTGGGCGCAAACTGGGACGAGGCACATTAACTTTACTGTGCGGGATTTGCGCAATTAGAAATCCACGTCTAAAGTCAATAAGCCGTCATCTTGAAGTGCTTGAGGATGGCACCCGCGTTGGAGACTTGTCTCCCCCTGACTCCAAACGGAGTAGGATTGCCCGGTGACTTGAGTCCGCCGGGCTTTTTTGCGGCCTTTATTCGGGGCTTTCGCCCTCTGGGTTGCTGCTAATTGGAATTCCGTCGTCGCCCAGGTAGCTGACGTTGACCATATTGGCGGTATCCAGCCACTCATCTAATTTGTTGCGCAACTCTTGTAAGCCGTCACCATTGGGTGCAGAAAATAACTGCACGCTAATTAAGTCGCCGTATTCCGCAAGGCTTTTACGCACCATCAATAGGGTGGCTGTAGCGGGGCCGCGTTTTAATTTGTCAGACTTAGTTAGCAAAATGTGCATGGGCATGGTGCTTTTGGTCGCCCAGCGCACCATTTGCTCGTCGAATTCAGTAAGTGGATGGCGAATATCCATCATTAAGACCATACCGCGCAGGGACTGACGCTTTTGTAGGTAGGCTTCTAAATTGCGCTGCCACTCATTTTTTACTGCTAGGGGCACCTTGGCAAAACCATAGCCGGGTAGGTCGACTAGGCGCTGGCGGCCGCTGTCGTCCAATACAAAAAAGTTAAGTAACTGAGTGCGGCCAGGAGTTTTACTGGTTTTGGCCAGCTTCTTGTTTTCGGTTAAGCGGTTGATCGCGCTGGACTTGCCCGCGTTGGAGCGACCGGCAAAGGCAACCTCGGCGCCGCTGTCGTCGGGGCAGTAGGTGAGGTTGGGCGAGCTTTTTAAATAGCTGGCGCGGCGGTAGTTCAGAGCTGGGCTTGATGACATAATCGGTCCGGGGGAATTTGCGAAAGCAGCGGCATTTTACGGCAATTATTGGCCCCAGCGCCATGTAGTTGTGTATAATGCCGCAGTTTTTACATTGACTCATCCTGCGCCGCTTATCGCGAAATTGAGAGGTAGATCATGAATAAATGGCTTGTGGCTATACTGCTTTCATTGTCTGGTGTTTCTGCTTTTGCTGCGGAGCAAGCGGTACTGGATCGCTATCAGAAGTCTTGTTTTGCCTGTCATGGCTTTGGTGCCAATGGCGCGCCAAAAACAGGTGTTGCTGCCGATTGGGCGCCGCGCTTAGAAAAAGGTATGGATACCCTGGTTAAACACGCTGACCAAGGTTTTAACGCTATGCCACCCAAGGGCCTGTGCTTTGATTGCAGCGCCGATGAATTTAAAGCCTTGATCGAATATATGGCAGCACCTCAGTCCTGAATTAACCGGTCTGAATGACATTTGCACAGAATTATCTGCTTAAAGAGTACGTAACAATGAATAAAACCGTATTAGTGATGTTTGCCTCCCTGATGTTTGCCGGCGCAGCCATGGCAGCAGAGGGCAACCCCCGAGCGGGAAAAATGAAGGCGACAGCTTGCGCAGCGTGTCACGGTGCCGACGGCAACAGCGCCGCGCCGAGCTTCCCGAAATTAGCTGGGCAAGGTGAGCGTTATTTGGTTAAGCAAATCTCCGACATCAAATCAGGTGCCCGTGCGGTGCCGATGATGGCGGGTCAGCTCGATAACTTCTCTGAGCAAGATATTGCTAACGTTGCTGCATTTTATGCGAGCAAGACGGCGAGCACCGGTCAGGCTGATCCAGCGCTGGTAGAAAAAGGCGCAGCGATCTATCGTGGCGGTATTGCCGATCGTAATATCCCCGCTTGTGCTGCCTGTCACTCACCAACTGGCAGCGGTATGGCCGCAGCCGGTTTCCCAGCCTTGAGTGGTCAGCACGCCGATTACACCGCAGCTCAGCTTAAAGCTTTCCGCGCTGCAGCTGATGGCCGTGAAGGACGCAGCAACGACGGCGACGCGATGGTGATGCGCACAATCGCGTTTAAACTGAGCGATTCAGAAATAGAAGCGGTATCAAGCTTCATTCAGGGCTTACATAAGTAAGTTCTGAATCGTAAAGGGGCGGCTTAGGCCGCCTTTTTTATCGCTGTAATTTGCGACGGCGAAACCATTGCTCGTCGCTGCAGTCAGACCTGGCTCATATATTGAACAATAACGATGCTAAACGAGCCATTTGGCTCACTTACCGCATTCGATAGTATAAAAAGGGGGCTCCATGCTTAAGAAAGTGATTTCCTTATTCAGTGTATTTAGCTTTTTACTGCTGATGTCTGCGTGCAGCGATGGCGCCGAGCCGGCTAAGCCTGCAGCACCAGCGGCGAAAGTCGAGGCAAGTGCCAGCGCTGAACGTGTCGCCAGTAGTGGTGAGCGTTATCTGCGTATTGCTCAGCCGGTACATACCTCAAACCCAGATAAAATCGAAGTGACTGAGGTGTTCTGGTACGGCTGCAGCCACTGCTTCGACTTTGACCCAATGCTGGAAGCCTGGAAGAAGCAGCTGCCCGCGGACGTTGAGTTTCGTCGCTCGCCAGCAATGTGGAATGAATTGATGGTAGTGCACGCCAAAGCCTTTTATACCGCAGAGGCATTGGGCGTGATCGAGGAGCTGCATACCCCGCTCTTCAATGCTATTAATATTGACCGCAACCCGCTGCGTGACAGTGCTGCCATTGAGAAATTATTTTTGGCTCACAGTAAAGTAGACGCTGAAAAATTTCGTAAAACCTTCGACTCCTTCGGTGTTAACAGCCAAGTTAAGCAAGCGGACGCTCGCGCCAGAGCCTACGGCATTGCAGGTACGCCAGAGTTGATCGTGAATGGCAAATATCGCATAACCGGCCGTTCGGCTGGTGGCAAAGCAGAAATGCTAAAAGTGGCTGAAGAGCTTATTGCCAAGGAGCGCGCTGCTAAATAAGATTAGCTGCTTTAAAGGCCGCTTAATTCCTCGGAGACTTTACCGGTGGAATTAAGCGGCTTTTTTATGGCTATTGATTGGGGCTGAGTGTTAACTGTTAAGTACTGGTTTCGGGCGGAGTGCTAAGCTCGCTGCTCTGCGCTTCATTATCGCCGCTTAAGGTGCTTAGGTTTTGCAGGGGCTGGGCAAATTCGCGCTGACAAAACGCCATGCGCTTGGCTGGTTTGGCAGTGCTAATACCCTTGGCATTCAGACGCTCAATTTCATCTTCAACGGTTTTGCAGCGCGCCGCTAATCCCGCATCATTGGCGATTTGAATATTGAGGCCGGGTCTGGCGTTCAGCTCCAGCATCAGCGGGCCTTCGTCTTTGTCCAAGACCATATCGACGCCGAGATAACCGAGGCCAGTCAATTCATAGCAGCGCGTGGCTAGTGACATAAAACCATCCCAGTAAGGTAGCTGTACGCCGCGAACGGGGTTGGTGGTGTCTGGATGCTTGTTGATGAGTTTGTTGAGCCAGGTGCCGTCTAAGGTGATGCCAGTAGCTAAATCCACGCCGACGCCGATGGCGCCCTGATGCAGATTGGCCTTGCCGCCAGATTGGCGGGTGGGCAGGCGCAACATGGCGAGCAGGGGGTAGCCTTTGAGCACAATAATGCGAATGTCTGGCACGCCCTCATAGCTAATAGCACTGAAGATGGGATCTGGTATTACTCGGTACTCGATTAGCGCGCGGTCGCGATGCCCGCCCAGCGAATAGATACCGGATAGAATCCCAGAGATATGAAACTCGATATCTTCGGTGCTCAGTAGGCGTCCAGAGGTAGTGCGGTAATAGCCTTCAAATTGATCGGCAATAACCAGAATACCGTCGCCGCCTGCGCCTTGTGCGGGTTTTATCACAAAGTCGCTATGCCCTTTCACAATATCTTTTAGCTTGCTGATGCCTTTGTCGGAATCAATAACACCGTACATGGTCGGCACGTGGATGCCGGCCTTGATTGCGCGTTCCTTGGTTTTGATTTTGTCATCGACCAAGGGGTAGAGATGGCGCTGGTTATAGCGCAAGACATAGTCGGCATTGCGCTGATTGATCCCCATTACGCCGCGCTGGCGAAGATCTTTCCAGGTGCTGAATAAGGACATTATTGCCTACCCTTGATCATGGCGTTGAAACGGAATAATTCGGTGAGTCGGTAGCCGCGATAATGGCCAAGTACTAACATAAAGGCCATAAATATCAATAGCATGCCGGGGAAGGTAAACACGAAATAGGTCCACGGTGCATAGGTCATCATGAGGTGCGACAAGGTTGCAGCGATGAGGGTGCCAATACCCACTTTGCCGGCGTGTAGGCCGCCCCGCTCCTCCCAGACAATCGACATACGCTCGATCGACATGGTGAGAATAACCATGGGGAACAGGGCGATAGACAGGCCGCGGTCCAGGCCCAAGCGATGGCCGAGTACGCTGATCAAGGCCATGATAATCACGACAAAGGTTAGTACCACCGAGAGTCGGGATAACAGCTGGAGGTGGAGATGCTCTAAATAGGATCGTATCGACAGACCTAGCGCGGTAATCAAGGTGAATAGAATAATCCCCCACAACACTTGGGTTTCTCGGAACGCAAGGCCAATCAGTACCGGCGTAAAGGTGCCGAGGGTCTCTAAGCCGATCACATTGCGCAATAATAGAATGAGCATTACGCCAATGGGGATCATTAAAATAATTTCGAAGGTCTGCTGGGACTGTAAGGGCAGATCGTAGAGCGACAGCGCCCAGAATTTGTTTTCTTTACTCTCGGCGATCGACTGGGCCAAGGTAATGGAGTTCATGACTTTCTGGTTGGCAGTGATCTCCACTTTTAAGTGGCGTCCGCCCTCGACTTTGGCGATGGGGTCATTGCCCGTCCACCACACTACTCGGTCGTCGGGTAGGCCCTGGGCACCGGTTTCAGGATTAAAATACAGCCAGCGCTTACCGTTATAGCTGCGCATCCACAACTCTGGGCTTTGGGCCACTCCGCTGATTAAACGCAGGGTACGGACTCGCTCAACTGGAATATGTGCCGAGGACAACAGCAGTTCCAGCACCATTGATTTGTTGTCTTGGGTGTAGTTATTGCCTAGCAATAGTCGCGCATTGTCGTTGCTGGGTTCATTGATGAGTTTAATCGCTTCGCGAATAAAGGTTTCAATGTCGGCGGAGTGCTCGCGAATTGGTTTTAAAAGGGCATCTACCGCCACTTTTTCAACGCCAGCTAATTCGGGGCTCTCGCGGAACAGCGGGCCGGCCTCTGACTCGGCAAAGCGCGAATTGCTGCGCTTAGTTAGCATCAACCGGTAAAACAGTTGCTGCTGCCCTTCGGCGCGGCGGGCCGACCATACAGCTTGCCGGTTGTCGTTAACAATGTCGGTGTTTACCCCGTAATTTTTCGAGATAAAACTCTCGTTTAGGGTAATAAATTTGCTCCAGCTTGGCGGGACATACATCTGTACTTTAACAGGGGTGTTGTCGCGGGCGCTAAAGGTAAGCTTGGTATCAATGACCCAGACCGGTTCGGTGGTGTCGGACGATACCGGAATATTGAGCACGAAAATCTGCCATGCAGTACTGGCAGCGCCGATCAATAATAGCGCTAGCGCCAGTACCCTGACATGTAATTTTACGCCCTTCATTCATCGTGCTCCTTGGCTTCTGCTTTTTTAGTGCAGAGTGATTTGTCTTGTAGATATTTTTTGCTTGGGTCTACCAGCGCGCCAAAGGCGGTCAATGGCTCAGAACCAACTAGCATCGGTTTTGAAAACTGGCGGCGGTCGGCGAGATTGACTTCGACCAAATGCGACTGGCCTCCGACGCACAGGGTTAACTCCAGTACTGGGCGGCGAGTGTAGTCTTTTTCATGCTCATCGTAATCAGATGCCCGCCGTTTAATGCGAATGTGTTTACTCAATGGCAGGGTAACGGATTTAAGGGTGTTGTCTGGCAACACTAGATCAAAATGCACAAGGTCATCTTTTTTGCCTTGGCCCTTCTCTACTTTGGCATTGATGGCGTTGATTGAGGCGCTCTCTGCACCGGTATCAATTTTTGCTTTGTAGCGCACATCGAGCTCTTCAATGTAGACGTACTCGCTGACCCCAAACACGAGCCGATTGTCGGCACTGGCAATGCTTGAGTGGCTAATTAAAATGGCGTTTATCAGTAATAGAAATAAGGCAGCAGATCGCACGGTTTCTCCTTTCATTTTATTGTGCTCCGGCAAGCCCCCATAGCATAGTTCACTATCAAGCTGATTAGCCAGCGGCGACGTTAGCGCGAAGCAATAAAAGTACTTACGGGGGCTTAGTCCCTCGCATCTTGAAAAAGTGCGAGGGTAATATGTCGCATTATTCCGTGATCGACAATTGGTGCAGGATAATTAGCTTGCGTGGGGGGCTGGTGAATGGCTTTGTCTGACAGGTGAGCTAGCTCGGGAATATAACGGCGAATAAAATGACCCTTGGCGTCAAAACGCTGCCCCTGGGTGGTGGGGTTGAAAATTCGAAAATAGGGGGCCGCGTCGGTGCCCGTCGAGGCGGCCCACTGCCAGCCACCGTTGTTGGCGGCAAAATCCGCGTCAATGAGGTTTTCCATAAAGTGGCGCTCTCCCCAGCGCCAGTCGATGTGCAAATCTTTGCACAGAAACGAGGCGGTAATCATGCGCAGGCGATTGTGCATCCAGCCAGTATCGCGGAGCTGCCGCATGCCAGCATCGACAATGGGATAGCCGGTGCGCCCTTCCCGCCAGGCATCAAATAAGCGTTGATCATTGGGCCAGGGAATCTGGTCGGTATAAGCTTGATAAGCTCGGCCCTTAACTACTTGTGGAAAATGGTAGGCAATATGGCGATAAAACTCGCGCCACAGCAACTCGTTAAGCCAAGTGCCAGCGCCTGTTTTAGTGTCCCAAATGGCGTCTCCACACTCCTGCTGTAGGCGTGCTAGGCATTGCCTAGCGCTAAGTAAGCCGAGTGCGAGTGTGGCTGATAGGCGCGAGGTATTATCGAGGTCGGGAAAGTCGCGGCTGGCTTGGTAGTCGGCGGCGCGTTCAGCGCAAAAGCTGCGTAATTGCTCGAGTACAGCGGTTTGGCTAACCGGCCAGTCGTCAGATGCGCGTTCTTCGCCAAAAACAGCGCAGTGGCGGTTGTTGATGGCGGGGCCTTGGGCGGCGGGCCGGCGTAGGCAGCGAGGGAAATTGGCCATTAGATAATCGCGACTGCGTCGAGAAAATGGCGTAAATACTTTATACGGTTCGCCGTTTGGCTTAGTGACCCGTAGCGGGTTAAGAAGGCTGTCGTCTATTAATTGCAGGGGAATGCCCTGTGAGAGACAGGCGTCGTCGCGCTTTATTTCGTCTACTAGCAACTCGCGGTGGGCATACACCGCGTCGATATTATGTGCTTGGCAATAGTCTGCGAGCTGCCCAGCTGAGTACTGGAAATGCTCCGCGTCGATGATGTCAAAGGCGATGCCCAGTTCGCCCAGTTGTTGGCCTAGCTCATCTAGTGCGCGCCGCAGGAAATGCCGGCGTATTGGTGCGATGAGGTGTTCATTGAGCTGCTGGGGGCAGAGCAAATAGACGCCGCGCACGGTCTTGTGCTCGGCGCAGGCGGCGCTCAATGCTGGGTGGTCGAGACTGCGTAGATCGTTGCGAAACCATACTAGTGCGGCCATAAATTATAGCCCCATGCGCAGTTTCAGGTCCCGTGGGTAGGGGTCGAAATAGTATTGGTCGAGCAGATAATCTACTTGGTATTTTCTTAAGTAAAGGCTCAGCATTTCCAGTGGTACAAGCAGGGGTAGCATGCCTTCCGCGTAGTCGCGGATCACTTCGGTGAGTCTGATTTTGTCCTCGACATCGAGATGGTCTTTAAAAAAGCCTTGGATATGCATCAGGGTGTTGGTGTGATTTTTGATGCTGGCGGGCTGTTTCAGGGCCTGCATAAATTTGGCGATGTAGCGATCAGCCCTATCGTCAAGATCGCCTGCTTCGGCAACGATGGGTCCCAATTCGCGATAAATCGGTTGATTGTGAGCTAGTAATAGGAATTTATGGCGGCGGTGAAAGTCTTCGAGACGCTTGGCAGTTAAGCCTTGTGCTGCAATCGCTTGCCAGCGCGCATAGGCGATCACCCGCAACACAAAATTCTCGCGCAAGTGGACGTCGTTGAGCCGGCCGTTTTCTTCAACGGGTAGTAGCGGTTGGGCGGCCATTAGCTCGCGGGCGTAAAGGCCAACGCCAACCTTGCCTAGGCCATTGCCCTTGTCGTCGTATACCGGTACTCGCTCCATGCCGCAGCTGGGGGATTTCGCGCAGAGTATATAGCCGCTGATGTGGTTGAGCTTAGCGACGGTGCGCTTGGCATAGCTCTGCATTTGTGAGGTGACATTCAGACTGCTGTCGCTACTGCCAATCAGTTGCGGATTGTCAGGCTCGCCGACTAAGCGAATGGTTGGCCGTGGCACGCCCATGCCGATGGCCTGCTCGGGGCAAATACTGACGAAACTGAAGTGTCTGGCCAGTTCTTCTGAGGCAAAAGGCAGGCGCTTGTGGCCACCGTCATAGCGCACTTGCTCGCCGAGTAAACAGGCGCTGATACCAATGCGGATGGAGTCAGAGTTTGGCATGGTGGCTTGGTGTCCTTGGTAATTGTGAGTGTTAACGCGAGAGTTTACGTAATCGCGATGGCGGTAGATCATGCTGCCGCCGTTGTTATAAGCCTAGTCGGTCTTGGTGATTTTGCCTGTGTCGCAGCCTATTCGGCTTCACCAGCCAAGAATAAAATCAGCGCCCGAAAGTCGTCGTCGCTGCAATTAACGCACATTCCGCTGGGCGGCATGCTGTTAATTCCGCTTTTGGTATTAGCCAGTAATTCTTCTAAGCCTTTTTGCAGGCGCGGAGCCCACTGCTTCCTATTGCCGCTGCGGGGCGCGCCGGCGGCGCCGGCACTGTGGCAGCCATAGCAGCTTTGAATATATAAGGACTTTAGCGCTGGATCGCTGGGCATTCGGCTGCGGCTAGAGGCATTGGCAGCGCTTGCGGTATTTGCCGCTACTTGACCGTCGGTGTTGCTGGCCTCGGGGCTGCATGCGCTTAAAGCTATTAGCAAGAGCCCAGTTAACAGGGCTTGGCTGAGGCGAAAAGACGGAAATATCTGCATTAATTTGGCTCCGAAAAACGAGTAAGCCGCAGTCTACCCCTTAAATCGCCGCTATGTCAGAGCCTTGCTTAAGGCGACCTGACTTGGGCGCTCGCTTTTGAGCCACGACTTTTAAGGTGGGCTTGAAGTTGGGGCGAAAATTCACTTTGCTAAACTGATGTGCTTCTAAGAGCTGTTTGAGTGATGCTTTGGCGAAATACAATAAATGTTCCGGCGGTCTAATTGCGGTCCACTCCAATAAATTGCGTTTTACAGAAAAGTGCGCGATGTCGGGGGTGGTTAAAAACAGAACGCCGCCGTCATTTAGCATAGCGTACAGGGCATCCAGAAAGGTGTGCGGATTGGCCAGGTGCTCGATCACTTCGCAGCAGTAAATAATGTCAAAGCTTTCACCTTGGCTGGCGAGATTTTCTGCCGCGATGGTTTGGAATTTTGCGAGGGGGTATTGGCGGCGAGCAAAGTCTATGCTGGCGTTGTCTAGGTCGATGCCTAGCGCATCTAGGCCTAGGCTGCGCGCGGCTTCAACAGCAAAGCCAGCGTTGCAGCCAATATCAATAAAACGCTTACCTTTGCATAAGCGTTTTAATGACCAGATGCGTTTGGCTGCGCGACGCTGCTTAGATTGCAATTTGCGAGTGTATTGTGGGGTTTTGTGGTAGTTGTGGTAATAGTCGGCAAGCGCATCGGTGCTCGGCATGGGGTGCATATAAATTAAAGTGCAGTGCTGGCACTGGTACAAATCGTGAGAATTTTTACTGCCAAACAAAGTGGCGTTGGTGCGCTGGCAGCTAGGGCACTCCATGAGGATTCCTTTACATTGTGTACATATAAGTACACAGCAATGTAATGGTCGAGTGTGGCAGTTTTGTGACGCTGCGGGTGCAGGTGGTTGCCGGCCTGCTTAGTCGCTGGAAAAACCAAAGGTATGGGCTTCGTCTTCACTCTGGCGGTCGATGGCGCCAACATCAAGCACGGGCGCGGCGTCAATATGCTGGGCGTCCATCATGTGGGCGACGCGTTGCAGGGCGCTAATGATATGGGTTTGCTCCCAGTCTTGGAGGTCGCTGAACTGGCGAATAAAGTAATCGTGCAGCGGCATGGGCGCGTTGCGTATTAAATCATTACCGGCGTCGGTGAGGCAGGCAAAGACTTTGCGCTTGTCGAGGCTCGAGCGCTCCCTTGTTACAAGCCCGCGCTTTTCGAGGCGGTCGAGAATGCTGGTTACCGTGGCTTGGCTGAGGCTAACCTGATTGGCGACGTCACTGATAATGGCGTCGCCCTTATCGCGTAGGGTTTGCAGTATTAGCATTTGGGGCGCGGTGAGTCCTGCGGTCTTCATTAAATGCTTTGAATGCAAATCAATTGCCCGAGTTACGCGGCGCAATGAGACTAATACTTCGTTAATACGATTCATTTTCGGGGCCTGCAGATTGGCTTAGCGGCCCAATGGTAGCGGCTTGTGGCGATTTTTGCATCAGTTATCCCGTGCTCTTGTCAATAGCTAGGCTTGAAATAATGCTATAAAAGCGCGTATAATCCTTCGTGTTCTAAGTAATTAATCAGGAGGTTGGGTTCATTTATTTAGGGATGATTGGCGGTATTTAAGGGATTATCACCTTAATATCATGCTATTTACTCGCTAAATTAGTATGAACACTAATAGATTGTGTTGAAATCAAATAGCGCGACGCAAGCCACGGCTGCCACGCTTCGTTTTCGCCAGCCAACGGCGGAAGATGGTTACGCCCTAAACCAATTAGTGGCGGCCAGCCCACCACTCGATACTAATTCCGTTTATTGCAATCTGCTGCATTGCACCCACTTTGCCGAAACCGCGGTTGCCGCTGAAGAAGACGGCAAATTAGTGGGCTTTATTTCTGCGCACATTATTCCCGCTAAGCCGAACACCGTATTTGTGTGGCAGGTGGTGGTGGATAAGAGTCAGCGCGGCAAAGGCTTGGCCAAAAAGATGCTCAAAGAAGTAATTAAGCGTCCGGCCTGCGCAGAAGTGAAATATATGGAAACTACTATTACACCAGATAACGAAGCATCTTGGGCTTTGTTCCGCAGTTTTGCCCGAGATCTGGATACTGAATTAAATCATAGCCTCTGGTTTGAAAAAGAGGCGCATTTTGGCGGCCAGCACGACAGCGAAGCGCTGCTGTGTATCGGCCCCTTCGCTCAGTAAGCTTGAGCCAATATTTTTTTACTCAGTATTCATCCGCTCAGTAAAGAACACTAAGAGGACTAAACATGACTATTTTTGACAGACTTGAATCCGAAGTACAATCCTACGCCCGCTCATTTCCGGTGACCTTTGATAAGGCCCAAGGCGAGCACTTGTACTCTACCGATGGCAAGCAGTACATCGACTTTTTGGCTGGCGCAGGCACCTTAAACTACGGCCACAATAACCCCGTACTAAAAAAGGCGCTGGTTGATTACATCATGCGCGACGGCATCACCCACGGCCTAGATATGCACACCGAGGCCAAAGGCGATTTTTTACAGGCTTTTAACGAGCATATTCTTGCGCCGCGAGACATGACCTACACTTTTCAGTTTACTGGCCCCACTGGTACTAACGCGGTGGAAGCGGCGCTGAAATTGGCACGCAAAGTCACCGGTCGTACCAGTATTGTTTCGTTCACCAACGGTTTTCACGGCGTAACCCTGGGCGCAGTTGCGGCCACCGGTAATAGCCATCACCGCGGTGGCGCTGGCGTGGCGTTGGGCGATGTTACTCGTATGCCGTTTTGCGGCTACTACGGTCGCGATGCCGACAGCCTGAAAATGATGGACAAGCTACTTTCAGACCCGTCTTCGGGTGTCGATCTGCCTGCGGCGATGATCGTCGAGCCAGTGCAGGGCGAGGGTGGCTTAAATGTCGCCAATAATGATTGGCTGCGCGGCTTGGAAAAACTGTGTCGCAAACACGATATTCTGTTGATTGTTGACGACATTCAAGCGGGCTGCGGTCGCACAGGTACTTTCTTTAGCTTTGAAGGTAGCGGTATCAAGCCCGACATTATCACCATGTCTAAATCATTGAGCGGCTACGGCCTGCCCTTCGCGATTGTACTGATTCGCCCCGATTTAGATATTTGGGAGCCGGGTGAGCACAACGGTACTTTCCGCGGTAATAACCACGCCTTTATCACCGCAGCGGCTGCTATTCGCCACTACTGGAAAGACGATAAGTTTGCCGCTGAGATCGTTGAAAAATCAGCCATCGTCAGCCACCGCTTTAAGAAGCTTTCTGATCTTTATGGCGTTACCAAATTGCAGCCCAAGGGCCGCGGCATGATGCAGGGTCTGGCCTGTCGCGACGGTGATATTGCCGACGAAATTGGTCGCGCTTGCTTTGAGCGGGGCTTGGTCATTGAAACCTGTGGTAACCGTGGTCACGTGGTTAAAGTGTTTTGCCCATTAACCATTGATAAAGCCGAGTTAATGCGCGGACTGGATATTTTGTCTGACAGTATCGCCGAAGTACTGGGTGAGTCAGTAGCTAAAAAAGCTTCGTAAGCGGCTGAGCATACGCCTCTTCTGCAGATAAATATTTGCGGAAGTGGCGTGCTTTATTCAGCAATTGAGCTAACGAATTTTAGTATTAGGAAAAGGAACACAAGATGATTGTAAGAACACTGGAAGAATGTCAAAACTCTGAGCGCCGCGTTGATAGTGATAACTGGAGCAGTGTGCGGATGTTGCTGAAAGACGACAAAATGGGTTTTTCTTTCCATATCACCACCATTTACGCCAATACTGAAACGCCAATTCACTACCAGAACCATCTGGAATCGGTGTACTGCATGTCTGGTAATGGTGAAGTTGAAACTTTAAGTGACGGCAAAGTTTATAAAATTGAAGCGGGCACTTTGTACATTCTCGATAAGCACGACAATCATTTACTGCGCGGCGGCAGTGAAGACATGAAAATGGCCTGCGTATTTAATCCACCGCTGAACGGCAAAGAAGTGCATGACGAAAATGGGG
The DNA here is from genome assembly GCF_040892635.1 of Zhongshania guokunii. Classification (NCBI taxonomy): domain Bacteria; kingdom Pseudomonadati; phylum Pseudomonadota; class Gammaproteobacteria; order Cellvibrionales; family Spongiibacteraceae; genus Zhongshania; species Zhongshania guokunii. The sequence continues at coordinate 197,571 of NZ_JBFRYA010000002.1, read as the reverse complement.
TCTACCCATTAGCGGCTGAGGCAGTGACCTGAGCTATTGAATTTTTAAAAACATTTTTTAAATTCAAGGGAGAGTAGCAGTGGGACACAGTGTAGAGAAAATTGGCGGCACCTCAATGACCAACTACGAGGCGGTGCGCGACAATGTTATTTTAGCCGGCGGTGAGAGCGGTAATATTTATCAGCGTATCTTCGTGGTTTCAGCTTACGGCGGCGTAACCGATTTATTATTAGAAAATAAGCGTACTAGTCATCCTGGGGTTTACGCTCTGTTTGCCGATGACGGCGCCGAAACTTTGTGGCGCGATGCACTAAGCAATGTCGGCAATGCCTTAAAAGAAATTAATGCTGGTTTGTTTCCCGACGCCGAGCAGCTTGAGGCCGCTAACACCTATATTGAAGGTCGGCTGTTTGAAGCCGAGCGCTGCATGGATAACTTACATAGGCTCTGCCAGCATGGTCATTTTGGTTTAGAAGACCACCTGCTTACCGTGCGGGAAATGCTGGCCAGTATTGGCGAGGCGCACAGCGCTTGGAATACCGCAACGCTGCTTAAGCGCGATGGTATCAATACTTGTTATATTGACTTGTCGGGCTGGCGTGCAGAAGAAGCGCTGCCACTTGATCAGCATATTACTGAGGCGCTAGAGGGTATTGATTTAAATACCACCCTGCCGATTGTTACTGGTTACGCTCACTGTAAAGAAGGCTTAATGGCGAGCTTTGATCGCGGTTATAGCGAAATGACCTTCAGTCGTATGGCGGTTATTAGTGGTGCCCGCGAAGCGGTTATTCACAAAGAGTACCATCTTAGCAGTGCCGACCCGCGTTTGGTGGGTGCCGATAAAGTGGTGCCGATAGGCCGCACCAACTACGATGTTGCCGACCAGCTTGCCAACTTGGGCATGGAAGCAATACACCCGCGCGCGGCCAAGGGTTTGCGCCAAAAGAAAATTGCTTTGCGGGTAAAAAACACCTTTGAGCCTCATCACTCGGGTACGCTTATTGATTGCGATTACCGCAGTGAAAAGCCCTGTGTTGAAATTATTGCCGGTCGCAAACAAGTGTATGCACTGGAAGTTTTCGATCAAGACATGGTGGGTGCGCTGTGGCAGTACGAGCAAAAAATACTGGGTGCTATCGAGCGCTATAAAGGTACGGTGATCACTAAAGACATCAATGCCAATACCATTACTAATTATCTGGGTGTTAATTTAAAAACCGTGAAACGCATTGTTAGCGCGGTTAAAGAATTGTTCCCCGAAGCGGAAGTCAGTACCCGCAAAGTAGCAATTATTTCTGCGATTGGCAGCGATATGCAGGTGCCAGGTATGTTGGCTAAAACCGTCGTGGCATTGGCGTCGGCAAACATTAGTGTGTTGGCCATGCACCAGTCTATGCGTCAGGTCGACATGCAGTTTGTTGTTAATGAAGACGATTACGAGAAAGGCGTCGCCAGCTTGCACCGCTGTTTGGTCGAGGTTCATGACCACGGTGAAGCTATATGCGCAGCGTAATACAGGGGTTTATCCTCTGTTGGGGGCTGTTGCCCCTGTTCGCGGTAGCTGCTGAAAGCGCCGAGTCTATGCCAAGCGAGTCTCAGCCGAGTGCGGCCCAAGTAGATGCTAGTATCGATAATTTAGATAAGCCGCTCTACTCGCCTTTTATTGAGCGCTATATGCTCGATGAAGTGCGCAACCTGCGTATCGACATGGAGCGTGCTCATCGCGAATTAGCCGCCGAAGTAGTCGACCGCGAATTAGGCGCCGCCGATAAGGCGGTTTCTTACGCAACCAACACGGTTACCTATTTTTTCTACCTTATCGCGGGCGTGAGTTCGGCTCTTGTGTTAATGGGTTGGAATTCGGTGCGTGATATTAAAGAAAAAGTGCACAGTGTTGCTAACGAACAAGTTGCCGAATTGGTTGAAGAGTACGAGAAGCGTCTGCGCGCGATTGAAAAGCAGTTAAAACAAGAAACCGCACATATCGAGTCTAACCGCGAAGAAATAACCCTTACTCAAGAGATTCACTCGCTGTGGCTGCGAGCCAGTCAGGAATCGAGTCCAGCGGGTAAAATCGCTATATACGACCAAATTCTGGCGGCGCGAGGCGACGATATTGAGGCGATTACTTATAAGGCTGATGCTGCACTCGATCAAAACGAGCCACAGTGGGCAATCAATCTCTGTCAGCAAGCGTTGCTGCTAGACGAAACCAATGCCCACGCGTTTTATCAGTTGGCCTGCGCTCATACCTGCCAAGGAAATCTCGACGACGCGGCGCGCTACTTTACTCACGCCGTGGCGCAGTCTGAATCATATCGAGAAGAGCTGTATCGCGATCCCGCACTGTCTGAATTGCGAGAGCATCCGTTATTGATTGAGTTGCTGGCCCCAACGGTTGAGCACCCTTCATAGGCTTAACTTTTTTCGCCCACTCAAAACCAAAATAGTTTGGATCTGAATATGGTAACTGCTTGGAGTTTCGCGGCCTTTTTAACTTTTTTTGTATTAATTGGGTTGTCGTCAGTTTTTTTAAGTAGGCATCACAGTAGCGACTATTATCTGGCTAGCAATTCGGTTCAGCCGTGGTTGGTAGGCTTGTCGGCGGTGGCGACCAATAACAGCGGCTATATGTTTATCGGCGTTATTGGCTACACCTATACCGTGGGTTTGTCGGCATTTTGGGTTATGGCGGGTTGGATAGCCGGTGACTTTATTGCCTCCCAATTAGTGCACAAACGGCTGCGGGGCATGACCGAGAGCAGTGGCGAGCTCAGTTATATTGGGGTGCTCAGTAATTGGACTGGCACAAGTATGGGGCGCTACCAAAAACTCGCCGCCCTCTTGTCTCTGGTTTTGCTCCTTGCCTATGCTGCCGCGCAATTACTGGCGGGGGGCAAAGCCCTTCAGGCCTTGTTTGACTGGCCACGCTGGGCAGGCGCTGTTGCCGGTTCGGTATTAGTCGCAGCCTATTGTTTAGCGGGGGGTATTCGCGCTTCCATCTGGACGGATGCGGCACAGTCAGTGGTTATGATAAGCGCAATGGGTGTTTTACTTTGGGTGGCCATAGCCGCTCTGGGTGGTCCGGTTGCCACCGTTGATGCGCTATATCAAATACCTAATTATATGAACTGGTTTCCCGAAGACCTCGCCTTTCCAGGTGCGGCTGGGGCGATACTGTTTGCGCTGGGTTGGCTGTTTGCTGGTTTTTCGGTGGCGGGCCAGCCTCACGTGATGGTGCGCTTTATGACCTTGGCTAACACAGGCGATATGAACCGAGCTCGAGTTTGGTATTATCTGTGGTTTGTTGCCTTCTATCTGATGGCGACAGCGGTTGGTCTATTGTCGCGAATTTATCTGCCAGAAATTGGCAACTTTGACGCAGAACTGGCTTTGCCAACTATGGCTCAGCAATTACTGTCGCCAGTTATGGTTGGTCTTATTTTAGCGGGGATATTCGCGGCGACGTTATCGACTGCGGACTCGTTAATACTTAGCGCCTCAGCGGCGCTGACCCACGATCTTGCTCCTAAAAACATCGAGCGCCCCGTACTCATCAAATTAGCAACTTTCGGCGTTACTCTTTTTGCGCTGGGTTGGGCATTAATCAGTGCGCAAACTGTGTTTGGTATGGTGGTCATGGCGTGGTCTGGCTTAGCGAGCGCATTTGTTCCGGTGTTAGCAATACTCATTAGTGGCCGTCGTCCGAACGAGAGCACGCTGATTGCGGTGAGTGCCGTTGGCGTACTAACTGCTCTTCTGTGGCGTTATTTTGATTTGCACAATATGGTGTACGAAGGCTTCCCGGGTATTGTTGCGGGTATTGCTACCTACCCAATTGCTCAGTTTATCGGGGCTGGTATGAAGAAGGATAAAAGTAACCGCTAGCTCAGAGTGTAGCTCGAGAATGTATGCTGCCGATATAGCCTTGTTTATAGTGTTCTCGAGATCCCCGCTTTTGCGGGGGTAACGATAATTGCGCTGATGGTATTGCGCAAACGAACCCTATCTTTTTTATGCCATCTATATGACCCTCCGATAGCCATTGCATGAAAATGGCAACATCTAACTAGATCAAACTACTTCCTCATCGATTTTGTCAAATTGGCTGTTAAGTGCGCCTTAGAATTGAGTGCGATATAGAAAGGTGCTTTTAGATTAATTTTTTCTTAACCGAATGAATTCAACGAAATGAGACGCAAGAACACTAGGTAAGTGAGATTATCTGCTTAACTAAAGGATGAATGGCTCGCTTTATTCAAGCGTTTGTAGCCTCAGGGATGATATGAAACTTACCTTGATATTATTGGTATGCTCAGTGGTATTGATAGGCGTGTCGAAAAGTAAGCTCGTCGCCGCGCAGGGCATACTTGTATCTGGCAATCAGGTGGCAATGATGTATGAGGAACAAGTACAGCATGCGATCGTGGAAGGCGCGGGTACGATAATCGAGATTTTACAAAATAAGCCACAGCAGCGTTTTATAGTGCGATTGGCAAATAGCCAGATTATACATATTGTTCACGATACCGAGCTTGCTGCGCCAATTACGGAACTACGGGAGGGCGATATCATTGAATTTCGGGGTAAGTATGAATGGACAGAGGAAGGCGGAAGGTTAACCCATACCTATTTTGACAACAATGAAGAACAGAGCGGTTGGTTGCGTTATCACGGTGAGTTATTTCAGTGATATAGCGTCAATCACGTTAAAAAGGCGAACTATTATTTAGAGACACATGCCACTCATTTTTTTGGTGAGTATTATTCCCCTTTCAAGCCCACCTTCTCCTTACAAGCTCATCAGCGAAGCTTGAAAATCTCCCACATAAAACTCAAAGAAAAGAGATTGAGTAATAGGCGATTATTAATGGCGGGTTGCGCGCGATTTTTGAGATGTTTCGCACACTTACTGTTAGCTTGTAAATATATTATTAAGACCTGCCCAAATCTACCTAAGTTATTGTTGTGGTAGTAAGTATCTAGGTTGCGATTTGAGTGGTTTAAAGAATTAATAAATTTTTATGCGCAACATTACGTGGAGAACATAATGAAAAGGAAGAACGCCAAAAAACTTGCTGTAGCTGCTTTGTTGACGTCATTGTCATCGTCAATCATTGCCGAACCCTTGGCCCCAGTGCTTAGTCTATTAGGTGGAGTGGGCGGTGGCGGTTTGCCTGGTTTAGATTCTCTGCCGCTAGATCCATCAGCCTTATTAGGTGGCGGCGCAAATTTGCTTAGTATCGGCGATTTGCCAGTCACACCGGCTGATCTACTCAGCCTGACGGAGCTCATACCTCTGCAAGCCGTTACCGATGCGATTGCAAATACAGGTTTGCCCTTGGACTCAGCGATAGCAATGGTCGGTGGGGTTGCCGATTATAATTCGCTCCCCATTAATCCGTTTTCACTGTTAGCAGGTGGTGGTTTGGGCGGCGTACCTGCAACCCCAGCGTTATTATTAGGTGGTGGATTGCCTGGTCTTGAATTAATTCCAGTTGCACCGCTAGCACCGATTCTGGGCGCTGGCCTGCCGAGCATTAACGCTCTACCATTAGATTTACTGGCTATAATTCCAATTTAGTAAACACAGGTCTGCACTTTAATTCCTTGTTTGAGCAGGCCGGCGCCATTAGCACCGGCCTGCGTTGCTTTATCGGCCGCAATTAACTTAAGCGAATATTAAAGCGTTTTGCTGTGCTAATTTGTGTGCGCTATGTTTAGCAGTAACGCCGATGATGAATCAATTTGCTCGGCGATCACCTGGCTTACTAGGTTTTTGTCCATCGCTCCTGCCGACCATTGCACCGCGTACCACAGCGCCGTTAAATAACAGTAAACCAGCTGCCAAAGATAAAGCCGCTGCCAGTCAAGTGCATTGGCAGGTCTACTGAGATAGCTCGTTAGTAACAGCTGCTGCTGTTGCTGGTTTAGATTTTGCCCTTCTGTAATAACGGCGAGATCATAAAATGGGTCGCCCATTGCGGCGTACTCCCAATCGATGACATAAAGTTTTCCATCGCTAGTTGTAATTAAATTGTCGGCCAGTAAATCATTGTGGCAGAGGCAGTTGCCTTCGCTAAGCGCGCTAGCTTTATCTATAGAGACGTGAATCCTTTGGTGCAGGGAATGCAGTTGTTTGATAAAGCCCGCATTACTATCGCTCTTTATGCCTCGCCAGTAATGTGCAATTTTATCGGCAATGATTAAGTGCGCATCAATCGGTGGTAGCCGGTGTATTTTTTGTAAGTGCTGCGCTAATTGCGCTAGGTTAGTTGCGCTGCTATTCCAGCTCTCGCCACGTATAAAGCGGCTGACCATGTATTTATGTTGGCGGTCGTAATGGATGAGTGGCGCGCAGAGCCCTGCTTTACCAGCTAGGCGCAAAGCTTGGTGCTCTGCGTTGCGGTTTAAATTTAACGCGCTGCTGTGTGCGGAGTTGATGCGCAATACTACGTCGCCGCCTGCCGTAATTAACAGAAAGCTTTTATTGGTTAAACCGCCGGTAATTGCGCAGCGCAGCGTGGGTTTTGTAGCACTCCACAGCGGCCAGTCGGCGGGAATAATATCAGTGACGATTTTGTTCATAGCGCTGCTACCATGGCTAGTTCAGCCGCTGCTGGCGCTGGTAGATCGCATACCACTGGAAAAAACCAATCACGACTAATACCACATACATCACAAATAATAAGGCGGTGAGGTAGAGCTCTCGGTCTATATACAAGTACACCGAAGCGGCGTCGATCACCAGCCAGTATACCCAGTTTTCTAATACTTTTTTGGTCACCATATAGGTGGTGATCACTGCACCCCAAGTGGTGAAAGAATCGAGATAGGGTAGGGCGGCGTTGGTATTATGATGCAGGCCATAGCCAAAGCCGACACTCAGTGCGCAGACGGCTAAAATTACTACGCAGTGAGTTTTTAAAGACCAGCAATGAATTTGTAATTCCTGCTGCTTATCGCCATGTTTCCGCCATTGCCACCAGCCATACACCGCCATGACCAGATAGAATATCTGCAGGGCAGATTCCATTAATAAGCTGACATCCCAAAACAAGAAGACGTAAATAGCGGTGCTAATAAATGCCGCATACCAACAGCTTATTTTTTCTTTCATGGCGAGTAATAAATACGCCAAGGCCAGCACCACGGCAAGCAGCTCCCACATCGACATCGCGATAAAGGCATTGCCAATGGCGTTGAGCGTTTCCTCGTTAAGCATTGTTAGTTACTGGGCTTAAATCGCCGTCGATAAATTTACAAACAAAAATAGCGCGACCGTGCTTTTCATAAGAGATCCGCATTTCTTGTTTAAGAATATCCATCACCAAATCGTAGTCGCCAAAAATCTGGGTGCTCATGGTGTTGGTGATCACCTGCAGCGCGGCGTGGCTGTTAAGGCGATCAATAAAATTTTGAATACTGGGTATGTATTCCTCTTTGAGCGGATACATACTAATTTCAACAGAGAGTTTCATTGTGCTTGCTCCACATTCAATGCAAAAAAGGGCGGTTATAGCCGCCCCGTGAGCCTAAAAAGTATAGCTGGCCGAGATGCCCGCTACCCGTGGCTCGCCAAACTGGTAGTAGGCTTCTGGCGCATAACCGTTGGCTGGGTTATTGCCAAATTGATTGCTAAAGTAGAAACCGCGAGTTTGGTAATCTTCGTTGCTAAGATTGCGTCCCCACAACGCAACATCCCAATTGCTGGAGATATAGCTTAGGCGCGCATTGAATAATTCGTAGCTGCTGGATTTTTCATTGTGGCTATTAGAAAAGTAAAACTCGTCCTTGCCTTCAACTTCTAAACGCAAAATAAGATTTGGCAGTAGCGCGAGTTCGGTGCCGACAAAAAATTGATACTCTGGTGCGTGAGCTACCTCGCGGCCATCGAGGTCTACCGGCGCAAGCACCACACCGTTCCAGTCGTCTTTGGCATCGACATGGGAGGAGCTGGTGAAGCCCTTAAACTCGGCGCTAAGCCAACCCGCGGCGGCAAATAATCTAACGCGCTCGCTGGCCAAATAATTCAATTCCAGTTCTAGGCCTTGAGTTGCTCCACCCGCGGCATTGGTTAGGTAATCGTCGAAGGAAAAATTATTGGGATCGAAAATAGATTGCTTCGCTTGGACATCGCTGCGATCTTGATAAAAAGCTGCAATTTGCGCCTGCAGACGGCTCTCAAACCATGTGCCTTTGATACCAAGCTCGTAGTTAATCATGTGCTCGGTATCAAACTCGTACATATCACTGTTGATGTCTGCGTTGGTGGTTGATGCCGAGATGATTTTTCCATTGATACCGCCAGATTTATAACCGCGAGAAATCGTGCCGTAGATCAACTTGCTGTCGGTGTAGCGGTATTCCAAGGTGAGGTTACCGCCCCATAAATCTTCGTTATTGTCAGAGTTCACCGCGAGCGAGTCGCGGTAATCGGCATCGCGTTTTTCTAAGCGCAGACCACTTACTAAATCAACTTTGTCGCTGAGGCCGCTACGCAATTGGCCGTAAACCGCCATATTGCTAGTTTCAAATTGGCTGGTAAACGCGGGCTGCGCGATTAAGTCTTTGTCTTTAATCCGCAGCAGCGTTTCTTCTTCGCTGCGGAAGTAGCTGCCTACCACCCAGCTCGTGCTGCCGCCAAACAGCGCTGATTCTGCCGTGGAGATAAAGCGGAAATCGGCGCTGATATTGTCTTTGTCGCGCTGATAGTTGTCCGCTGAACTGTATTCATCGGCGTGAAAGCCAATATAGCTCCAGTCTTCGTCATAGCCGTATTCCGTCTCTGAGGTGGCCATGCTTAAAACGGATTCCACGCTAAATAATTCATTGCCAGACCACAGCGCGGCGACGGAGGCAGCCACAGTTTCTTGGCTGTCGCGGCCGGGCTGGTCAGATAGGGTCTTGCGGCTATTGTCTAAGGTGAATACATCGTAGCCATTGTCGGCATCGATATAGAGTAGTGATAAATCCAACTGCAGATCGTCGTGGGCCTGAATATGCAATTTGCCGCGCAGCACCGATTCGTCGATATTATTGGTGTCGTCGCGGCCTAAATAAGTGTTTTTAATATAGCCGTCGGACTGCTGATTTTGTGCCGCGACTCGGTAGCTCACGGTATCGCTGATCGGACCGCTGCCCACCAGTGATAAAGTGCGACCATTGTATTGTGTCACTTCAGTCGCCACCTTGAACATCGGCGCTGTTGTTGGTGCTTGGCTGCGCATGGTAATTAGCCCCGCGAGGGCATTGGCGCCGTACACAGTTCCCTGCGGGCCGCGCAAAATTTCAATTTGAGCGATGTCCAAGGTGCTGGCCGCTAGGCCTAGGCCGGTAAAGTCGATGCCGTCGATAATAAGGCCAACCGAGGGGTTTACTGGGTCTATAAACTGGCTGCGTTCTCCAATACCGCGAATTTGGAAGAAACGGCCCCGCGAGGCGCCAGCCGAGAAATTAACGTTGGGGGCGAGATTGAGTAGCTGTTCAAGATTAGTTGCGCCGCGAGCATCGATAGTGGCCTGATCAAACACGCTAACGCTGCTCGACAGATCGAGTAAACGAGTGTCGCGAAATTGGCTGGTGACGATTATTTCTTCGACGCTATTTTGCTTAGCGGGGATTTCGGCATATGCGGCGCCCGCCGTCATGCAGCCGGCAAGGCTCAGTGCTTGCGCAAGGGTGTTCGATTTACGTAGATACTTCATGGTTCTCTCTCGAAGGAACAGCTGTGAAAGAGACCCGGTGTGCGACGTGAAGAGGATTGTTGAATTACCTATTCCTACGCCGGTATTAACCGGATCAGGTTCAAGGGTTTGCGCATTGGTATATGATCGCCAATAGCATCTCAGGCCGAAGCCACCCCTTAGGTTTTGCGGGCCAGATTGTAGCAGAAATGGCTTTAGCTCGAAATCAATACTTAGTGGCAGTTTCGCTATATTTAGACGCTGTTTGACCAATATAGGGCCAAAACTGGTTTAATATGGGGGTGTAATGCCTCTGTGGAAAGCGAGTAAGAGCGACAGCCTATGAAACTGACAGCCCTGCAAACCTACAATATTGAGAAGGCCTTAACGAAGGGTAAGACCATAGAGGCGATTCGCATTTACCGTGAAGCAACAGGCTGTAGCTTGGTAGAGGCTAAGACGGAAATTGATCGCCTCAAGGCGGTGCTTAAAGTCCAAAAGCCCTGGTATTTTAAAGACGAAAATCTAGACGCTAAGTCAGTGTCAGAAGAGCACGCGCCAAACAAGGCCTTGCGTATGTCTACGGTCTTTTTTGTTTTTATTGTGGTCGACCTTATTATTTTTGCGGGCCTTATGTACTTTAAGGTATTTGACAGTGACGCAGCGCTTGCGCCCGTAGCGCGCAGTAGTTCGGCGCAAGCATTGTTGCCGCAAGCTAAAAGCAAGGGCCGTGCTAAGCGGATTGAATTGCCGAGCGTGGTCGACGCGAGCAGTTATTCTGCGAATTTGGCGCCCGATGAAAATTTTAAATCGCTTTATAAAAATAAAATTAATAGTGCGGTGTATATAAGAAGAAAGTCGTCCTCTGCTAGCAGCAGTTACGACGACAGCCTGCTGGAGCGCAAAATTAAATCGGCGCGCAGTTTACTGGCTGCGCAGCGTAGCGCGCCGGCGGGCCAGCCCATCAATAGTATTGCTCGCAGCGCAAAGCGTCCCGAACTCGACGGTGTAATGAGTGATGGCGAGTGGTCTGAGGCCAGCCAAATTGTGGTTGATGACGCACTGCAATCGCGGCTGTATTTACAAAGTGATGGCGAGTGGTTGTTTATTGCCTGTGACGTACCGGAGGAGCGCAGTGCCAAGGGTTACGATCAGTGCCGTATCTATTTTCACGCGGGCTTGTTGGCTAAGTTAGTGAATGAGCGTATTCACATTGGCCGCAGCGCAGGCCTTACCAGTATTCGCCAAACCCAATTTAAGTGGCAGGGCGAAGCCCCGAAAACAAATGATGAGCGTTGGAAAAAGTATTCGATTAGCGATTGGGGAGTTTACCAATACGCGTACGGGAGCTCCTCTATGGTATCTGGCCACCGCCAGTATGAAGCCGCTATTCATCTAGGTGAAGCGGGTTTACACGCGGGGGTTCCCTTCACCCTTTACGCCGAGATCGAAACTGATCCTCTCAAGGATGAACAGGGCAAATTTGTTGAGCGGCGATATTTAGGCGAGCTGGGGAGCAGGAGCAGCCCAGTGTGGATGGTGTTTTAAATTATTACGTGGCGACTTAAGGTGTGTGGGCCACGAGGGGGAATACAAGCGCAGCGTATCAACGCTGCGCTTGAACAAGGCTTATTAGCAACTAGGCTAGATCGAAGCGATCTGCATTCATCACCTTGGTCCACGTTGCCACAAAGTCGTGAACAAAGCGTTGCGCCGAGTCAGCGCTGCCATACACCTCTGCGATTGCGCGGAGCTGAGAGTTAGAGCCAAACACGAGGTCGACACGGGTGCCGGTCCACTTCAGCTTGCCACTTGCGCGGTCGCGGCCCTCAAATACGCCGTCGTCATTGCTGCTCGCCTTCCAAGTGGTATTAATATCCAGCAGGTTAACGAAAAAGTCGTTGCTCAGCGTTTCGGGGTTGTGGGTAAACACACCGTGCTGGCTTTGACCAACATTGGCATTTAAGACCCGCATACCACCAACTAGCACCGTCATCTCTGGCGCGCTTAAGGTTAGTAATTGTGCTCTGTCGATTAGCAGCTCTTCGGCGGTCACGCTGTACTTGGCCTTGAGGTAATTGCGGAAACCATCGGCGGCGGGTTCTAGCGGCGCAAAAGACTCGACATCAGTCTGTTCTTGACTGGCGTCGCTGCGGCCTGGGGTAAACGGCACTTCAATACTGTGTCCCGCGGCTTTGGCGGCCTTCTCAATTGCGGCGCAGCCACCGAGCACTATCAGGTCGGCAAGAGACACCCGCTTATTGCCAGATTGGCTGCTATTAAATTTGCTTTGCACGCCCTCTAGCGCGCTTATTAATTTTGCCAATTGCGCAGGCTGGTTCACCGCCCAGTCTTTTTGCGGTGCCAATCTAATACGGGCGCCGTTAGCGCCACCGCGCATATCGGAGCCTCGGAACGTCGACGCCGAGGCCCATGCGCCGCTGACTAATTCGCCAACCGACAATCCGGTGGCGAGGATGTCGGTTTTAAGGGCCGCGACATCTTGCTTATCAATTAGCTCATGATCGATGGCGGGCACTGGGTCTTGCCAAATTAATTCTTCGGCGGGGACTTCGCTACCCAGATAGCGAACCGCAGGTCCCATGTCGCGGTGAGTCAGCTTGTACCATGCGCGGGCAAAGGCATCGGCAAACTCTTCTGGATTTGCGTGGAAATGCTGGGCTATTTTCCGGTAGGCGGGGTCTTCGCGCATCGCCATATCGGCGGTCGACATTATTGGCGCATGACGCTTTGCGGGGTCGTGGGCATCGGGCACGGTCGTTTTCGCGGCGGCATCGGTCGGTGTCCACTGCTGGGCACCGGCGGGGCTCTTGCTTAATTCCCACTCGTAGCCAAACAGGGTATCAAAGTAGCTGTTGTCCCACTGGGTTGGCGTTGGTGTCCACGCGCCTTCAAGGCCGCTGGTAATGGTGTCGCCACCCTTGCCGCTGCCCATGCTGTTAATCCAGCCTAGGCCTTGGGTTTCAATAGGCGCTGCTTCGGGCTCGGGGCCAACGTATTTTTCTGGGTCGCCAGCGCCGTGGGTTTTACCAAAGGTGTGGCCACCCGCTGTTAAGGCTACCGTTTCGTAGTCGTTCATCGCCATTCGGGCAAAGGTTTCCCGAATGTCGCGGGCTGAGCCAAGGGGGTCGGGTTTGCCATTGGGGCCTTCGGGGTTGACGTAAATTAGCCCCATTTGCACGGCTGCCAAGGGGTTTTCAAGGTCGCGATCGCCGCTGTAGCGTTCGTCGCCCAGCCAGTCGCGCTCGGCACCCCAGTTTATATCCTCTTCTGGTTCCCAAATATCGGCGCGGCCGCCGCCAAAGCCAAAGGTTTTAAAGCCCATGGTCTCTAGCGCAACATTGCCGGTGAGCACAATCAGGTCTGCCCAAGAAATTTTGTTGCCGTATTTCTGTTTAATTGGCCACAGCAGGCGCCGCGCCTTGTCGAGGTTGCCGTTATCTGGCCAGCTATTGAGCGGGGCAAAACGCTGGGCACCGGCGCCAGCGCCGCCGCGGCCATCACCAATACGGTAGGTGCCGGCGCTGTGCCACGCCATGCGAATAAAGAACGGCCCGTAGTGGCCGTAATCGGCTGGCCACCAGTCTTGTGAATCGGTCATCAGGGTCGCGAGGTCGTCTTTTAAAGCTTGTAAATCGAGCTTCTTGAACTCGTCGGCATAATTAAAACCACTGCCCAAAGGGTTGCTCGTAGGGGAGTTTTGGTGAAGTATTTTTAGGTTTAGTTGTTCTGGCCACCAATCTTGGTTTGCGGTGCCGCGGTCTTCTGCTTTGGTACGTGAGCCGTGCATAACGGGGCATTTTCCGCTGCTGCTAGTGTCATTATTTGCACTCATATTTCTCTCCGTTGGTATCTGCTTATCGATCACTACGTAAAAATTAGTAAAGGCGATTCTGCTGAGTACTTTGGTATCGGGCAGATTCGCGCATCAAGGGTGGCGTGGCTCTGCATTGTCGGAAACCGAAGCTTGCTCTAATTTATACTCTCATTGGACTATTACAGGAAATTGCATATTCTTAGTACTTCGATAGTTTTTATGTATGGCCAGCTTCTAGTCTATGACCTATTACGTATAGCTGAGTTTCTGGCAATGTCATGTATTTGACTAGAATGTCGGCAAAGGAGTGAATTATCTGGCTCAGGTTTACCTATACAGCGTGGGGCGCGGTTTTACGGAAAACGAGGTGGGGTTTTCCGCAGAGTACTCCGAGTAGCAGGAGATCTGCGGAGTGCATAACAGACAATGGCTTCGGTAATGACGAGTATTAGCGCCGATTACTCATCGAGTGGAACTTGCTTAGGCACCCTCAGCTCACTAACCATTAACTTAATCTCTTCTAGTACTGCGCCTTTTACATCGTGCAGTTGCAACTGCAGTAGCGCGTCGTCGCCTTGGCGCTCAATTTGAATAGAGCCAAAGTTATCGATGGGGAAATTGTTGCCCGTGGTGCGCAGGCCATTAGGTTCAGCAGCTGCGGGGCTATTGGCGCCTAGTGCCGAGTTCAAACCGCTGGCGGTGATTTCGTAAAGTGGATAGGCGAGCACACCGTCTAATTTTGAAATTTCTGCTAATTGGCGATCACCGCTAACAATAATCGCGCCATTGACGCCACTGGTCTTAAGTAGATCAAATAGACGCTGACGCTCATTAGGGAAATTGGCCCATTTGTCGTCACAATGCTCGGTGGGTAGGACCTGAATGCTACTGGCTATTATGCGTAAATCTGCGGGCTTCTTGAACTCTTTCCACAGCCATTTCCATTGTTCTTCTCCTAAGATAGTTGCGCCTGCGGCAGTGTTGGTTATAGATTCACAAGTAGGTGGCTTTAACTGTTTTGCTAAAGAGCTACGGTAGCTGCGGGTATCTAACATAAGGAACTGCACTCGGAGCCCGCCGATGTCGCGATACTGGGCGTGAAAGATGCCGCGCTCTTCGGTATCGCCAATGCTATCGAGTTCAAGGCCAAAGAATTCAGCAAAATAGCGACGAGACTCAGTTAGATACGGGAAGTTGGCGTTGCCGCCGTCTTCCCCATAATCGTGATCGTTCCAAGTCGCGAAGACATCAATACCTTTTGCCATACCAAAGCGCTGTAATTCTTTCATTTTTCCTAAGTCGCGATAGGCTTTGTTAATCCGCTCCGGCAGCTCAGTACTTAAGTAGGGTTCAGCGTCGGTGTACACATTGTCGCCAAGGAACATAAAAACTTGAGGCTTTTGGGCCAGCACAGATTGCCATACGGGTTGGGGTTGCCACTGCTCAAGGCTGGCGCCAAAGGCTATGCTGGCCTTATGGTGTATGTGTGTAAGGGAATAGCCCGCAGCGGACAAGGGGAGGCAGATTACCGCGATGAGTACAATTAAGTGTCGAGATACAAGGTGCATGGATACTCCTGCCCTAGTGAAAGAAAGTAGCGGCGCGTTCGGCGGGCTTGCATGAATAATGACCAGCAGTGCTGATTTGTTAATTCAGCGCCGCCTAGCAATGGGCGCCTACAGCTAATGGACAGCATAAATCATGCCGCGCAAGCCAAATCATATATTTCGCGTTAATTTCTTATGTAGGGAATTTTCGGTGAAAGGCAGGATAGTGATGCAGCACAGGCCTTTAGAGCGTTTGCTTAGAAAATAGGTTTTGCGAATTTTTAGAAAGTCATAATGCCTGGTTTTGATTTAGTCCCCAGTTTGGAGCATTACAGCTTGGCAGAAAATTTGGCTTGCGCACGTTGATGGCGCGTTAGCGAGGCGGTTTGCAATTCCACGTAATGGAACTAAGGTTAGTAGGCACAGTCAGATACCCCGTTCGTTTCCTTAATAGATAATCGAGATATTATGAAACAGATTTTGATAGCAACTTCACTAGCCGCTTTTGCGATATTGATAATCGCATGTTCAGATGATAAGGCCGCCGCTCCCGCTGCGAAACAAGGCTCCACTGCAATTAGTATCGATACCGGCGAGGGTTCTTTTGGTTTTAAGAGTGATAGCGATGGCGAAAACACTTCGCTAACAGTAGACGCTGATGGCGATAGTGGCAAAGGCAAAAAATAGATTTTATATTTAAAATAAATTTAGGGAAGGTCACGTATGTGGTCTGTCCTCAATTTTTGTGCTATTGATAGCACGCTTGTTTTAATTTGGTGAACTGTTCAGTGCGCCTATCTTCTTCTGCACAAATACTTAATAGATCGTCAATAAAATTGTGTAGCGCACGGCGCTCTACGCATTGGATTTTTTCTTGCTGCTCGCTATTTAACATGTGATACATAGATGCCGCACCAAAGTCGCCAAACAAAATATCACCGTTGTTATCAACTAAGGTGTTATGGGCGTATATGTCGCCGTGGCAAATCTGCTGTGATTGCAGGTGGCTGAGTACCGAGCTCATTTGTGTCACAATTTTTGTGATTGTAGTTATTGGCAAAGAAAATTCTTTGGGAAAGGTGTCGCGGGTGCAGCTAGTAAAGCTGGGCGGTAGGCCGAGGTTTTTATAGCTAGCTGGGATAAGTTTCATTATTAATGCTAGGCAGTCAGCCTCATTAACTTGGGCGAGTGGCTGCACTAAATTAGGGTGACTCCCCGCTTTTAAACAAGCGCGTAGCTCGTCTTGTGGGTAACCGTCGCTCGTAAGCACGCCTTTAAATATCTTTACCGCGACCTCTTTGGGAAAGTTATCTTGGGCGGTATTCCACGTTGCCTTAGAAATTAGTCCAGAGGCGCCCTCGCCAAGTATGTTTTGCAGGGTATAGCGAGATGAAGCGACTTCAGTGACCGCCGCCGCGCAGGTGTTGGACTGACTAAAAGGATTGCCAGCAAAGGCCAGCCAAGCTAATTTTGGCAGTGCGAGCAATTGATCGGGGAAGGCGCTTAGCTGATTAGCCGAAATGCGAATTAACTCCAAGTTCTGGCACTGCACTAAACTCTGGGGTAGCTGTTTTAAGCGATTGCAGGCCAGCAGTAGCTTTTGTAGTCGCGGCCGCTGCCCTAGTGCCTCGGGCAGGGTCTCTAGTTGATTATCCGTTAAGGTTAGCCAGCGTAATTTTGGCGGCAGTGCCCTGCCAGAAACGTGTTTGATTTGGTTGGATTTAAAGCCCACCATTTCTAAGTTTTCACACTGACCAAGCACTTCGGGCAGGGATTTAAATAGATTATTGGAGGCAAAAATGATTTTCAGCTTTCTGAGTTGGGTGAGCTCGTCGGGCAGGCTGCGCAATAAATTATTGGAAATATCGAGTATTTCTAAGCTATCTGCCAAATTGAGAATCTCTAAAGGGAGTGACTCAAGTTTAGCGGATAGGCTTAGGCGCTGAATGCCGGCTAATTCGCCGGATTTTAATTGGGCAAGGGTATGCAAGGTATCTAGTCCACGATGAGTGCGCTATTAAGCGCTTGAAGCCTACTGAATAAGCCCGTAAAAAGAAAGAATCAAGGGCGTTAATGCATATACACCAAGGTGTGGCAAAGCGCTGATCTAAGATAATGAAAGGTAATGCTATGAATGGTGACTCAGATACCCGAGATAGATTGGCGTTGGAACGCACCCGTATGGCTAATGAACGAACCTTTCTCGCGTATATTCGCACGGGTTTGTCGCTGTTAGCGGCTGCGGCGGTGATGTTTCAGTTTTTCTCAAAACTACATTCCTATATTGCTACCGTGTGGGTGCTGGTCATTTTCGGTTTATTGGTGCTGGTGATAGGCGTGTTTCGATTTTACAGCGTTAATGCCGAACTTAATCGCTATGCCTCGAGTCTGAAAGACTTACAAAATAGTGAGAAAAGCTAATAAAGCTGTAATGCTAAGTTCCCGCTATTTTTCTGTGCTACCTTAAAAGCTAGCGAAGAGTTAATAGCAAAAGAGGATGTGGTTCTATGGATATTGTTCGCATTATTTTCGCCATTTTGTTACCACCCGTAGGTGTGTTTTTACAAGTTGGTTTGGGTAAACACTTTTGGATAAATATCATCCTTACCTTATGTGGTTATTTGCCAGGGGTTATTCATGCGGTCTACATCATAGGCAAAAAGTAGATAAATGGATGCAAACGAAGTTCAAGCACGGCTGCGCCGCAGTCAGCAACTGGCTACCCTGCTCGACGGCGCTTGGGGTATTCCAAATACTCGATGGCGCTTCGGTTTAGACGCGCTGCTGGGTTTGTTACCAGTTGCTGGGGATTTACTCAGCGCTCTTCTCGGTCTAGGTGTGGTCTGGCAGGCCCGCCAAATTGGCGCGCCGCTCTCGCTGCAATTAAAAATGCTGGCGAATATCGGTTTAGATTTTTTGCTGGGCAGCGTGCCGATAATCGGCGATATCGCCGATGTCGCGTTTCGTAAAAACCTGCGCAATGCCGCGCTGCTAGAGGCTTGGGTGGTGCATAAAAAGGCTTAATTTAAGTCTGGCTTGCTGTTTAAGCTAAAATCAACTCTTCCAATATGTGGGTGTCAGCACCAAAATCACGGTCATAAATTCCAGCCTACCAAGTAACATTCCTAAGCTTAAAATCCATTTACTGCTGTCGGGTAAACTAGAGAAGTTGCCTGCGGGGCCGATAATGTCGCCAAGTCCTGGTCCTACGTTCATTAGTGCAGTGGCGGCGCCGGTGAGGCTGGTGACGAGGTCTAAGCCGCTAAAGGCGAGCAGTAGGGTTATCATCACGAGGGATAACAACATAATAAAAACAAAGGTCACTGCCGACAGCACAATGCTGTCGTCTACCGGACGCTTATTGTAATAGCGGCGGATCATGGCGCGGGGATGCACGGCGCGGATGATGCTTTCTTGCATCATCATAAACAGTAACTGGAAGCGAAATATTTTTATGCCGCCGCTGGTCGAACCGGAGCAACCGCCAATAAACATGGCAAAGAAAAATGCAGCAACAGCGAGTTCGCCCCACTGGGAGTAGTCGCCGCTGGCGAAGCCGGTGGTGGTGATAACCGAGACTAGGTTAAAGGTGGCGTAAGTGAAGGCGTGGGCAAGGTCTATGTCGGTCTCTGATAGCAGGTGCAAAGTTATAACTACGCTGAGAACGAGCAGGGTAAGTAAAAAACCGCGAATTTGCTGATCGTTGAATACTTGCCAGTGGCGCTTAATAACAAAGTGAACATAAATGGTAAACGGCATGGCGCCCAAGATCATAAAAAAGATGGCGATCCAATGGCTGGGCAGGTCGGCGAACTGCGCAAAGGAGCTGTCGGAAGTCGAGTAGCCGCCAGTCGAGATAGTGGTCATGGCGTGGTTTACGGCGTGAAAACCGTCCATGCCGTCGAGCATATAGGCGGCAGTGCACAAAAAGGTAAGAATGATGTACACGTAGATGATCATGGTGACCATGGTCCCTGAGCGGGTAGTTTTGTCTGACCAATCTGATGATTCGGTTTGGAATAGGCGCATGCCGCCCACTTTTAAAAACGGCAGTATTGCGACCGCCATGCCGATAACGCCTAGCCCGCCTACCCATTGCAACATCGAGCGCCACACTAAAATGTCGTGGGCCATGCCGTCTAGGCCGACTAATACAGTGGAACCAGTGGTCGTTAATCCCGATACCGACTCGAATATTGCGTCGGTGAAGTCGCAAAAACCAGGTATGAGCATAAATGGCAGTGCGCCGGTTAGGGATATTAATAACCAAGAGCTGGTGGTGATTAAAAACATCTGCCGCGGCGTTAGCATATTCATGTGATAGGAGCGCGATAGCACCCAACCGCAGGCGGCGAGTGTAACGGTTAAGCCGAGGGCGCTGGCAAAGGCGCGGTCATTGCCGGTGTTATAGATGATTGCCATGAGCAGCGGCACAGCCATCAGTAGGCCAAAGACCAGCAGTATTAAGCTACAGACCTTGAGTACCGGCTTGATTAAATTCGCTTGGCTCATAGCGTAATACTTTTTTACTCGGTAGTTAGCGCGGGCGCTGCTTACTGGTTGGGGTATTGCTGCTGGGTGTCGGTTTTGATAATACCCAAGTCGGCTGACCCCGCACCACAGGAAATTATAGACCGGAAGGCGGCGTCTAATTTAATGTCTGGTCGAGGCTCAACACACTCGGGTGGCAAGTGATATACAAAGCCCGAGGTGGGGTTGGGGCCGGTGGGTACAAAAACGGTATACCAGCCATTACTGTGGCGGCTGGTGATAATGGCGGTGGCGCGGGCTGGGCTCTGGGTGCCGTAGAGCTGAACTACGGCGGCTTCGCCTCGCGTAAACGGTGAATTGCTATTAGCGCCAAACATTTGCTGAATAATGTCGCGGATTAATTTGTAGCCTGGGGCAAAGCGGGCGAGATGGTTGTCGATAAAATTTTGCAGCCAGCGACCCGCGCTGGTGGCAACCAAGGTGCCGACCATAAAGCAGCCAAGCAGAATAAAGGCGATAACGAGAGCGTCTATGGCCAAGCTCGGTGCGCCGGTAAGTCGCTCAAGTGGGTTGGTGAGCGGGGCAATGAGCGCCTGAACGCTGTTCATGGCCCAGCGCATGGCCAGTAATAAAATAATAATCGGGGCTATAACCAGCACGCCGCCGATAAAAGACTGACTGATAAAATGCTTGAGCTTGTTCATGGGTGTCCGCGGAGGTTTGGGTCAGTGCTTATAGTAGCGAGTTTACCCGCTGACTACATCGCCAATGAGGGTGTATTTGTGCCGAGCAATTTTCACAGCTTTTTAACGTAATAGACTTAATAGGCCGTCTAGTAATCGCTCTAATTTGCGCAAGGAGCCGCATTCCGCAACATAGTGGGCGGCACTCTGGTAGCGGCGTATTTCGGAATCGCCGGTATTCCAGCTGTAGTGCGACTCTGGATTAAACCACAGCACGAGGCGGGCGCGGTGGTAAATGTCGCGCAGTGCGGCAATGCCGGTGTCGCCACCGTTGCCGCGGCCATCACCAAGGACTATGACGCAGCTGCGGCGGTTGAGTTTGTCGCTAATTTGCTCTCGAAAGCTATTAAGCGCCAAGCCGTAGTCGCTGCCACCTAAGCCGTGGCGCTGCTGGATTATTGCCAGCGCTTGATCGGCGGGGTATTGGCGAAATAAATCTGTTACTTCAATGCTCTGGCCGCAAAATACAAAGCAGCGCGTGCTGGGTAATACGTCGCTGAGGGCCTGCATAAACAGCAACAGCACACGGGACCAAGCGCTGACTGAGCCGCTAATATCACAGAGCACAAAAATTTCGCTTTTGTCTTTGCGAGTGGTTTTCCAGAAGCGATGAAAGGGAATGCCGCCGTAGGCAATGTTGCGACGTAGGGTTTTACCCAAGTCGAGCTTGCCCTTGCGGGCGTGGCGATGCCGCTGGCGATGCCGAGCAGCAAGTTTTTTGGCGAGTTTGCGAATCAGCGGCGGCAGGCGTTCACGGTGGTAAGATTCCATGGCCGACAGTGAGCTGTTCTGGAGAATGTCGTCGCGAATCTCACGGTTGGCGGCATCATTATTGAGTAGTAATTGCCGATTGATTGCCTCGATCACGTCGCTAATCTGAGCTTGGCGAATTTGTTCGAGCCAGTTGGCTTGCTCGTCATTACCCGCATCGCGCAGTGCTTGAATATCGATCTGCCGCTGCTTGTCGCCGAGGGCGTCGAGAATCCTGCGCCGAAAAATGCCGCGCTGGGTGCGGTACTGAATGTCTTCTAGTTTGGCTTCAGCGGCGGCGCGCATTACCTCGGCCCGACGTTGACTGCCCTGCCCGCCGCCACCGCCCTTGCCTGGCATAGTCGCGCTGCTATCACCTTGTGCGTCCGCCTCGCCTTGATTCTGACTGTTGGCGTCTCCCTCACCCTGCCCCGCACCCTCGCCGCTGGCCTCGGCTCCGCCTTGGCCGCTGCTCGACGTTTCATCGGCCTGGTCTTCATTTGGCGCGGCGCTGGGCTCGATATCTGAGTTTGGCGTTGCTGCTGGGTCGAGAGCCCTTTCTAAGTGGAAAAAGCGCTCAAAACACTGGGCAAAGGTGTCGTTGTCGTCCACGGTTTTGGCTAGGCAGCTGGCTAGGCCGTCACGCAGCAATACGGGGTCGTCGTAGCCTAGGGTCGCAGTGACTTGCATGGCGTCCAAGGTTTCGGCGGTCGACACCGGCAAACCGTGGTGGCGCAGGTGGCGGATGAATTGCAGCAGGATATTGTCCATAACAGCCTAAGCCTAGCGACCGTCGTCGGATTTTTTGATAAGGCTGTGCAATTCCGGCGCGATCATGGCGATATCTTCCTCGTATTTGAGCAATACATTGAGGGTGTCTTCGACCAATTGCTTAGACAGGCTGCTGCTGTGCAGCAGTAGTAAACTGCGCGCCCAGTCGATGGTTTCACTGATCGCCGGCTGTTTCTTTAAATCGAAACTGCGCACGCTATGCACAAAGTTGACCAGCTGGCGGCGCAGGGCCTCGGGCACCTCGGGCACCCTGCTCTGCACAATTTGGTTCTCGAGCTTGGCTTCTGGAAAGGGAATATACAAATGTAGGCAGCGCCGTTTGAGAGCGTCACTGAGGTCGCGGGTATTATTACTGGTGAGAATCACCAGTGGTTTGTGGACTGCGCTCAAGGTGCCAATTTCCGGCAGAGTCACTTTAAAGTCGGCGAGAATTTCCAGCAGCAAGGACTCAAATTCGTAGTCCGCTTTGTCGATCTCGTCGATAAGTAATACCGCGCCGCTCTCGCTTTGCAGCGCTTTGAGCAGCGGGCGGGGTTCAAGAAAACGCTCGGAGTAAAAAATATCGTCAAAATTGTGCAGGCGTTCAACCGCTGAGCTGAGGCCTTCGGCGCCATCGAGAATTTCCTGTAATTGTTCCTTTAGCACCTGCACATACAGTAATTGCTTGCTGTATTTCCAGTCGTATAAGGCCTTGCTTTCGTCTAGGCCCTCGTAACATTGCAGGCGAAACATGGGCTTATTGAGCATGGCGGCGGTGGCATTGGCGAGTTCGGTTTTACCGACCCCCGGTGGCCCTTCAATGAGAATGGGGCGCTCTAATTGCTGGGCAATATACAGAGTGGTGGCAATTGCTGAACTGGCGATATAGCCCTGCTTGGCCAGTTCGGCGATGAGTTGGTCGATATTGTTGCGGGCGTCGCTCATGGCTGGGCTTCCGGTGTTATTGATTTTTGTCGTCGCGTATTGCGGATGAAATAAGGTGCGCCACGGCTGGCCAGTGCTCGGGGTAGTCGCGCTGGATTTGCGCGGCACTGGCCAATTCGTGATCGGCAAAGTCAAAGCCGGGGCAGACTGCTTCTGAGATAAGCCCGTAGTCGCAATTGGCCGAATGATGGTCTTTTAACTCCGAGGCTTTCCAGTAGCCGCCCGGCACCAGCATTTGCAGTACTTCGCCTTTGCTAATATCGGGCCCCATGACTGGCTGACTTAACTCGCCTGTTGGCGAGATTAGCGTGTAGTGCAGCGCACTGCCGCCCTGCCAAAAATGTAGAATGTCCGAGCGATTACGATGTAAATGACCGCGGGGGCTGGCTGTGCTGAGCAAATAGTAAATTGCCGACATCGCAGCGCGGCCATTGAGCGCGTGCGGCGCAGTATAGCTGCGCCGAAAATAGCCACCTTCAAGGTGGGGCTCAAGACCGAGTTGGGCAATTACGGTGGCACTGTTCATGGCGACGCCGGCTGACGTGGACCCTGGCTAGGCGGCGATAGCTTGCGCATTAGCCGCCAGTGGTATTCATAAAGCGCACGATTTGGGGCTCGCCGTCGAGATCAAAGTGATGGCGCTCGGGCTTGAGGTCCATGGCCTTGATGAGTGCGGCTTGCAAAATACCGTCGTCGCCGGGGTGGGCCTCGATAATTTCTTTGAGATTTAGCGAGTGTTCATTGCCTAAGCATAGCAGCAGGCGGCCTTCTACCGTCAGTCGTACCCGATTGCACAGATGGCAAAAATTGTGGCTGTGGGGCGAGATAAAGCCTATGCGGCTCTGGCTATCGGCCATGCGGTGATAGCGCGAGGGCCCACCTGTGGTCTCGGTGCTGGTGGTTAAGGGGTAGCGGGCGTGGATGAGGTCGCGAATTTGCTCGCTGCTAATAAAACTTTTGGCGCGGTCGTGTTCGCTAATTTGGCCTAGCGGCATTTCTTCGATAAAGCTGATATCAATATTTTTATGACGGGCAAAATCGACCAAATCTAGGATTTCGTCGTCGTTCCTGCCCTTTAGAATAACGGCATTGAGTTTAATACGCTGAAAACCGGCGGCAACGGCGGCGTCGATGCCCACTAGCACTTTGCTGAGTTCGCCGAAGCGAGTCAGGGCCTTAAAGCGGTCGGGCTGGAGGCTGTCGATGCTGATATTCATGCCGGTCAGGCCTGCCGCTTTGAGGGGGGCGGCGTATTTGTCGAGCTGGGCACCGTTAGTGGTTAAGTGCAGCTGCTCAAGTTGTTCGAGCTTACCGAGGCGCTCAACAAGCGCCATAACATTGTTGCGGACCAGTGGTTCGCCGCCGGTGAGGCGAATTTTTTTAACGCCAAGTTGAACAAAGTTACTGGCAATATCGTATAACTGCTCAAGACTGAGAATTTGCTTGCGGGGCAAAAAGGTCATATCTTCCGCCATGCAATATACACAGCGAAAGTCGCAGCGATCGGTGACCGAGAGCCGCAGGTAATCGACACTGCGACCAAAGCGGTCTTGTAGTGGGGCGCTTGTGCTAGTCATGACTTTGATATTATCACAGGCGTGAGCAACAGGCTTTGTATGTGTTGGGCCAATAAGTATTTAAACAGAATTAAAATACAGTCAATTTAGAGGTGAGAAATGAGGTTTTTCAATATCTTGGCGGGGATTACACTCTGTGTTGCACTGCCTGTACAGGCCGCTGAATCGCCAGCAAAAAACCAAGAAACAAGCACTGCGAAGGCCTCAGCCAGCGGGCAGGCGAGTCAAACAGCCGTTATATATGATCGTCATGGCCAGCCGATTACCGCGATGCAAGCCGGTAAGGCTCGTGCGGCCGAGGCCGCTGTTCGCAAAGCCGGCGTGCCGCCCGACTCTACCGAGGCGGCGATGATCCGCATCAGCATGGGGCAGTCGCCAGAAACAGCATATGAACCCAACGATGGCATTTATGACGCCGAGGGAAATCCCATCGACAAACGTCAGGCCGCGGAAGATTTAGCGGTAGTAGAGCTAATGCGCCGCGGCGGTGTTGAGCCTGGTTCAGAGCAAGATGCCCAAATTCGCGCCGCTGCCAAGGGCGAAGCTCAAACCCCAGAGGGCGAGCCGGTAGACGAGCGAACCATGGAAGACGTTGCCAAGGAAATTGCCATGCAGCAAACGATATTGGCAACCGGCGTTCAGCCAGGCTCGCCCAATGAGTCGCTAATTAGAATGGGCGCTGATGTGATGGCGGAGAAATTTAAAAGCTGGCGTTAAACACGGTAAGGTAAACTAGGTGACTTATGTGGTCGATGCCGTTCATCGTTAACCCTTAATAGCCGAATAATACATTGCCGTGTTATTTGGCTGTCTTATTTTCAGTCTTGCTTTTCGCAGTGCTACTAGGGGCCGCGTTACAGTGGAACTGGGGTATACTCTGCCTAAGAATTTTCTGCTGGATCGACACAATGCGTTTTTTTGCCGCTATTTTCTTAAGCACAATGATCTGGGCGCCCTTTGCCAAGGCGGCGTGTATCTTGCCGCTCATGCCGAAGGATATTGTTGATGGTGAAATCGCCGATTTTGATGATATGAATGTGGCAAAGCGTCGAGTTGAACGCTATTTAGATGACAGTCAACGTTATTTAAAATGTCTAGATGCCATGGATAAAACTGCGCTGGGTACTGGCCGCGACAACGATGAACGTCGTCGGAAACGCATCGCGAATTACAATGCCGCAATGAAAAATATGAGTGAAGTTATTAGCACTTACAACGCTAATGTCAGTGATTTTAATCAGCGTTAATGTGAATATTTTTTTCTTGTAAATAATGTTTTAAATTTGCGCTCGGGCGCTCATCGCCGAGTATGATTGCCGCGTGATTGCCAGCTTCTTCCCCTCTTGATTCAAAACCCAACTCTTCAATAAGGTAGGCGACACGTCGCGCAATGGCCTGCCCCGAATCTACCCATTTTATATTCGGTAGCAAGGCGGCCAACTGCGGCTGTACCAGCGGGAAATGTGTGCAGGCTAGTATGATCGTGTCCATGCTGGCAAAGTCACGGTGTAGGCTAAACTCGCGTTCAACTTTAGCCAATACCGAATCTAGCGCTTGTTGATGCCATATGAAATTTTCTACGGCTGGTGCTAGTTCGCGACTGCCAATGGCTATTATCGTGCAGTCCGCGGCAAAGTCTTGGATTAATTGCGCGGTATAAGGGCGGCTTACCGTGCCGGGGGTGGCTAGTAAACCAATAACACCACTTTGGCTAAGTGTCGCTGCAGGCTTGATGGCAGGCACCACACCCACAATCGGGATCTGTATTTGGCTGCGCAGTGCAGGTAATACTGCGGTGCTGGCCGAATTGCAGGCCATGACCAGTAAATCGACGCTATGAACGGCCAGAACTTGATTTACCGTGGCGCAAATATGCTTGATTAGCAGGGTTTCGTCCCACTCGCCATAGGGGAAACCGCCGTGATCCATAACATAGAGTAGGTCAATTTCCGGGAGCAGATCGTGTATTGCGGCGCCGATACTCAGTGAGCCGACGCCGGAATCGAAGATCAGCACACGGGGAGTGTGCTGCATTGGACTCACAGAAGAGCGAGAATTTTTTCAGCGGCACTAACGTCAACACCGCCAGCTGGCTCAACGGCAATGTGGCTAACCGTGCCATTGTCGACAATCATCGCAAAACGCTTAGAGCGGCTGCCCATGCCAAAACCGGTGGCATCCATTTCTAAGCCCAGCGCTTTGGTGAAGTCGCCGTTACCATCGGCCAACATCAACAACTCTTCGGCATTTTGTGCTTTGCCCCAAGCGTCCATTACAAAGGCATCATTGACTGACATGCACACAATGCTATCAACGCCGGCAGCTTTGATCTTGTCGGCATTAACGACATAGCCGGGCAGGTGGGTCAGAGAGCAGCCCGGGGTGAATGCACCGGGAACGGCAAATAATACGACTTTTTTGCCAGAAAAAACTTCTTCACTCGTAATGTCTTGAGGGCCTTTCTCGCCCATTACTTTCAGTTTCGCTGCGGGAATTTTATCGCCAGTCTGAATGCTCATAGTAGGACCTTAATATTATGCAGTGAGTGTGATCGGTCAGTTTAGCAGAGCAATGGCCCGGGCGTAATCCACTTGAAAATCTAAAGTTGGCCACCATATTTGGCATTAACAGCCAATGCGCTGTTCATGGTTTGAATTGCATTTTTTGGGAGGTTTTGATCATGAATAGTTATCTGCCTTTTGCCTTGTTTAATGAATTTAGGGACGCAAATAGTGCGTTTGAGCGCCAACACAGTGACAGTGAACGCCGCGCGCAATGGCAGCCTGCGGTGGACGTCTGTGAAAATGATGGTGGTTTCTTGCTGGTGATGGATGTACCTGGAATGGCGCCAGATGCAGTAGATATTAGTGTCCACAATGGTATTTTAACGGTGCAGGGTGAGCGCAAAATTGATACTAGCGAAGGCAAGTTGAGTATCAGTGAGCGTTGGCAAGGCACATTTGTGCGACGCTTTACTTTGCCGGAGGGGGTGGAGGTCGAGCAAATTGCGGCCAAGCTCGAGCACGGAGTGCTGGCTTTGAATATACCGAAGTGCACAAAGGAGGAACCGCGCAAAATTAGAGTGCAATAAGTCTAAATAAGGCCGAATTTGTGCCGTCACTGCAGTGGCTTGCTTGCTACACTGGCACTTTTGCGACTGCTGGGCTAATCCCCCAGCAGCGTTCAACTTATTAAATTTGGAGTCCAGCCTTGATGTCACGCCAGCAGTGTCGCTACGAATGGCAGGTTTTATTGTTGGCGGTGGGCTTTCTCACTCGCCTGCCAGTGCCGGCTGATCCCGATTTTAGCGAGGACAAGCTTAACGGTGCGTCGCGTTATTTCCCATTGGTGGGGCTTTTCGTCGGCGTATTAGCGGCTGGGGTATACGGCGCGGCCTTAGCGGTGTTTGCCAATAGTCTTATTGCTATTTTGCTGTCGATGGTCGCCTCGATACTGATTACCGGTTCCTTTCATGAAGACGGTTTTGCCGATAGCTGTGATGGCTTTGGCGGTGGCTGGCGCAGTGAAGATGTACTGCGGATCATGAAAGATTCGCGGATTGGCACCTACGGCACTGTCGGTTTGATCTCGATTTTGGCTTTAAAGGCGGCGAGCTTAGATGCGATGCCGACGAGCTCGGTGCTTGCGGCCGCGCTTTTATGGGGGCACGTATTTAGTCGCTGGGTGTCGACATCGTATTTGCTTGATCTTAATTATGTGCGCGGTGAAGGTAAGTCGAAACCGCTGGCGACAACGATGCCGCTCAGACATTGGCTGTATTCTGGCGTGCCACTTTTGCCCTTACTGATGCTTATCGATTTCAATTCTTTAATCGCGCTAGTGGCCATGAGCCTACTATTTCGCTTGGTATTTGCCGCGTATTTGCGGCGCCGGATTGGTGGTTACACCGGCGATGCACTCGGCGCTGCGCAGCAAGTTGTTGAAATATTGGTGTATTTAGCCATATTGCTGTGAACGGAAGTAGATGCCTGCGACTCGCCACTAATTCTCAAAGTGTGAATACTGCACAGTCTTAAATGAGTAATAGGTGGCACTCTCGGCTTCAACTAGAGTCATAGCATTACAAGCAATTTATGGCTGAGGACGCAGGCATGAACACAAATTTATTAGTAGGCGGCATATTTGGCGCAGTTGCGGTAACCGCAGCGGGTAGTTATGCGGGCTATAACACTTTGGTAGAAAGTAAGAAGCCCCAGTTTGCCGAGGTGGTCGATAGCAAACCGATTACTGAAACCTATTACACAGACCGCCAAGAGTGCTACGACGAAGTTGTGCAGCATCAGGCGGAAGTGAAAGATAGCAATCAAGTTACAGGTACCGTGATTGGCGCAGTATTAGGTGCGGTCATTGGTAAGCAAGTTGGTGGTGGTAACGGCAAGAAGCTGGCGACAGTTGCCGGTGCAGCAGCCGGTGGTTACGCGGGTAATAAAGTGCAGAAAAACATGCAGCAAAAAGACGTGTACACCACAACTGAGCAGCGCTGCAACACCGTACAAGACCCGCATCAGAAAATTACGGGCTATAGTGTTACCTACCAGTTGAATGGTAAAACAGATACGGTAACCATGGATCATGAACCAGGATCGACGATACCTGTTGAAAATGGTCAGCTGGTATTGAGTGGTTCAGAAGAAACAACAAAGCTATAAGCGAGCTTGACCGTGGCTATATCGTAAGCGTGGTGATATAGCGATAATTTGCAAAATGGAGTGAGCAGTATGACAACGAAATTAGCGAAGCGTAGTACGGCCGTGGTAATGAGCGGTTTTATGATATGGACCGGCTTATTAGCCAGCACGGCCTCTGCGGCGGTGATCAGTACAGATCATATGGTGGCAGAGTACTCTGTGAAATCTGACCGCGCTGAAATGAAAGCTGCGCTGGCCAGTGATGACGTGCGTACGCGCTTAGTCGAATTGGGTGTGTCACCGGCAGATGTCGAAGCGCGTATTGATTCATTAAGCCCCACCGAATTGGCCATGCTGCATGAACGCATGGATGAGCTGCCAGCGGGTTCAGGTGCAGTCGGCCTGTTAGCGCTATTGGTATTAATCTTCTTCATTACTGATGTGCTCGGTATTACCGATATCTTCCCCTTTGTTAATGCGGCGAAGTAACACTTTTCCCCTTCTCCTTCTGTGCCTGCTATTGCAGGCCTGTTCTGGTTTACCGCTAAAGGAATACGCCGAGACCCTTGGGGCTCGGCGTCAGTTAGACGTGCCGTTTATTGCCCAACAGCAATTTTATTGTGGCCCCGCAGCCTTGGCTGAAGTTGCTCAGTATCGCGGTATTGATGCTGATCAGGACGCTTTGGCTAAGCAGCTTTTTATTCCCGATAAAAAAGGTTCGCTGGCGGTAGAGATGCAGGCGGCCAGCCGTCGGCTGGGATTACTGCCCTACCCCTTAGCCAAAGATTTTTATGCACTACTTAAAGAGATTGATGCTGGCAATCCGGTGTTGGTCTTTCAAAATTTGACCTTTTCTTGGTTGCCTCAGTGGCACTATGCGCTAGCCCTTGGCTACGATTTAGATAGCGAAGAGTTGATTTTGCACTCGGGTAGCCACGCCTATTACCGGCTGCCCTTTTCGACCTTTATGGCAACATGGTCGCGGACTAACAGCTGGGCGCGAGTGATGGTCGATAGCAGTCGCCTGCCAGTAACTGCTGAGCCTGTCGAGACAATCAGCAGTGCGTATGCATTTGAGCAAACTGGCCACCCTGAACTTGCGGCGGGCTTTTATGCCTTGGCCGCGGAGCGCTGGCCAGATTCTCAGCCGGTACTCACTGCGCAGGCGAATTTAGCTCTGTCTCAGGGGGAGCATCAGCGCGCTATTGTGTTATTCGAACGTTTATTGGCACTAACAGAAGACGATCCGGCGCTGTGGAATAACTACGCCTACGCACTGTTGGCCGGTGGTTGCAAGGCGCAGGCGCTCAGGGCGATTAGTCGTGCTGAATCGCTGGCGCCAGATGACGAGCAGTATCGTGATAGCGCCAGTGAAATCCGCGCCGCCGAAGCGGCCGCGGAACAGTGTGAATTGCAAAGCCAGTAACCGTGGGGTTAGCGCTTCTTTTGCTTAGCCTGCGCAAATAGCGCGGCCATGGTGGTGTTCTCCGCTTTTTGGGGCTGCTTGGGCATGGCCGCTGGCTTGTTGCGCGCGCCGCGCCGTTCGCCGCTGCTATTGGCCGCTTGCACGTCGCTGGCCTTGTCTTCTAAACGCATAGACAGCGCGATCCGCTTGCGCTGCGCGTCGACTTCCATAACCTTCACTTTGACAATATCGCCGGCTTTAACGACGCTGTGGGGGTCTTTCACAAACTGATTGGCCAGCGCTGAGATGTGCACCAAACCGTCTTGGTGCACGCCAATATCGACAAAGGCGCCAAAGTTAGTGACATTGGTGACGACCCCTTCCAGGATCATGTCCGGTTCAAGATCCGAAATTTTCTCGATGCCGTCTTTAAACGTCGCGGTTTTGAAATCGGGTCGGGGGTCGCGGCCGGGTTTGTCTAGCTCGGCGAAAATATCGGTAACGGTGGGAATACCAAAGCGTTCATCGGCGTATTCAGCCGGCTTTAGGGTTTTTAAGAAACTGCTATCACCCAGTACGTTTTTGACTTCGCGCCCGCAGCGGTTAACGATTTTTTCCACCACGCTATAAGACTCAGGGTGTACCGCCGAGGCATCCAGCGGATTGTCGCCGCCCACAACCCGTAAAAAGCCTGCCGCTTGCTCAAAAGTTTTGGCGCCAAAGCGGTTAACTTCTTTTAATTGCTCGCGGCTTTTAAAAGCGCCGTTGCGGTCGCGATATTCAACAATATTGGCCGAGATGCTTTGGTTTAAGCCAGATACGCGGGCCAGCAGTGCCGGTGAGGCGGTGTTTACATCCACACCTACCGCGTTTACACAGTCTTCGACCACAGTCTCTAGGGTGCGCGACAGCGCAGTTTGCGATACATCGTGTTGGTACTGACCAACACCGATCGATTTGGGGTCGATCTTAACCAATTCGGCCAGCGGGTCCTGAAGGCGACGGGCAATGGAAATGGCGCCGCGAATGGTGACGTCGAGATCGGGGAATTCCTTGGCCGCGTATTCTGATGCCGAGTAAATCGAGGCGCCAGACTCGTTCACCATCACGCTGGTACAGCCCAGCTCGGGGCGCGCGGTGAGCACGTCTTTTACAAAGCGCTCGGTTTCGCGACTGGCAGTGCCGTTGCCAATGGCGATAAGTTGTACGCCGTGCTTTTTGATTAGTGCCAATAGCACTGCGGCGGATTCGGCAATCTTGTTCTGTGGCGGCGTGGGGAAAATAGCGCAGTGGTCGACCACTTTACCTGTGGCGTCGATAACCGCCACTTTTACACCGGTGCGCATGCCGGGGTCGAGGCCAATGGTGGCGCGCTGTCCGGCCGGTGCAGCCAAGAGCAAGTCTTTAAGATTGTGAGCAAATACGTCAATTGCAGCGGTGTCGGCTAGCTCGCGCAACTGCCCTAGTAAATCGGTTTCGAGGTGGGTGTAGAGCTTAATGCGCCAGGTCCAGCGAATCACTTCTTTTAACCAAGTATCGGCAGGGCGCCCCTCGTCCTTCACTTTCCAAAATTCGGCGACCATGCCCTCGCAGGGATGAGTCGTGCCCTCTTCTTCACTAAATTTAATGGCGAGACTGAGAATGCTCTCGTTGCGGCCGCGAAACATCGCTAAGGCGCGGTGTGAGGGCGTGGTTTTAAGTGGCTCGCTATGGGCAAAGTAATCTCTAAACTTCTCCCCTTCCTGCTCTTTGCCGGTCATGACGGTGCTGCACAGCAGGCATTCATTCCACAGAAAACTGCGCAGTTTGGCGAGTAAGTTTGCGTCTTCGCTAAGGCGTTCCATCAAAATGTATTTGGCGCCGTCGAGCGCGCCTTTAACATCATTGATACCCAGCTCTGGGTTTAAATAATTCAGCGCCAAGCTGGCGGGATCTTGGTTTGGATCGTCAAACAGGGTGTTAGCCAGCGGTTCTAAGCCGGCCTCAATGGCGATTTGGCCTTTGGTGCGACGCTTGGGCTTATAGGGCAGGTATAAGTCTTCTAGACGGTTCTTGGTGTCGGCGGCGCGAATATCGCGCTCTAGCTCGGGGCTGAGTTTGTCTTGCTCGCGAATGCTGTTGAGAATGGTCTCGCGCCGATCTTCCAGCTCCCGCAAATAGCCCAGCCGCGACTCTAGATCACGCATTTGGGTGTCGTCTAAGCCGCCGGTTACTTCTTTACGGTAGCGGGAGATAAACGGAACGGTGGCACCCTCGTCTAATAAGGCAACGGCAGCGCTAACCTGCGCTTCTTTAACACCAAGTTCCTGAGCGATACGGCTGGAGATGGAATTCATATTATCGGCTTATCTAATACTGGAAGCCGGACATTATGCAAAAACTATGGCGCGGGTGCGAGGCTTGACAACAAGGTTTTTTAGAGGCGCGGGAGACGCTTGATGGGAGATGGAAGACGCAAAGCTAATTCAGGGCTTTGGTTTGACTTATTAGTGTCTCCCATCTCCCGTCAAGCATTTTGCCGTGAGCACACTAGCCCTCACTTTGTACTAAAGCCTCAAACAAGGCGCAGCACTCGTCGTAAAAGTAACGGTATTCTGGGCGCAGATGCTGGGTGATCAGCGACATAATTTGGAATACACCTTGGTGAATCATCATTTCATTACTGGTGTGACGCTCGCGCAGTTGGTTGTAATTCAGCCAAAAGGTTAGCGACATGGCGATGTTGTCGCAGAGCCGAGTAAGTTGAGCATCGTCGAGGTCGAGAAAGTTTTGGCTGCGTAATTCTAGGGCAACCGCGCGCGCTGCCTGTACTTTTAGTTCGAGCAGTTTCGAAAACTTTTTAGCGATTTGTGGGTAACGTTGCAGAATGTCGTTGAGATTGCGGTAGAGGTAGCGATGGTTAAATATGTGTTCAAAAACGATATATAAATAAAACCACGCGTCTTGGGCGCCGAGGGTTTTTTCGAGTGGCGCGCTGAGAATATCAACAAGTTCTAGTTCAAAGGCAGCGTAAAGCTCGGGGATGATTTCGTCTTTGCCATGGAAGTGGTAGTAAAGATTGCCGGGGCTAATGTTTAGCTCGTTGGCAATGTCTACGGCAGTCACATTCGGTTCGCCGTCGGTATTAAACAGCGTGAGGCTACGCAATAAAATTTTGTCGCGGGTTTTCATCCGAGATAACAGACTCCTGTGAGCGAGGCCACAAGGTGCCATGAATCCTGCGCGGATGTCCAGCAGTGTCAGTGCGTAAAAAGACGAGCGCGAGATTTAAATCTTTACGAGAAGGGTGAGTTGCCCACCCTCCCCGTAAACTTTCTTACTCTGCTTTGGCAGCCGCTTTTTTAACAGGTGCTTTGCGTGGTGCTTTTGCTTTCGCTTTTGCAGGAGCTTTAGGCGCAGCTTCAGCGGCGGGCTTGGTCGCTTTGCTTAGGCTGTCAACTTTCTTGCTAAGCGCATCTAGTTTCTTTTCTAGGCGGCTTAGATCGTCGGCACTAGCAGTGTGACCAAAACCAAGGCTAGCGCGCATTTTGCTGATGCGCTCTTCGATGGAGATAGTTTTGCCGATGTTTGTTGCTTCGCCGAGTTTAGCGCGGGCCTGAGTTTCCAAGCGGTTGCCCTTATCCACCAATTCGGTAAACAATTTAGGGGTTTCCTTACTGGCTTTTTCTAGGGCTTCGTGAGCTTCGTCGTAGGCGCGGCCATAGGCGCCAAGTCCGGCAAGCCAAATACTCTTAGCAACTTCACCTGCCTGGTTGGTTGCATCTTTAAGGTCTTGTAGACTTTTTTTGCTGTCTTTGCTCATGGCGTTCTCCATTGCAAAATAAAATAACTGAATCTTGTGCGCCGCTAGCGATGCCTGCGGTGCGGAAACTATGATCTGATCTCAGGTATGAAAAAAGCACGATGGCCATAGGGCGCATCGTGCAAAAGCATAGGTGAGATAAAGACCTAGGATTTGACACCCTAAAACGGATGTCGAATGCTTACGACGCGGTGGCTTCTACTACAACTTCACTTACTTCTGCCGTACCGCGAGAAACTTTAGACTTCACTTTGTCGAAGCCTTCGCGCAAAGTTTTCAGCTGGCCTTCAACGGCAGCGTTGCTTTCGCTTTTAAGCTCTTCGAACTTGGCCAGTGCCTGAGCTTTGCTGTCGTTGAACTTGGCAATGGCTGTAGATTTGCTGCCTTCAATTTTGCTGGTTAGCTGAGTCTTGCTAGACTCGAATTTAGAAACGGCATCGCTTTGTACTTTTTCGCCGCGAACAACTAAGCTGTCGAAAAATTCGTTGCGCTTGCTGTAAGCGTCTTTGCATTTGCTTTCGGTTTCTTTAAGCTTGGCTTCAGTCTGCTTAAACAGATCTTGGCTCTGTTCAAACACTTTGCCAGCTAGACCCAAATTGGCCAAAAATACTTCTTTTGCCAGCGCGTTGGCTTTTTCAATTTTACTTGCTTCGGTCATAATGACGTCCTCATTGGGAAAGAATTTAAGGGCTATGTGAGCCCGATTCAGGCGAGAACTGCATTGGCTCGCTGACTTGGGGCCAGAATACGGTGTTTAATTAGAAAGCACATACTAAACTGCGCTAAGCCATTATTTTATGTGCATTAAACTTATTTACTCGTCGTTTTCTTAACGACGCCGATACGCGAACACACGCTGTCTTCGGCTTTGTACACTGGGCGTCGGGTGTCGATGTGCCGAGCGGCACTGCATCATTATTCTAAGCTTTATGCGCTTTCTTGCAGTAAGCGCTCTAAGCAATGTTCCTGAATTCCGTAGAATGTCTTAATTTCGGCAATCTGTTGCAGTACTTCAGTGCTGTCTTGGGGCTGGCGCCGCTTTTGAGCGAGGATCATTTTATTTTTACTAGTGTGCTCCAGTGAAATAAATTCAAATACCTTGGTGTCGTAGCCGTGAGCTTCCAGTAGTAGCGCGCGTAGGCCGTCGGTGAGCATTTCGGCCTCTTGGCCAAGGTGAATGCCATGTTGTAATAGTGGCGCTAATAAGGTGGGGCTCTTTAGTTGGGGGCGAATTTGCTTGTGGCAGCAGGGTGAGCACATGATTATGTCGGCGCCGCTACGAATGCCCATGTGAATGGCGTGGTCGGTCGCGGTGTCGCAGGCGTGTAGGGCTATCATGACATTAATGTGCTGGGCGGCAAAATGTTGGACGTCGCCCTGTTCAAATTTAATGCCATCCAAGGCTAAATTTGTAGCAGTTTTATTGCATAGATCAACGAGTTCTTGGCGCAATTCAACGCCGGTGACCTGGGCGGGAATATGCAGCTGGTCGTGAAGATAGTCGTGTAGCGCAAACGTGAGATAGGCCTTGCCAGAGCCAAAGTCGGCAATATGTAGCTGTTTTTGGTCGGCGAGTCCGGTGGCATTTATCGCGCCGGCCAGTACCTCGATGAAGCGGTTTATCTGCTTCCATTTACGGGACATCGCGGGAATGACGTGGGCTTGTTGGTCGGTGATGCCTAGCGCCTGGAGGTAGGGCCGGCTCTGCTCTACAAAGCGGCGTTTTTCGCGGTTGTGTAGCTGGGTTTCGGTTTGGCTATTGGCGTTTTTATTACGGTGCTTATTGAGCAGGGCTTTGCCTTTTTTGCTAAAGCGCAGTTGTATTTCCCAGTCTGTGCTAATCATGTGGGCGTTGTTGAAATCGCCGCCCAGCCAGCGATGCAGTAAGCTCACGGCATCCGCTAAACTCATGTTTTTAGTGACGTGGCGACTGCGGTATTCGTATAGGAAGGACAGTAGCTCAGTGTTCTTTAGGTTTATTGGGCGCACACTGATGCGATTAAGTTCGGGTTCGTCGCCCTGATACTTAGATAGTACTAAGCGCTGCAATTGGCCATTTTGAAAAGCCTGTTGGCAGTCTTTGATAAAGCTTGCGGTGTGTTCTGCCGAGGAGTCTGTGGTCATTAGCCGTATCCAGTAAAAAGCCGAGCTAATTGGAAGGGCTGGGCCCTTGCAGGCTGGGGAGTGGTGAGTGTGGGCCGGATGGGGGTGTCAGGCAAGTTTAGTGACATAAAAAAGGGCAGCTAAGCTGCCCTTTTTGTTTTCCAGCCCGAATTTAGGCTTTAGGGCCTGCGGCAACAATAGCCTCGGAAACGTCAAATTTCTTGATGTTCTCTTGAAAGAGGCGAGCCAGCTTAGTTGCTTCAGCATCGTAGGCTGCAGTATCGCCCCATGCCTTACGTGGGTTGATGTATTTGTCATCAACACCGGGAATTGCTTTGGGGATAGTCAGGTTCAGCGCTTCCAGTTGCTCAGTTTCGGCGCCAATTAGAGTGCCGTTCTGGGCGGCAGCAACGACTGCGCGGGTTACTGGGATTGGGAATCGTGAGCCAGTGCCGCCAGCTGCGCCTGAACCACCGGTCCAGCCAGTGTTGATCAGGTAAACCTGTGAATCGAAGTCGTCGATACGCTTCATCAACAGCTCGGCGTAGTCGCCAGCTGGGCGAGGCATAAAGGGCGCGCCAAAGCAGGTGGAGAACGTGGGGTGAATACCTGCTTCTGCGCCCAGCTCGGTGGAGCCAACCCGTGCGGTGTAGCCGCTCAGGAAGTGGAATGCCGCGGCTTCTTTAGACAGAATTGAAATTGGCGGAATCACGCCAGATACGTCGCAGGTCAGGAAGATAACGGTTTTGGGTTCGCCAGCGGCATTCTCAATAACACGCTTCTCTACATTTTCCAGCGGGTAGCAGCAGCGGCCATTTTCAGTGAGGCTGGTGTCGTCGTAATCGGCGTGGCGGGTGTGGTCGTCAATAACCACGTTCTCAACAATAGCGCCAAAACGAATCGCGTCCCAAATAATGGGTTCGTTTTTCTGGCTTAGGTTGATGGTTTTAGCGTAGCAGCCGCCTTCAATATTGAATACCGAGCCTTTTGCCCAGCCGTGCTCGTCGTCACCGATTAAGTAGCAGCTTGGGTCGGCAGACAGAGTGGTTTTACCAGTGCCAGATAGGCCGAAAAACAGGGTGGTTTGGCCAGACTCGTCGACGTTGGCCGAGCAGTGCATAGGCATAACGTCTTTTTCGGGGAGCAGGAAATTCTGCACAGAGAACATCGCTTTTTTCATCTCACCAGCGTAGCGCATGCCAGCCAGCAGTACTTTGCGCTGGGCAAAATTGATGATGACGCAGCCGTCTGAGTTGGTGCCATCGCGCTCGGGCTGGCAAACAAATCCCGCGCAGTTGAGGATGGTCCACTCTTCTTTGCTCTTGGGGTTGTATTTAGCGGGACGCACAAACATATTGCGGCCGAACAAACCCTGCCATGCAGTCTGGGTGTTTACTACCACTGGGATGTAGTGATCTTCGTGGGCGCCAACGTGGAGTGAGGAGACAAAGCTGTCGTGATCGGCTAGGTAGTCTTCAACTCGGTTCCACAGGGCGTCGAATTTAGCGGCATCGAAGGGGCGGTTTACGCTGGTCCAGTCGATGGCGTCAGAGGTAGAGGGCTCTTGAACGATATAGCGGTCGCCAGGTGAGCGGCCAGTGCGCTTGCCGGTGGTAACTACCAGCGCGCCGCTGTCGGCGAGACGGCCTTCGCCGCGACTCAGGGCTTGCTCAATTAATTGAGCGGGGGTCAAATCTGTGTAAATCGTCGTTTCAGCACTCATTCTCTGTTTTCCTGTCGCGTAATCCTGAGAGCAGCCTTGGGTGTTGCTGTGGGGTGGGCAAGAAAGAGAACCCCCAAAGTGGCTGGTAATTTGGGGCGCCATTATTACAAAAAACCTGAAGCAGCGCTAATCTTTGAGGGCATAAATCTCGGTTTGAGAGGTATGCCCAAATATGGTGCTTAAATTAATGGCGGGTAATGTCGCTGCCTTGCTCAAAAAGGGCGTCGACATCGCTGCGGTTAAATTGGTAAAGGCGGTTGCAAAATTCGCAATTCGTCTCAATTTGGCCCTTCTCAAGAAGGATGTCGTCAAGCTCTTCTCTACCGATAGATATAAGGGCTTGAGCGACGCGTTCGCGGCTGCAGCGACAGCGGGCGACCATTGGCTTGCTGTCAAATAAGCGAACGGCGTCCTGGTGGTAGAGCCTATAGAGCAGTGTTTCGACATCTAAATTGAGCAATTCGTCATTTTTGATGGTGTGGGCAATGGTACTCAGGTGTTCCCAGCGATCTAGGTCGGGTTTGATGCTGGGCAATTGTTGCAATAGCAAGCCGCTGGCGTGTTGGCCGTTGGCGCACAGCCAAACTCGGGTGGCGAGCTGCTCGCTGCGCTGGAAATAGGCTTCTAGGCAGTGGGCGAGGCTATTGCCATCTAAGCTGACAATGCCCTGATAGGGTTTGCCGTTGTCCGGAGCGATGGTCATGGCCAGTTGCCCGTTGCCTATCAGGGTTTTGAAGTCGGTGCTCATCGCTTCGTTGGCATCGCGAGCAATGGCGCGCAGCTCTTGCTTGGAGTTGGCTTCGGCCATAATCAGCGGGATTTCACCATCGCCGCGTACTTGCAGTATCAGCGCACCTTCAAATTTAATAGTGGCGCTCAGCAAGCTCGCCGCTGCGAGGAATTCGCCCAGTAAATTGGCGACGCCTGGGGGGTAGTGATGAATACTTAGAATATCTTGGTAGCTTTTTTCTAAGCGAATATGCTCGCCGCGAACATCGCTGTTGTCAAAAATAAAGCGGCTGATGGTATCGCTCATGGCGGGTCTGGTGTCCGTGGTAAAAGAAGCTGGCAATTATAGCGCTTACGGTGAGTGGGGTCTTGGCCGAGTGGGCGCTAATAATTACTCGTCGTTTAAATTTTTAAAGCGGTGGATTTGGCGGCGCTGCTTTTTATTGGGTCGCTCGGGGTGTAAGAGGCCGGCGGCCGCGCCGAGTATTTTGCGGTCGGCGGCGATTTGTTCGCGGGCGCGAATGCTGTCCTCGGTCTCGCGGTAGAGTAGTGCCGCCTCTGGAGCGCCGCGGCGCTGGCCTGATAGCGCGATTACATCCACTACTTTATTGTCCCAGCCCGAGCGAATAGTGAGTGTTGCGCCTACTTGCACCTCTTTACTTACCTTGCAGCGCTCGCCGTTGTAGTGAACCTTGCCGCCTTCTACGGCCTGTTTGGCAAGGCTGCGGGTTTTGTAAAAGCGAGCGGCCCACAGCCATTTGTCGAGGCGAATACCCGCTGGGTTATCAGTCATTGGCGATACTCCGCTTGGGAATGGGGAGTATTTCAGAAAAGTGTTGAATAGCAGGGTAGCTCAACTGTTCGCGGCTGGGCTGTTTGCTGTCGGGCTGGCGCAGGGTAAGTAGATGGCGAATACCGAATGTTGCGGCGGAATCGAGCACGCTGGCGGTGTCGTCAACGAGTAGGGTGCGCTCTGGATTAAAGTCCCAGTACTTTTGTAGCCGATGCCAAAACTCAGGATCTTCTTTGGGCTTGGCGAGTTCATGGGAGGTGATAATTTTATGCATCCAACGGGCTAGGTCGGTGTGCTCTAATTTTAGATTTAAGCTGCCGCGGTGGGCGTTGGTGACCAGCCAGGTTTCGCAGTGACTCGCGTCTAGGGCGCTTAAGAAGTCTGCGGTGCTGGGGTGAGGGGCAATTAAGTGGGCAACTTCACGCTTGAGGGCGACGATATCCACCTTAAGCTGATCTGACCAGTAGTCTAAGCAGTACCAATTTAGCGAGCCGCGCTCGGCCATAATGCGCTGTATTAAGTCTTGTGCTACTTGCTCTGGTTCGCCACCGTGAATTTCAGCGTAGCGCTTGGGGAGATGTTGCGACCAGAAAAAATTGTCGTAGTGTAAGTCGAGTAAGGTGCCGTCCATGTCGAGAAGAACGGTGTCAATTTCCTGCCAATTTATCATAGTGTACCGGTATTGAGTGCACCGGCATTAATTCGACGCCCGTGCCATATTGGGTTTGCTATTGACCGCATCGCGCATGTCAATTACTTCGGCGTAATTAACGTTCAGCCACCACTCGGCGCGGTTATTGCCGTAGGGGTTAATGGTGCGCGCACCACGGCGAATTTCTTGGGAAAAAGTGCTATCTGACTTATGTGCTGTGGCCATTTTTGGCGCCCTCGGTTGATATTGCTCAATGACGTAATTCAGTGAGTAATCAAGGTACTGTCAGGGCCAAGAATGGAGTATAGGGAAAAGTCCCTAATGAGTGAACCTGTGTATTCAAACTGTGAACTGGTTACGGTTTCTGAACTGAATGCAGGGCGGATAAGGCGCTGGTGAAACGCAAAATTGGGGGGCAATGTTTGGCGGCTAGGCGGGGCAACGATATTGTTGTTCATTGCGGCCTGAAACTGGGGAGTGAGTTAGTTTAGGGTTTTAGCTTTTCTCGCGCAGCTTTGGTGTCTATCGCTTTATTCATGTCGATGTCTTCGGAGTAGCTAACATCTAACCACCAATCGCCGCGATGGCTACCGAACTGGCGTTTTGAGGTAGGCTTTTCACCTACTTGCTCGAATGGGGTATTAGCGGGGGGCTTGTCGTCGGGCTCTTTCATCGTGGTAAGACTCGTAGCTGAGGCTTCATGCGCTCTTAGATTAAAATACGACTTTTCCAGATGACTAAGTATAGGTGACTTTACTTAGTGCCGCTTACCGAGTGTTTACACTAGGGTTAGCGGTGCTTAGCTGGCACGTCGCTGCAATGCTGACACGGCGTGATGAATTTCTATAGTTTCTGCGTAGTTCACGTTCAACCACCATTCGCTGCGCTTTAGGCCGTTTTGGCTTAACGATGCTTGGCGCGAGATATTTTGACCAAAAATAGTGTTGTTTTCAGGCTGTGTGGTTGTCTGTGCTGCAGTCGCTGTTGCCATGGTCTTGTCCCCGAAACGTGTTGTTTGTTGTATGTAGCTACTTTAGCGATTTGGGGCTTGGCAGCACATGCGGAATTATCCCTACACGAATGGGCATATATGTGTAATAACGTTTTTTGTTAGTGGCGAGTGGTGCAAATACGTCCTCGCCTGAGGGCAGTAGCTCAGTGCCGCCTAGCATCTGCTGAGACTTAAGTATTTAAGAAAGAGTTTGAAATGCTTAAAGCCTAGGGCTGAAGTGGCGACCTAGGCTGAGAGGCCTGGCGGCCTCAGAGCATAAGGGCGAGCATGCTTGCTTTAAATTGCTCTTTGGTACTGGGAAATTGGCGGTAAGAGATGACTAGTCGCCCGACGACTTTGATTAAATCGTCGAGTTTTACGCTGCGCTTATTGCGGGCGTTATAGGCGTTTAATGGCTCGTTGAGCAGTTCGCGCCAATGCTGGTCAGATTCGTCAGTGTCGATATGGGGCGATGCTTCGGCCGCATTTATACCTGAGACTAAATCGATCTTGCCTGCTTCTGGTGGCCGGTAGGTAGCGGCAAACCAAATGCATTCCTCTAACATTAGCGGAAAGTTGTTGTCGTGTAATACAGCTATATCTTTGATTTTATGGAACATTCGTTGACGTTCTATGTCGATCAAAGCGGTAATAATGTCGGATTTACCGTTAAAGTAACGGTACACCGTGCGGCGCGTGACATTGGCCACTTTGGCAATGTCTTCTATGGTGGTGGCCTTGATGCCCTTGGTCATAAAACAGTCAACGGCGGATTTGAGCAATATTTTCTTACCGGTATCGAGATCGTCGACCCGCGCTCCATTGCCCCATCGTTTATTTGTTTTCATAGCGTTTGCTCTTAGGTGTTTCGTCCTGCCATTTGTCACTATCTTAGCATGCTGTAATCTTGTGAATGGCGTAAAAAGCCGCTAATTTCATAGTGGATTGTACGTATATCTCTCTTTTTCACGAATGTTTTGAGGCGGCGATACTTCATAAGTTCAAGTAAATGTCACTAGATTACGCCTTATTTAGGCGGGTGACACTGCTAACATTGCTGGGCATAATGCGGCCTACTACTAATCCTGTAGAGGTTTTGATGCAGTACGCAAATATTACTGGCTGGGGAAAATGCTTGCCCCCAGCGGTTTTAAGTAACCAAGATCTGATGACGTTTCTCGATACATCAGATGAGTGGATCTCTAGCCGAACCGGCATAAAAGAACGCAGAATCTCTCATGTTTCTACCGCAGCCCTTGCGAGTCTGGCTGGCAAGCGGGCTTTGGCGGCGGCGGGTTTAGATGCTGCGGAACTAGATATGGTCATTCTTGCCACCGCCTGCGCAGATACCTTGATTCCTAACGCCGCCTCGGCAGTGCAGCAGAGCTTGGGTGCGGTTAACGCCGCGGTATTCGACCTCAACGCCGCTTGTACCGGCTTTGTTTACGG
This sequence comes from Zhongshania guokunii, assembly GCF_040892635.1. Lineage (NCBI taxonomy): Bacteria > Pseudomonadati > Pseudomonadota > Gammaproteobacteria > Cellvibrionales > Spongiibacteraceae > Zhongshania > Zhongshania guokunii. The sequence continues at coordinate 154,924 of NZ_JBFRYA010000002.1, read as the reverse complement.
CCTGAGTATTGGCACCGGCATGATTCGAAGTGGCGCCATGAAAAAGGTGCTGGTAATTGGTGCTGATCGAATCCCCTATTTTCTGGATTACACCCTGCGTGATGTTTGCGTGTTGTTTGGTGATGGTGCCGGCGCGGTAGTGCTGGAAGCTAGCGATGCGGAATGCGGTTTGTTGGCTGAAAAACTGGGCTGCGACAGCGAAGATCGCGATATTCTAATGGCGAGAGACGCCGGCACAATCAGAGAGCGGTTTACTGAGGTAGATGGCTTTTTTGACGTAAATTTTGAAGGCCCCGAAATTTTCAAACGTGCGGTGCGGGGCATGGGTGGCGCAATAACGGATGTACTGACGAAATTGTCGCTGGAAGCAGAGCAAATCGACTTGCTCGTTCCCCATCAGGCAAATATTCGAATTATTGAAACCTTGACCAAGCGTCTTAAGGCGCCGCCGGAAAAAGTGGTGGTCAATATTGAAAAATACGGCAACACTTCTGCGGCCACGGTGCCAATTGCACTGTGTGAAGCCTTGGAAGAGGGGCGGATTAAGCCCGGCGATCGGGTTTTAACGGCGGCTTTCGGCGCGGGCCTAACTTGGGGCGCGGCAGTGATTAAATGGGGCGAGCGCGTTACCGCCCTTGGCGTGTGCGATGAAGAGTTACCCCCAAGCGATAAAACGGCCTTGGATCTCCTTAAGCCCTGGGTGGAGGGTTGTCGAGCTGCAGTGGCGGCAAAGGGCTAATCGTCTGAACAAAACCATGTTCTGTAAAAAGGGTCGTTAAGCGACCCTTTTTACTTTTAGCACTGCGGTTTTTCAAGCACAAACTGATAGACATCAATCGACTTGCCCCGAAAGCCACCCTCGCAGTAGCCGAGGTAGTAATTCCACATCCGCTTAAAGCGCTGATCAAAGCCCAGAGGCGCAATCTCGGACCAGTGTTGATTAAAGCTTTTTGCCCATTCGTGCAGAGTGCGGGCGTAGCCCAAGCCAAAGGCCTCTTCATCTTTAATTTTTAGCCCCGCGGTCTGCGCTTCGGCGCGGAAGCGCTCGGGGCTGGGCAACATGCCGCCGGGAAAAATATAGGTCTGAATAAAGTCGGGGTTGGCGCTATAGCCAGCAAAGCGGGCCTCTTCAATAGTTATAATTTGAATTGCGGCGCTGCCACCGGGTTTGAGGCGTTGGTACAGAGTATCGAAATAGGTTGGCCAATATTTCTCGCCGACTGCCTCGAGCATTTCTATCGACACAATATGGTCGTATTGGCCCTTGGTATCACGGTAATCCGTAAGGCTGAACTCGGCGCTACCGCGTAGTTCCAGCTTGCTAAGCCGCTGCTTGGCGTATTCCAGCTGGCGCTCCGACAGGGTGATGCCGTGGAGTTTAACGGCTTTTTGCAGGCAAAGCTGCTCGGCAAAGCCACCCCAGCCGCAGCCAACTTCTAAAACTCGGTCGCCATCTTTGATGTTGAGCAGGTCGATGAGTCGTTGATATTTGGCGTGCTGGGCGTCATTGAGGCTTTGCTGCTCGTCCCGGTAGTAGGCCGCAGAGTAAGTCATGCTGGGGTCTAGCCAGCACTCATAAAATTCGTTGCCCAAGTCGTAGTGGTAGCTAATATTGCGGCGGCTGCCGCGCTTGCTATTGGCGTTGCGGCGATGCCGCCATTTTTGGATGGCGCCTTCAAATTTACCGCTGTCGAGCATGCCGTCAAAGTAGGCTTCGTTAACGGCAATCCACTCCACCAAAACAGCTAGATCGGGGCTGTCCCAATCGCCGTCCATATAGGCTTCGCTCCAGCCTACCGAGCCGCCGGTAAAGGCTTTGCGCACTGCTTTCCAATTGTGCAGGGTCAATACGGGATTTAAGCGCTCGCAGGGATGTTCGCCAAATTCAATACAGCTGCCGTTGGGCAGGTTTAGGCTCAGTACACCTCTGGCCGCCTTGGATAATGGTTCTAGTACTTTGGCGAGCATTTGCTGCTGGCGTTTTGCCCACCAGCCGGAACCCAGATTGCTTTGTAAGTCAGCTGCAGCTGATTTCATAGTAGACCCTTTGCGTATTCAGCATATTTATTTATCAATACGTGAGAGTGACGAACTTGGTTCAGCTGGCCGAGGGACTAATTTCAAACCTTGGCAAAATAACTTTAGTGCCTCCCAGTGAATACCGCCAAGTACTTTTAGGGTCATAAAGGGTAACGTGCAGAAGTTGCGCAGCAATTCGCTATTGTTAAAGGGTTTGCGCTGGCCTTGAAATGCGGCGTGAAGCAGGTCTTTGTCGCCCTCTTGGACACGAATGCTAATGCCGATCTTATCTTGAGGCTGCAGAAGCCTAAATTTATAGCGCATCGTCATGCCATTAAATGGCGATACATAAAAATTTTTATCGCACTGCTGATGAATAGTAGCTAGTTTTCGTTCAGCCTCGGGCACCGTAAACAAATAGCTGTGCCGCTGCTTAAAGGTATTGCTTACCTCATATAGAACGGCAAACAATTGCTGTTGCTCGTTATAACAGTAATAGACGCTCAGCGGATTAAAGGTATAGCCTAAAATTCGGGGGTAGCAAAGCAGGCTGGCGTTGGCGAGAGTGTCTGTTATGCCTTGGGTTTTAAGGCTGCGTTCAAGGTAGCAGCGGGGAGTTTCGCCGCTGCCATTGCCGACATCTTTAAAATGGAAGCTAAATAAATTAAAGCGATTCACCGAAAACCAGCGGCAATGGCTTGCCGCTTGGTCTAGCTCGTCTAGGTCAAACAGAAAACTGCTAATTCGGTAGGCAAAGCGGTGGCTCAGCGGCGCTAAGCGCTGGTGGCGAACTTCGCCGCGATAAATCGCGGTGCGCAACTCAGCGCTCACGCGGCATTATCGATCACCGGCTTAGTGCTCAGATGAATGCGGCCACTGGCATTGGGCACAATCCACGGTCGCACGGTATTGCCCAGTTGCTCGGCCACCGCCAAGCCAGATTGAATGCCGTCTTCATGGAAGCCATAGCCAAAATAGCTGCCACAGAACCACGTGCGGCGCTGGCCCTGTAGTTCCCAAAGATGCTGCTGGGCGTTGAGAGAGGCCTCGTTGAAGACCGGGTGTTGGTAGTTAAAGCGGCGGTAAACCTGATCTTTACGCGGCTCAGTAAGCGGATTTAGGGTCAGCAAAATCGATTCTTGGCAAGGTAGATGCTGAAGTAAGTTCATCCAGTAACTGACCGACACTTTTTTGCTTTTTTGCTTGGTGTCGGCGAGGTAATTCCAGCTCGACCACACCTCGCAGCGCTTGGGCATTAAACTTTCATCGCGGTGCAGCACGGCTTCGTTATTCTCGTAGGCAAAGGCGCCAAGTAAACTGCTTTCTGCTTGACTGGGCTCGTCAAGCAGAGCCAGCGACTGATCTGCATGGCCCGCCATCACTACGTGGTCAAAGCGGTGACTCTCGCCGTGTTCATCAATAAGCGTAACGTGGTCGCTGGCGCGGTGCACTTTGCTAATACCGCAATTCAGCTTAATAGTGCCGCCAAAGTCGCTGGTCATTCGCTTTATGTACTCCCGCGAGCCGTTGTTCACGGTTTGCCACTGGGGACGCTCATTGACCTGTAAAAGGCCGTGATTATCGCAAAAGCGCAAAAAGGTTTTGGCTGGGTAGGCGAGCATTTTCTCAATGGGGGTAGACCAAATCGCGGCGCTCATAGGCAGTAGGTGGTCTTCACAAAAGCCGGGCCCAAACTTCTCTTGGCGCAGTAATTCGCCAAGGGACAATTCGGCAGGAAGGGTTTCTAGCCAGCCAGCGCTTTGCTTATAGAAACGCAGTAAGTCTTTAATCATGCCCCAGAAGCGGGGCCGGAATATATTGCGTTTTTGGGCGAACATGGTGGCGATAGAGTTTGAACCACTGTACTCAAGTTGGCCTTTATTTAAAGACACACCAAAGGACATGTCGGTGCCTTGGTAGCGAACTCCCAAATGTTTAAATAGTGCAACCAGATTGGGGTAGCAGCGCTCGTTAAAAACGATGAATCCGGTATCGACGGCAATGGTGCCGGCACTAGTGAGAATGTCGACGGTGTTGCTGTGGCCGCCTAAGCGAGAGTCCTGCTCAAATAGGGTAACTTGGTGTTGCTTACCGAGCAGCCAAGCGCTGCTCAAGCCTGATATGCCGGACCCGATGACAGCAATTTTCAATGGTGCTGCTGCCGTTACTGCTGATTTTATTGGTGTTTGCATAATGATTTCGTTGATCCCACTTTGTCATATTTACGTATATCTGTGCTAAACAGATCAGCCGCAGTGAATTCTCGCGGCGAGGCAATACCATTGCCGCTGTTATGGAGACGCACATGTGGAATCCTTCCCGAGTTTGGCAATTTGCGCGCTACGCCTTGCCAGGCTTGCCCTTAGCCGCCTTGGGGCTACCGTTTTACCTCTACGCGCCACTGTGGCTCGCAGAGCAGGGGGGCTATGGTTACAGCATAGTCGGTGCGCTGTTCTTTGCTGCAAGATTGAGCGACGTACTTAGCGATTTGCCGGTGGGGGCTTGGATCGATAAGCGCGGCAGTCATCGAAGCTTATGGCTTGGCGCGTGGTTGCTTATTGCCAGCAGCGCAATCGCGCTGATCTATCTGCCCCACCCTTGGCCCCTGCCATTATTACTTACTGGGCTAGTATTGCTCATGCTGGGCTGGACGGGCATTACTGTACCTTGGTTAGCGCTTCCTGTGAATCTCTCTGTTTCGGGCGAAGATCGCCTGCGTTACAACAGTAGCCGCGAAGCCATGCTGCTACTGGGTACGCTGTTGGCAATGCTGCTACCAGCAATCTTGGCGCCGGCAATGATTCCTGTTGCTCTGCTGCTGTTATTGGCGGTGTTGCTGCTCACTGTGTGCTTGCAAGGCAGCCAAGTGGCGCCGCAAAATCGGCAAATACTCACTTTTAGGGTGCTGTTGTCCGATCAGCGCTTACGCAGCTTAGCGCTGCCGTGGTTTACCAATATGCTTGCTAATGCGATTCCCGGCACCGTGCTTATTTTATTTATGCGTGAAGTGCTGGATGCCGAGAGTCAGCTGCCAATAGTGTTGATTAGCTATTTTCTTGCCGGCTTGGCTGGGGTGCCATTTTGGTATTTCCTCGCGCGGCGTATTGGCAATCTGTGGGCGTGGCGAATTGGTTTGTGCAGCTCGGCGCTGTTGTTCAGTTTTGCGGCATTGCTGGGTGAGGGTGATGTGGGCTGGTTTATTGCCATCAGTATTGGCACCGGCTTGGCTTTGGGGGCGGATCAAGCACTGCCTTCGGCGATGCAAACGGCGTTGGCGCAGACCTTGTCGGCCGAATACGGCGGCGCAGCGCTAGGCGCGAGAATGTTTGCGCTGTGGAGTATGCTGAGTAAAGCGGCCATGGGTTTGGCGGTTGGCGTAGCGTATTTGTGGCTGGGTAGCCAGGCCGAGGCCGCTGCGCCGCCAGTCTGGGCAATTAGCGCAGTCTATGTATTGGCGCCGGTCATCCTCAAACTGCTGGTATTTTTTATGTTGGGTCGCAAGTCGATGCTGGCTATTGATGGTGATTCTTAATGGTGACCATAATGACTAAACATTGGCGTTTACGTTTATTAAGTATATGGCTGTTGTTGCAGCCGGTAATCTTGCCAAGCCAGCTATTGGCGGCAGACAACTGGCGCACGGTGAGCGCAGAAACATTTAGCCTGCTGTGGAAGGATTTAACTTATACCCGTTTGCAGGTGGACCCGGTCCAAGCCCTGCCGGTGGATGGGGATATCCTCGAGCCCAGTTATGCCAAGCAGATCATCATCAAGTATAAAATTGGAGTGTCGGCTGAGCGCTTTCGCAGTATGACGAATAAAGCCCTGGCCGATTCTTATTCCGCAGAGGAATTGTCGGCAGTAGCAGCAGATATCACGCGCTTTTGCAGTTGGTATAAAAGCGTCGAAAAAGGAGATCAGTATCATCTTACTTGGCGACCTGAGCAGGGCTTGCAGCTGAGCTTAAACCAAGATCTCTTAGGGGTGATTCGCGATCCAAATTCTGCGGCGTTGATATTGAGTGTGTGGCTGGGCAGGGCCGCAGTTAGTGAGTCCCAGCGCGATTCCATGCTTGCAGCGTGGCGCTCAGTAGTCCCTACCGAGTAGTTTAAGGCGAGGAATACTGTAGTTTATATCTAAGATGTTGAATTTATTAGTAATAGCTAAATGATCTATGCTTAGAATATTTGTCTTTAGGCGCTTCTAATGGCTTGAAAAGCCTAGGCGGAGCCCCTAGCATGCGCTGCTTTAGGCCTGCCGAGAGCGAAACCTAGGTGAACACCTCCACAAAATTCAGTTTGATATTACTGAGCGCGGCCTGCGCGACAGTCCTTAACGCCCAAGAAAACACCCAAACACGCCGAGGCTTAAGCATCGAAGAGGTCCTCGTTACGGCGCAAAAGCGCGAAGAGGGCGCCAATGATATTCCCTTGGCCATTGTTACCTATACCGGCGAAGATCTTGTTGCGCTAGGAGTGACTGACACGCGGGACCTTGGCAAGCTACTACCTGGCTTTTCGTATGCCGACGGTGGTTTTAATACCCCAATCTACACCCTGCGCGGGGTAGGTTTTAATGAAAACAGTCAAACCGCCAGCGCTACCGTGGGCGTGTATATTGACGAGTTCAATTTGCCCTTTCCTATTATGACCAAGGGCAGCAATTTGGATCTTGCGCGGGTGGAGGTGCTAAAAGGCCCGCAGGGTACACTTTATGGCCGCAACACCACCGGTGGCGCCATAAATTATATTGCCAATAAGCCCAGCGATGACTATAGCTATGGCGGCAGTGCCGGCTTTAGCAGTTATGAAACTAGCGAGGCCAATGGTTTTATTAGTGGCCCGCTGTCTGAAACTGTAAACGCTCGCCTCGCCCTGCGCGCTATTAATAGTAGTGAAGGCTGGCAGCGCAGCCGAACTCGCCACCCTAGTAGCGACGCCTATAACGGTAATACTGGCCGCGATATTGGCGGTGAATACCAGCAGTTTGGTTACCAAACCTTAGGCAAGGTAGATAAGCAGAGCGCCCGTTTTTCGATGACGTGGTTGGCCGCCGACAATGTCGATGTTAGCTATCACCTCGACGGTTGGCGCGACCGCTCTGAGCCCCAGGCATTGCAGGTTATTGCCATTGAGTCTCAAAATGCGATCTTGGGCGCGGCGGGTTTGCACCCCGAGGTGGCGGATTACCCTGTTAACGACAAAAACACCCAAGACAACCGCGCCGCCGACTGGCCAAATGCCGGTATGGAGTTTCGCTTAAATGACAGTTTTTACTCGACCGGCGTGCGGGTGGGCTGGAGCTTGTCAGAAGACCTAGACGCGGTATTTTTGGGATCAATAGGCCGTTTTGAATCGGATGGTAGTTTTATTCCCCAGTCTGGGGTCGACACCGTAAACACGGAGCGCAATGTGTTTGCGACTACCGATTACTTCAATTTAGAGTGGCGCTTGTCGGGCAATGCTTACCCCGACGTGTTCTGGCAGCTGGGTGTTAATTACAGCGAAGATGATGTGGCTGAATTTCAGCGCCTGCATCACGAGACAGTCAGTATTATTTTCCCCGTTGACGCACCAAATGGCGATGGTGTGGCGGGGCTGGATAATCGCTCGGGTTTTGGTGGCAATCAGCTTGCTGAAGTGGCCGCGGTGTTTTTTCACACCGAGTGGGCCGTGGCCGACGACTGGACCTTGAGCGGCGGCGCGCGCTATACCGACGAGTCGCGGAAGTTTAATGGCTGTGGCCAAGACGTGAATGTGAGCGACGAGCCCGGCGCCGACCAAGATTCACCGGGCGCTCAAGACGAAGGTGTCGGTTTGGCGGGGGCCTTTAGCGGCATTAGCGTGCTGCAATCACCGCTGGCGGGCTTTGCCCCAGGTACGGCGGAGCAGGGTGGCTGTTTCACCTTGGATAATGAAACTCGCCAGCCAGGCCGGTATTTCGGTGAGTTGGATGAAGACAATGTGTCTGGCCGCGTAGCTTTAGATTGGCGCTTTGCCGAAGACATGCTGGCTTTCGTCGCGCTGAGTCGCGGTTTTAAGTCGGGTAGCTTTCCCGTAATTAATATTTCAGATTCGGTGCAGTTTGAACCCGTGACCCAAGAGCAGCTCGACGCAGTGGAGATTGGCAGTAAATTAACCCTGCTCAACAAAACTATGCAGCTCAATGCCTCGGTGTTTGATTATCGCTATAAAGACAAGCAGTTGGTGACTAATTTCCGCGATCCGGTATTTGGTGCGCTGCCTATTTTGCGCAACGCCCCTAAGTCGACCGTGCGCGGCGCTGAGTTGGATGTGAAATACACGCCAGTCGAGGGTCTGTACTTATCTTTGGCCGCGGCCTATTTAGACACCGAGGTAAAGGAGTTTATTAGCGGCGACAGCAACGGCGATGAGTTCGATTTTACCGGCAAGCCCTTCAATTACAGTCCGCGCTGGGAATACACCCTGCTGGTGGACTACGTGCTGCCAGTATTTGAGCGCTACGAGTTGTCATTGGGTATTGATTATAGCTATAGCGGTGAGACCAATGCCTCGCTTGAGCAGGATGAACGTTTCTTTATTGACGATTATGGCCTGCTTAACGCGCGTATTGGTTTTGCGCCAACGGCAGGTCCGTGGCAGCTGATGTTGTGGAGCCGCAACCTCAGTGACGAGTACTACTATAATAATGTTACCAATCAGCTCGACACCATTGGTCGCTATACCGGCATGCCAGCGACCTACGGCATCACCCTGTCTTGGCAGCCCTAAAAAACTCGCTGTTTTCGTCGATGCGGCCTATATTAAACAGATAATATAGGCCGCATCGACGGCCGTTCATTGAGGACCGCCATCATTACCATCGAAAGTTTTTTCATTTCTCTTAGTAGTTATCTGACCTACCCCTTAGTCAGTCTTGGTAAAAACCCAGTGACCTTGGGAACATTGCTGGCCGGTGGCGTGGTGGTGGGCATCGCGATGATGGGGTCGCGGGTCTTGCGGGGCAGCTTGCGCTCAGTGGCCCAGCGCCGCAGCGCATTTTCAAGCAGTACGCTCTATACCATTGAACGCCTCATCCATTACGTGGTCTTGATCGTAGGGGTGTTTGTTGCCCTGTCGGTGATCGGTATCGATTTGAGCAAGCTGGCGCTGGTGGCCTCGGCGCTGTCGGTGGGCATTGGTTTTGGTCTGCAGGCCATTTTTAGTAACTTTGTGTCGGGTTTGATTATTTTGGTTGAGCGCTCACTGAAGGTGGGTGATTACGTGCAGTTAGAAAGCGGCGTCGTTGGCGTGGTGGCCGAAATTACGGTAAGGGCAACGATTATAACCACCTTGGAAAACGCCGAGGTAATTGTACCTAATTCCGAATTTGTAAACGGCAAGGTCACCAACTGGACTCACACCAATAATTATTGCCGAATGCGTATACCCTTTGGTGTGGCCTACGGCACTAATAAAGAGCACATGCGCGATGTGGTGCTAGAGGCGATTCGGGAATTACCACAGACTTTATTGGATTTTCCGGGCCGCGCACCAGCGGTAATTATGAAAGGTTTTGGCGATTCAAGCCTCGATTTTGAATTGCTAGTTTGGGTTAAGCCAGAATACGCCGCCCAGCAGAGCGGCACGCGCTCGGCATTTTTATGGGCGATAGATAGCGCCTTGGTAGAAGCAAATATTGTGGTGCCCTTTCCTCAGCGGGATCTGCATATTGTCTCGGGATTACCGTCTGGTTCCGAGCCAGCATTTAGCGCAACATCGGAGTAGGGCAAGTGTAAGGCAAGTACGGCTTATTCAATATTGAGCTTGGCAGGCTAACAACATCACCACTTAATTTGGAGATTGTATTATGGCCAGCGTAGTGACTTTTTTAGGACTTATTGTAGTACTGCTGTTTGTTTTTTACCGCCGGCTGTCGCTGCGCAATGGTGCAGTGGTAGTGGTGCTGGCTTGGTTGCTAGCGGGGCTGACTAGTCCCGTTTTTCTTCATCCCCTGAGTTTGTTAATCCTCTTTGCCGGCTTGGCCTTGCTGCTCGTTAATTCATTGCGTATTCGGTTTTTGTCGGCACCGGCGATGGCTGCGCTTAAAAAAATGATGCCCCCCATGAGCGACACCGAGCGCGAAGCCCTCGATGCCGGCACCACGTGGTGGGAGAAAGAATTGTTTTCGGGGCGGCCCGATTGGTCGGTTTTTGAAGAGATTGAGTTGTCGGAACTTAGCCCTGAAGAAAAAGCGTTTATCAATGGTGAAACCAATGACTTGTGCGCACTGTTATCTGAGTGGCAAATTCATCACGACGCCAAGGACCTTCCCGCCGAGGTTTGGCAATTTATTAAAGACAAAGGCTTTCTGGGCCTGATTATTCCCCCTGCCTATGGTGGCTTGGGGTTTAGCCCCTACGCCCAGAGCCGAGTGGTGAGTAAAATTGCCAGTCGCTCAACCGTCGCGGCGGTAACCGTAATGGTGCCTAATTCCTTGGGGCCAGGTGAATTGCTGCTCAAATACGGCAGCGATGAGCAAAAAACCTTTTGGTTACCTAGGTTGGCGAAGGGTGAAGAGCTGCCTTGTTTTGGTTTGACCAGCCCAGAAGCTGGCTCCGATGCGGGCGCCATTCCCGATACCGGCGTGGTTTGCGAGCAAGACTACGAGGGCAAGCGGGTTCTTGGCGTTAAATTAAACTTTTCCAAACGCTGGATCACCTTGGCGCCGGTCGCCACCGTGGTCGGTTTGGCGTTTCGGCTCAGTGACCCCGACGGCCTGATTGGTGATGAAGTCGAGCGCGGCATTAGCTGCGCCTTAGTACCCGCGACCTTGGCGGGGGTGGAGATTGGTCGCCGCCACAACCCAGGTTCGGCTTTTATGAATGGCCCAATTACTGGTGTGGATGTATTTATTCCCATGGACATGCTGATTGGCGGTCAAGAATATATTGGCCAAGGTTGGCGGATGTTGGTGGAGTGTTTGGGTGCTGGCCGAGGGGTGTCGCTGCCGGCATTGTCGACTGCCGGTGGTGAAATGAGCTATCTGCTGGTGGGCGCATTCGCCCGAATCCGCCGCCAGTTTGGTATTGCGGTCGGTAAGTTTGAAGGGGTGCAAGAGGCCAGTGCCGAGATCGCGGCGTCGGCTTATATGCTCGAGGCCTACCGCGCTTTAGTTACCCGCGCTCTGGATGACGGCGCGCCCTCGGTACTGACTGCCATGGCTAAATACCACGCTACCGAAAGTTTGCGCGGTGTGGTTAATCACAGCATGGATATTCTCGGTGGTCGCGGTATTCAAATGGGTCCGCGCAATTTCATGGCGCTGGTATACCAAACCGTGCCGATTGCTATTACCGTTGAAGGCGCCAATATTTTAACCCGTTCCATGATTATCTTTGGTCAGGGCGCGATGCGCTGCCATCCCTATTTAGCCGATGAATTAGCGGCACTAAGCGATGACTCTGAACAGGCCTTGGCGAATTTTGACCGTCTACTTATGGGGCATCTGGGCCATACCGCAGAAGTATTTAGCCGTGGAATTTTACTTGGTCTTAGCGGCGGTTTATTACCTAAGCCGAAATGCGGTAACAGTGAATTGTCGGCGCGCTGGTATCGTCATATTAATCGCTATAGCGCCGTATTTGCCGCCAGCGCAGACATTGCCTTGCTGACCTTAGGTGGCGATCTTAAGCGTCGTGAATTGCTGTCGGCGCGATTGGGTGATGTTCACAGCCAGTTGGTGATTGCCTGCGCACTGCTTAAATTTCACGATGCGCAAACCCCCGACGAGGCGAATGAGCAACACGCGGAATACGCATTGAAGCGCTGTTTTAGAAGTATGAATACGGCACTGGCGGCGTATTACCGCAATCTGCCAATTAAGGGCTTGGGCGCAGTATTAAAGGCCGCATTTTTCCCGTGGGGAATGCCGCAGTGGGCCTCGTCAGACGACGACATCAGGGCTTTGGGTGAGTTAATTATGCAGCCGAGTTCGGTGCGTGATCTCTTGGCAGACAAGGTGTATCTCAGCAGTGATCCCCAAGACGCGCAGGGTCGAATTCATTACACATTTCAGCTCTTGGCGGCGGTGGAAAAAGACTACGAACATTTTCTTTCCTTGGATAAACAAGGCGGTTTAGCGGGTGAATCTACAGCTGAAAAACTAGCTAGTGCGGTGGCCAGCGGAGGCTTAAATCAAGTGCAAGCGGATGCTATTGCCGCCTACGATAATTGCCGATACGACTGCCTATTGACCGACGCCTTTGATCCAAGTTTGGTGAATGTGGATGTGCGGCCGCTGAGGCCGGAAGCCTAGCAAATCGAACAATGTGGAAATAGCAGTGAAGAAAGTGTTTACCGACCAGAACCTAAGCTTGGTTGCCAATGCGGCGAATATCTTAGAGCACGCAGGGCTGAGCAGTGAGTTGCGCAATACTTACGCGGGTGGCGCGAGCGGTGGCTTGGCCTTTAACGAGGTGTGGCCAGAGCTGTGGGTTGCCGACAGCAGTGTTGCGCAAGCGGAGAAATTATTGGCGGTATTAGCGGACGCAAATGGCTGCGACTGGACGTGCCCTCACTGTAGTGAGAGTAATGGGGTGAATTTTGATCTGTGTTGGCACTGCGGTCGCAGCCGTGAGAATAGTGGTAAAAAAGCGTAATTAAATTTTGGCGAAGTCTAAAAAGGCGGTCTACACTGATTTCTTTGTTGTTCAGTGGCAGGAACGACGATTAAACAGAGCAAAATTAGGGTGCTGCCGGCCCTAGGGGAAATTGCCTATCATTTTTGCCCTAAACCTAGGGTATAGTATTGACGAGAGCATCAAGAAATAGGCTCGAAGATTTATTGGGACGGCTGAGGACCTCTGTTGCGTGAGGGAGAACAGCAATCTTATGGGGCCTTTCGGCCCCTTTTTTATGCCTGCTAATTCTTGCTCAGTGTGGGCGCCTTATAGCTGGCTAATATCCCGCACAGCGCCTTTATCAGCACTAGTCACCATCTTAGCGTAAGCCTTTAGCGCCGCAGACACTTTGCGTGGCCGTTCATTAACAGGCTTCCAGCCATCGGCGCCTTTGGCGTCCATGGCTTTGCGGCGCTTATTAAGTTCGGTCTCGTCTATTAGCACGTTGATACCGCGGTTCGGAATGTCGATACGAATGATGTCGCCTTGCTCAACCAAGCCAATCGCTCCACCGGCGGCGGCTTCGGGTGAAGCGTGACCGATAGACAGGCCAGAAGTACCGCCCGAGAAGCGACCGTCGGTGAGCAGTGCACACACCTTGCCCAAGCCTTTAGATTTGATGTAGCTGGTCGGGTAGAGCATTTCCTGCATGCCGGGGCCGCCCTTGGGGCCTTCGTAGCGCACAATAACCACATCACCGGCCTTTACGCGATCATTTAAAATATCGTCTACCGCGCCTTCTTGGCTCTCGCAGATATGGGCTGGGCCTTCAAACACCAGAATACTTTCATCTACGCCGGAGGTTTTTACCACGCAGCCGTCTACTGCAATATTGCCATAGAGTACGGCCAAGCCGCCTTCTAGCGAGAAAGCGTGCTCTAGATTGCGGATACAGCCGTTTTCGCGGTCGGCGTCCAGCGATGTCCAGCGCGTGTCTTGGCTAAAGGCGGTTTGGGTGGGAATGCCGGCTGGGCCAGCTTTAAAGAAATTTTTCACCGCGTCATTGTCGGTGGTCATGATGTCCCACTGCGCCAAGGCCGCGGCCATGGTGCTGGCGTGAACGGTCGGCAAGCTAGTGTCCAGCAAGTCTGCGCGATCTAGTTCGCCGAGGATGGCCATTACCCCGCCGGCGCGGTGTACATCTTCCATATGGTAGAGCGGAGTATTGGGCGCAACTTTGCACAGCTGCGGTACTTTCCGAGACAGTGCGTCGATATCCTTCAAGGTAAAGTCGAGTTCGGCTTCCTGTGCGGCGGCCAATAGATGCAAGATGGTATTCGTTGAGCCACCCATGGCAATGTCTAGCGCCATGGCATTACTAAAGGCGCTGTGAGAAGCAATATTGCGGGGCAGTACGCTGTAATCGTCTTCTTCGTAGTGCTTGCGCGTTATCTCAACGATGCGGCGACCGGCTTCTAAGAACAGTTTTTTACGGTCGGCATGGGTTGCCAATAAAGAACCATTGCCAGGCAGTGAGAGGCCAAGCGCCTCGGTTAGGCAGTTCATTGAGTTGGCGGTGAACATGCCGGAGCATGAGCCGCAAGTCGGGCAGGCAGAGCGCTCGTATTCAGCAACTTTCTCGTCAGAAGCTTCGTCATCTACGGCAATGACCATAGCGTCGACCAAGTCTAGCTTATGTTCTGAAAGTTTGGTTTTGCCAGCTTCCATGGGGCCGCCAGACACAAATATCACGGGAATATTTAGGCGCAGCGCCGCGTTTAGCATGCCGGGGGTGATTTTGTCGCAGTTCGAGATACACACCATGGCGTCGGCGCAGTGGGCGTTGACCATATACTCTACAGAGTCGGCAATAATGTCACGGCTCGGTAAGCTGTAGAGCATACCGTCGTGACCCATGGCAATGCCGTCGTCAACCGCAATGGTATTGAATTCTTTGGCGACGCCGCCGGCCTCTTCAATTTCTCTGGCAACCAATTGGCCCATGTCTTTGAGATGGACGTGGCCGGGCACAAATTGGGTGAAAGAGTTAACTACCGCAATAATCGGCTTTTCAAAATCGCCGTCTTTCATGCCGGTGGCGCGCCACAGTGCGCGGGCACCCGCCATATTGCGGCCAGCGGTGGTAGTCTTGGAACGATAAATAGGCATAATTTCCCTCGCGCGCGGTTCGCTGAGTAGTATTTTGAACGATTGCTATTGGGCGGCAGTTTAACACAGAGCGTGGCACCTTCGTATGCGGTAAATAGTGCCTGAGCAAGGCCTCGCGCAGGTGTCTATACTCCTGGCAATGAGTATGATGCAGTCTTAGAGCAATAAAGAGGTTTGTTGAATGGATGATGCCTTAGACGCAGTCGTCAGCGTAGCGCCGAGCTGGTTGGGCCAGTGGGGCCCCTTTGCGGTGGTGATCGGACTGTTATTTGTCAGCTGGTTATTTACCAGAAAAGTTTTTGCGGTTCAAAAAAGCCACGGCGCCGATACCCGTTATCGAGAGCAGGGCACGCGGTTAGCCTTCCGTCTTAGCGGCCTGTTGTTAGCAATAAGCACCATTCCAATGAATGGCGAACTGCGGGGCCAGCTATTAAGTTTAGTGGGCCTGTTAATGAGCGCCGCGATTGCTCTGTCATCAACCTCGGTGATGGGCAATTTAATGGCGGGCTTTATGTTGCGCACGGTCAATAGCTTTCGTGCTGGCGACTATATTGAGTTTCGCAATGAGCTGGGGCGGGTGTCACAGCGCGGCTTACTGCACGTGGAGTTTCAGAACGAAACCAGCGAGCTAGTGACAGTGCCTAATCTGCTGTTGGTGCAGGAACCCTATAACGTAGTGCGGGCCTCGGGCACCGTAGTGTCAGCCGAAGTGTCACTGGGTTACGACGTAGATCGCCGCGACATCGAAGCGGCGCTACTCATTGCTATTGATGCTGCGGAGCTCGAAAACGGCTTTGTACAAATTCGTAACCTCGGCGATTTTTCAGTGAACTATCGCGCCAGCGGCTGGTTGAAGGAAGCGGGGTTACTGGTCAGTGCGCGTTCACGTCTGCGGGGCAAAATACTGGATGCTCTGCACGAGGCGGGTATCGAAATTGTGTCGCCCAACTTTATGAATCAGCGCCCACTGCCGCCTGAGCTTAAGTTTATTCCTAAACGTAGACACCAAGCCCAGCCCGACGACGACAAAACCGGTCATGCCGAGGAAATTCTATTTAATAAGGCCGAGGTCGCCAGTGCGGTAGAGCAACTGCAAATAAAAATTAAGAAGCTTAAAGATTCGCTAAATGTGGAGGTGGCCGAAGGGGAGGAGGCGCCTGATCGCGATGCCTTGAAAGCAGAGCTAAGTGCACTGACCGAGGAGCTGGAACTCGCTCGCCAGCTGGCAAAGGATGAGATTGCCAGAGATCGTGATACCAGTAATGGCGACAGTGAGGATGAGGTGGAACAAGCAAGTGAGCCACCGGCAGAAGAATCTCTGTTGGACGAATCTTCGGTAGGCGAAACACCGCCTAAGGCTAAATAGCCTTAGGCTTGCCAACACGGAAGTTTTTAGACGGAGCGTAAAGATTCCTGCCAAGCGCTAATTGCTAGGCCTGTGCCCATTGGCCAAGGTTTGATCTCTAGCGCGGGCACAATTTTATAATCGTCTAATTCGTGATTGAGTTTGATCTCACCTGCTGCGCGCACATGGTAGGCAATAATCACCTGGTTCTGCTGGGCAAACGGGTATACACCAATTAATTTGGTTTCGAGAGCGTGGAGGTTTAATTCTTCCATGGTCTCGCGGCGTGCACATTCCTCGGGGTCTTCGCCGGCCTCCAGAAAGCCTGTGATAATAGAATAAAAACTCTTAGGCCACGCCACGTTGTGGGCCATTACAACCCCGCCCTCAACTTCGACAATCATGGCGACCACCGGCACGGGATTATTCCACAGCACAAAGCCGCATGCGGTGTCGGGGCAGCCTTTACGAATTTCGCTGTCGATCAGTATTTCGGCAATGGGGTTGGCGCATTGGGGGCAAAAATTCATGGTGGCCTCGATATAGTTATTGGCATTAAGTCTTTGATTTTGCCACAGACCATGTCTGTGCGACTATGTTGCTATTCGCTTAATTTACAAGGTGGCTGGTTGTGGATTTAAACCTCAATAATAAAATTGCCCTCGTTACCGGCAGTAATCGCGGCACCGGTGAATGTATTGCGACTACCTTAGCTAAAGAAGGTGCGCGGGTGGTATTTCACAGCAATGAACGGGGCGGCGCCGAAGCGGCGGCGGCCACCGTGGCCAATGCGGTAGGGGTGTGGGGTGATATCAGCACCGAGGCGGGCTGCGAGCAGGTATTGGCCCAGACTCGTGCGGTGGTTGGTGAGGTGGATATTTTGGTGAATAACTACGGCACCGCAACAGCGGGCAAATGGGCGGTGAGTGGCACGAATGACTGGCTGGATATGTACCAAAAAAATGTGCTGTCGGCGGCGCGTTTAATACAGGGTTTGGTGCCCGCGATGAAGGCTAAGGGCTGGGGGCGAATTGTGCAACTTGGCACCATTGGCAGCCATCAACCTAATAGCATTATGCCTCACTACTACGCGGCGAAAGGCGCGCTCGCGACCATGAGTGTTAGCCTAACCAAGGAATTGAGTCACACCGGCATTACCGTTAATACCGTTTCGCCGGGTTATATTCGCACTGCAGAGCTAGAGGCGGGCTTTCGCCGCCGCGCCGCGAAACAAGGCTGGGGCGAGGATTGGAACGACATTGTTAAACACGTCGTTGCCAGCGAATATCCCAACCCCTGTGGTCGCATTGCAGAGCGCCAAGAGGTCGCCGATTTAGTCGCGTTTATTTGCAGCGACCGCGCCGGCTTTATCAATGGTCAGAATATTCGTATTGATGGCGGCGCCGTTTGCTATGTCTAAAGGCGTCTAATCGGGCAAAAATTCAGCGAGGATGCTGTCGACCAACTCAAAGCCGCGGGGCGTGGGGCAAATCAATAGGTTCTCTTCGTGGAGCAAACCTTGCTGCTTTAATCTGCTCAAGGTAGCCTCTATTGCTTGGCTATTCAGCCCAGTGCGCTCACTAAATAACTGCCGAGTAAAACCCTGCTGCAGACGCAGCGCGTTCATCATAAATTCTAGTGGCAAATCGACTGCGGCGATCAGTTCGGTTTTACTGCTGCGCGAGAGTTTGCGCAGCAAATAATCTTCTGGCTTACGGGTTTTTTGATAGCGCAGTATGTCGCCATTGGCACGGCTAATTTTACCGTGGGCGCCCGCGCCGATGGCCAGATAATCGCCAAACTGCCAATAGTTAAGATTATGGCGGGCCTGGTGGCCAGGCTTGGCAAAGGCCGAAATTTCGTAGCGGGCAAAGTTGTTTGCGGCAAGCAGCGCACCCCCCGCATGTTGAATGCGATGCATTTCAGTTTCCACCGGCAATAGCGGTGGCCGTTTGTAAAATTCGGTGTTGGCTTCAATCGTGAGCTGGTACCAACTGATATGCGGCGCGCCAGCGGCAATGGCGGTATTTAAATCGCGCAGCGCGTCATCCGGTGTTTGCTCATTAAGGCCGTGCATCAAATCGACATTAAAATTGCTAAAGCCCGCCTGTTGGGCGCAGCTAATGGCGCGCAGCGCGTCATCGCTATTGTGAATGCGGCCCAGCTTTTGAAGCTGCACGGGATCAAAGCTTTGCACGCCTATCGACAGGCGATTAATACCCACCTCGCGATAGCCCTCAAACCGGCCCTGTTCTAAAGTGCCGGGATTGGCCTCTAGGGTAATCTCGATGTTGTCGGCAAATTTCAGGTGCTGCTGTAAACCGCGAAACAACGTCTCGTAGGCCGCCGCACTGAATAAACTCGGCGTGCCGCCACCAATAAAAATGCTTTGCAGCTCACGACCTTGGATGAAGTCCACGTCTTGCTTAAAATCTTCCAGCATTGCGGCAACATAGACCTGCTCTGGTAGCTCGCCTTTTTGCTCATGGGAGTTAAAGTCGCAATAGGGGCATTTGCGCACGCACCAAGGAATGTGGATGTAGAGCGATAAGGGTATTGGCTGCGGTCGTCCGGTACTGAGGGTCGTTAATGGGGAATCGTTCATAGCCGGACTTTACTTGTGGTGGTCTGCTGCGGCTGGCAAGTTTAGCATTATTCATGGGGCGGTTGTTATTGACGCTAGCCAAGCCGTTTTTACTACCGCTGCTTAGCGAGGGGATGGCTAATATAGGCTTACTCAATCACTTGAATATCGACCTTGATTACGCCTGACGCGGTATTGCCAATCTCAGCAAAGGCCGACTTTGAAAGGTCAATAATCCGCCCTCGGGCAAAGGGGCCGCGGTCGTTAATGGTCACCAACACACTTTGGCCGGTTTTGGGGTTTGTGACTTTAACGTGGCTGCCAAAAGGCAGCGTTCTATGGGCTGCGGTTTTTAGCTCGTGCCGATAGCGCTCGCCGCTGGCGGTTTTTTGATTGTGGTGCCTATCGCCATAATAAGACGCTAGACCAGACTCGATGATAACGGGGGTTTCCTCTATAACGAGTACAACTTCCTCCTCCTCGACCGCTGCCTCTTCCACCGGTAATGAAGAGCAAGCCACCAAGGAGAGTAGCAATGTGAATATTGCAATGATCGATAAAGCGCTGAGGCTGCTCGGCGCGCAGCTATGTTGCGGCGCTATAAGGGCAAGCCAGTTGTTTGAGATTTTTGACAAAAATAACACCCCTAGTGACGCTCGGTATTTGTGCTAGCGCACTAATCGATCTTGGGAGTTGGGAATAGTTCCCAAGAAGTGGTGCTTATCGGCTAAAACGCCGTTACTTCAGGCGCACGATGCCTGATCTTCTGGGCATACTCGCGAACGCGAGATGCGAGTGAGCGGCAGCGAATGCCCTTGCGTCAGACATCCGACGTCAGACCTGTTTTTCCCGTTTACCCCGTTACTTGCTGCAGGGCATTGGCGTAAATAAACTGCGAGTCTTGTGCTTACAAAGAATTGTTTATTATTTAATACTAGAACGCGGCACCGCTCTTGATCCCGCTTTTGAGCTCACCGAGCATCACAGAAAATTAATGGGATGCTGTTAGCGGGCGAATTTCTGCTTACTTCTTTTGTCGCAAAAAGAAGTAAGTCGCCCAGCGAGGGCGAAATAAAAGCTAGCAGGAAGGTAGGATAATTTTTACAGTGCCAAACTACCTCGTTTGGAGTTTTGCTCTGGCTCCAATATTGCTATCAATAGCCTTAACTGAGAGCGCTTAGCTCAACCCCAACTTATCCCAAATATCATCTATTTTCTGAATTACAGCAGGGTCCTTCACAATCGGTCGCCCCCACTCACGGGTGGTTTCACCACCCATTTTATTGGTGGCATCCATTCCCATTTTTGAGCCAAGACCAGATACCGGCGAGGCAAAGTCGAGGTAGTCGATGGGGGTATTTTCCACCAGTACAGTGTCCCGCGCGGGGTCCATGCGGGTGGTAATGGCCCAGATGACATCATTCCAGTCTCGGGCGTTGACGTCGTCGTCGCACACAATCACAAACTTGGTGTACATGAATTGCCGCAAAAACGACCACACTCCAAACATCACGCGCTTGGCGTGGCCAGGGTATTGTTTCTTAATGGTGACAATCGCCATGCGATAGGAGCAGCCTTCTGGCGGCAAATAAAAGTCCACGATTTCGGGAAACTGGCGCTGCAGTAGCGGCACTAATACTTCGTTTAAGGCGACGCCGAGCACTGCTGGCTCATCGGGTGGCCGGCCGGTATAGGTGCTGTGGTAGATCGGCTGTTTGCGATGGGTGATGTGGGTCACGGTAAGTACGGGAAAGCTATCGACTTCGTTGTAGTAGCCGGTGTGGTCACCGTAGGGACCTTCGTCGGCCATTTCTTCGGGGTCGATATAGCCTTCTAAAATAAACTCAGCACTGGCGGGCACGTTTAGATCATTGCTCAGGCTGGTGGTGAGTTCAGTTTTACTGCCCCGCAATAATCCGGCAAAGGCGTATTCGCTGAGGCTGTCGGGCACCGGCGTTACGGCGCCGAGGGTGGTTGCTGGATCGGCGCCAAGGGCAACCGATACCGGAAATTTTTCGCCGGGGTGGGCGGCTTTAAATTCTTGGAAATCGAGGGCGCCACCGCGATGCGACAACCAGCGCATAATCAGCTTGTTCTTGCCAATTAATTGCATGCGGTAAATGCCTAGGTTCTGGCGTTCTTTGTTTGGGCCACGGGTAATAACCAGCGGCCAAGTGATTAGCGGCGCGGCATCGTCGGGCCAGCAGGTTTGAATCGGCAGGGTTTTTAGGTCGACAGCATCGCCTTCAATCACGCATTGCTGGCAGGCGGCGCCGTTCACCATTTTTGGGCCCATATTCAATACTTGCTTGAATACCGGCAGCTTGCTCCACGCGTCGCGCAAGCCTTTTGGTGGATCGGGTTGGCGCAGAAAGGCGAGTAACTCGCCAACGTCGTGCAGGGCTTTGATGTCGTCCTTACCCATGCCCATCGCCACCCGCTTTTCGGTGCCGAATAAATTCGCGAGAACGGGAATGGTATAGCCAATGGGGTTTTCAAACAGCAGCGCAGGGCCGCCAGCGCGCAATACACGGTCGCAAATCTCGGTCATTTCAAGATTGGGGTCAACAGGGTGTTTGATGCGCTTTAGCTCGCCCTTGGCTTCAAGGTCGGCAATGAATTCTCTGAGGTCTTTATACATAGCAGGCGTTACGCTGGATGGGAGACGGGAGATGCAAGGTCAAAATAATAGGCGCGGCAGACACCGCGCTAATTAAGCCCAAGTGTAAAACTTGACGGGTATTTAGGGTTTTGCTTTTAAGCATCTCCCGTCTCCCGTCAAGCATTCAGCACTACTTACGCTTCATTGAATCAAAGAATTCCGCATTGGTCTTGGTGTCTTTGAGCTTGTCGATTAAGAACTCAATCGCTGCGGTGTCTTCCATGCCGTGCAGTAATTTGCGCAGTATCCACATTCTGGCCAGTTCTTCTTCGCCGGTGAGGAGTTCTTCGCGGCGAGTACCTGAGCGACGGATATTGATGGCGGGATAGACGCGTTTTTCAGCGATTTTGCGATCCAAGTGCAGTTCGTTGTTACCTGTGCCTTTGAATTCTTCGTAGATCACTTCGTCCATTTTGGAGCCGGTGTCGATCAGCGCGGTGGCGATAATAGACAGGCTGCCGCCTTCTTCAACATTACGCGCGGCGCCGAAGAAGCGCTTCGGGCGCTCAAGGGCGTGGGCGTCAACACCACCGGTCAACACTTTGCCAGAGCTCGGGACGATGGTGTTATAGGCGCGGGCCAGACGGGTAATGGAGTCGAGTAGAATTACTACGTCGCGCTTGTGTTCAACCAAACGTTTGGCTTTTTCAATAACCATTTCGGCTACTTGAACGTGACGGGCTGGTGGCTCGTCAAAGGTCGAGGCCACAACTTCGGCGCCGCGCACACCAACGGAGCGCTGCATTTCTGTTACTTCTTCCGGGCGTTCGTCGATCAGTAAAACAATAACGTAGCACTCGGGGTTGTTGCGGATAATGCTCGAGGCAATATTCTGCAACATCAAGGTTTTACCCGCTTTTGGCGGAGCGACAATCAAGCCGCGCTGGCCTTTGCCGATAGGTGCGGCCAAATCGATAATACGACCGGTTAAATCTTCGGTAGAGCCGGTGCCCGATTCTAGGGTCAGGCGCTCATTGGGAAACAGGGGGGTAAGGTTTTCAAACAGTACTTTGTTCTTGGACTGCTCGGGGCGGGTAAAGTTAACTTCGTCGACTTTAAGCAGTGCGAAGTAACGCTCGCCTTCTTTAGGCGGCCGGATCTTGCCGGCAATGCTGTCGCCAGTGCGCAAATTAAAGCGTCTGATCTGGCTAGGCGACACATAGATGTCGTCGGGGCCGGCTAGGTATGAGCAGTCGGCAGACCGCAAAAAGCCGAAGCCGTCTTGCAGTATTTCTAAAACACCGTCGCCGTGAATATCTTCACCGCTCTTAGCGTGACGTTTTAGTATGGAGAATATAATGTCCTGCTTGCGAGAGCGGGCGATATTATCGAGGCCAATTTCTTTGGCAATATCGAGTAGTTCTTGAGCGGGTTTGGTTTTAAGATCGGTAAGATTCATAGGTATATGGGTTTAGTGGCATCAATTAGACGAGATATGAGCGAGACGTGGGAACGGCAGAATCGGAAAGCCGAAACGAACTCGACGTGTTAAAGAAGAAGCGAAAATAAGGTTAATTATTGGGTGTTCTTTGAAGGATCGTCAGCACTCTATCATTGAAAGTTAGAGGCGTCCAGTTTTTAAAGCAGCTTTTAATATAAGCAAAACCGCGCGGCCGAGAGCCGCGCGGTTCAGAACTACAGTGCCGCGTTAATAAAATCGAGCAGCTGAGTTTTAGACAGCGCGCCGACTTTAGTTGCCTCGGCATTGCCGCCTTTGAAAATAATCAAAGTTGGAATACCGCGCACGCTGAATTTTTGAGGCGTATCGCTATTGGCATCAACATCAATTTTGCAGATCTTGATCTTGCCCGCGAACTCAACAGCCACTTCTTCCAAGACTGGGGCGATCATTTTGCATGGACCACACCACTCTGCCCAGAAATCGACCAGTACAGGTACGTCTGACTTCAGCACATCTTCTTCAAAGCTGCTGTCGGTGACGTGAACGATGTTGTCGCTCATGTTATTTCTCCGAATACACATCATAAATTAAGGATGTGCGATGATAGCACAGGATTTGGGCGGAAGTGAAAAGGCTAGCGGGGGTGAATTTGACGACAGGCTCGACTATTGCGGCGATTGATATGGGCTCGAATAGCTTTCATTTGCTGATTGCTCGGCAGACCGAAGTCGAGCCAAGCTTGGCCTACCGCGCCGAATACCGGACCGAGCGCAAAGTGCAGTTAGCTGCCGGCAGTGAACTCGGCGTATTGCAGGCCGATGCTCAGGCGCGGGCGTTGGCCTGCCTTGCCGAATTTAAGGAGATATTGGCGGCCTATCGGCCCGTGATTTTACGCATTGTGGCCACTGCCTCGTTGCGCGGGGTGGCGAATGCGGCGGATTTTTGCGAACAGGTAAAGCACTTGCTCGGGGTTGAGCCTGAGATAATTAGTGGTGAGCGCGAGGCGGAGCTGGTTTATCTTGGCGTGGCAGCGCCCTGCGACATCGATCAATTGGTAGTGGATATTGGTGGCGGCAGTACTGAGCTTGCGTTGGGGTGCGGCCAAGTGCTTGGGCAGGGGCTCAGTGTGGCGGTGGGCTGTTTGAGCTATTTACGGTATTTTCCTGCTGGCCGCTTAGAGCGCGCTGATTTTGACGCGGCGACAGCGGCGGCGCGGGCCGAATTTGAATTGGCGGCGGCAAGCTTGTCCAAGCCAAGTCGGCTGCAGTTTATTGGTTGTTCCGGTACCTTGCTGGCGGTCGAGCAGGTGCTTATGGCGCGCAATGGCAGGGGGCGTGGTATTCGCCTAGCAGAATTGCAGGAGTTGGCGACTGATTTGCAGTCGTTTGCCAGCCTCGGCGCCATTAGTTATCAGGGTTTAACGGAAGATCGGCAGTCTATTTTTGCCTCTGGAGTGGCTATTGTGTTGGCGCTCTTTGGGGCTTTAAATATAGAGGAGATGCAGCTTTCTGAGCAGGGCCTGCGCGAGGGCGTAGTTAAAAGTTACCTGTTGGCGGCGAGCGCCGATTAGCAGCGCTAGGTTTCCATTAATAGAATCAGTTCAAGAGGAGAGGATACATGAAAAAAGTCGCATTAATTTTAGCGGGTTGTGGCGTCTACGACGGCTCAGAAATCTACGAGAGCGTATTGACTATGTTGTCGCTGGAGAACCACGAGGCCAGTTACCAGTGTTTTGCACCCAATATTGAGCAAATGCACGTTATTAATCATCTGGATGGCAGTGTTGCCGAGGGCGAGAGCCGCAATGTATTGGTGGAAGCGGCGCGCTTGGCGCGGGGTAAAATTAAAAATTTGGCCGAGGCTAAGCCAGCCGATTTTGACGCGGTGATTGTCCCAGGTGGTTTTGGCGTTGCCAAGAACCTGTCTGATTTTGCGGTAAAAGGCGAAGACATGAGTGTGCAGCCCGAGGTGCTTAGCTTTATTCAGGCCATGCACGCCGCCGCTAAACCAGTTGGTTTAATTTGCATTGCGCCCACCATGGCCGTACGGCTTTTTGGCGAAGGGGTGAAGTGCACGATTGGCAATGACCCAGAGGTGGCTGGCGCCATTAATACCATGGGTGGCAGCCATCAAGATCGGGCGGTAGACGAGGTTTGCGTGGACGAGGCCATGAAACTGGTTACAACCCCAGCCTATATGCTGGCGAGCAGTATTGGTGAAGCCGCCAAGGGGATTAATCGCTGTGTTCGCGAAGTGCTTAATATGGCGTAAGCCAATTAGCGGGCCGCTTAAGGCTCGCTTATTTGTCTAATTAGCTGCTGCGAAGTTGGAGTTTGTACCCCTAATATGTCTCGTTTTTTATACAGTGCTTTCTTTTATCTCATCTTGCCCTTGGTCTTGTTGCGGTTGCTATGGCGAGCGTGGCAGGCACCGGCCTATCGGCAGCGGATTGCTGAGCGCTTTGGCTTCTTTAAAGCGCCAGCTCGCACCGGGGGTTTGTGGATACACGCGGTGTCGGTGGGTGAAAGCATTGCGGCGGCGCCATTGGTACGTCATTTTCTTGAGCATCACCCCGATTTGCCGGTGGTGGTGACTACTATGACCCCAACTGGCTCGGAGCGGGTGCAGGCCATGTTTGGCGCCGAGGTTTTTCATGTGTACGCGCCTTACGATTTGCCAGACGCGATTGCGCGATTTTTAAACCGTGTTCAGCCACGTGTGGCGGTGATTATGGAAACCGAAATCTGGCCAAATATGGTTTGCCAAACGCAGGGCCGAGGCATTCCGGTGGTATTGGCAAATGCGCGGCTGTCGGCGCGCTCGGCGCGGGGTTACGGGCGTATTGCGGGGCTGAGCCGCGCGGTGTTTTCGCGCTTTAGTCAGGTGGTGGCCCAAGGCGAGGCCGACGGTGCGCGCTTTGTGGCGCTGGGTTTGCCTGAGTCGCAATTAACGGTGTCGGGCAGTATTAAGTTTGATTTGACGATACCTGCGGCGCTGCGGGAACAGGCCGAGGGCTTGCGGGGTGCGTGGCTGGGCAGCCGTCCAGTGTGGATTGCGGCAAGCACTCACGCTGGTGAAGATGAGGTCTTACTGGCCGCTCATCAGGCGTTGTTAGCGCAGTTTCCCGATGCTTTATTGATTTTAGTGCCCCGTCATCCTGAGCGTTTTCCTAAGGTGGCTGAGCTGATCGCCAGCAATAATTTGAGTTTTGAGCGCCGCAGCGCAAGCTTGGGTGCCGCAGGCACGGTGCCAGTGGCCAGTGGCACCGCGGTGATACTGGGCGACACTATGGGTGAGTTACTGCTATTGCTGGGCTGCGCCGATATTGCCTTTGTGGGCGGCAGTTTAATCCCCCACGGTGGTCACAATAGCTTAGAGCCGGCGGCGTGGGGCCTGCCACTAGTGACTGGACCGAGCGATTTTAATTTTACGGAAGTGAGCGCCTTGTTAGCTGACGCGGGGGGTTTGGTTCAGGTTGAGGGTGCCAATGCGCTGGCAGAGGTTTTACTTGGCCTAGTGGCCGATCCGCTTCGCCGCCAGCAACAGGGCGCGGCGGCAAAGCAGGTGGTGGACAGTAACCGCGGCGCTTTGCAGCGCTTGATCGCGGTGATTGAGGCTCAGCTTAAAGCCTAGGTGTTGCTTAGTTGTGCTCGCTTAGCTGCGCTCGCTCAGCGACACAGACTCTGAAGCTTGCAGCCACTTGTTGAGCTGAATAATGTCGGCAGGGCTCAAGGTGCCCGCGTTCAATTTTAGCTTCAGCACATCAATCACGTAGTCGTAGCGCGCATTGGTGTAATCGCGCATGGCGCCATACAGTCTGCGCTGGGCATCGAGAACGTCAACAATATTGCGGGTGCCCACTTCATAGCCAGCCTCGGTGGCGTCTAAGGCGCTGCGCGTAGAAATAATGTTTTGATGACGAGCGTCGACAGTTTTTACGTCGGTGTACACCGCAATATGCTGGGCGCGGGTTGCGGTTATCACTTGGCGCTGAGTGGCTTGCGCATTGTAATTAGCCGCATTGTATTGCTCGTACGCTTGGCGGCGACCGGCACTGACTCCGCCACCGCTAAACAGCGGCATGGTGAGGGTGATGCGCAGGGCGTCGGTTTCGGTGTGGCTATCTGGCGGCGTGGCAAAGGTGCTGGTTGGGTTGTAGCGGGTAGTGCCGTCAAGGTCGTCTTTGCTGGTGGTAAAGCTGCCAGTAATCTTGGGCAGGTGCTCCATTTTCTTCGCTTTAGCTGTTTGGTAGGCGGAGCCTGCACCGGCATTAGATACCTGCAAAAGCTTGTTGTTGGCTAGTGCAAAGTTGACCCACTCGGCGCGGTCTGCCGGCTCGGGCATACTAATGGGGAAGTCGGCTTTGAGTGACCACAGATTATTGTGCTCTTGGCCAGTCAGGCTGCTGAGATTTTCTCGGGCAATGGCGAGATTGCCTTCAAAACCAAGGCGTTGGGCGACAGTGCTGTCGAACACGGCGCGGGCTTCGTGCACGTCGGTGATGGCAATCAGGCCCACATCAAAGCGCTGCTGGGTTTGCTCTAGCTGGCGTTTAGCCGCGCGTTCTTCGGCCTTGGAGGCGTCTAAATTTTCGCGGCCGCGCAGTACGTTAAAATAGGCCTCGGCAGTGCGGATGATTAGTTGTTGTTGCTCATAGGCCAATTGCGCTTGAGCCTGCTCAGAGACCTTCTTTCCAGCTTGAAAGGTAAACCATGCGGGAAGATCAAAAAGTGCTTGGTTTAATGACACTGCGTAGTATTCAGACTCGCTATCGGTTGAGGCTTTTTGATCAATAATAGCGCCAGTGTTGGTTGGGCTTTTACGTTCGCTGTCGCTCTCCACATCCTGGTAATACGCTTGGGCGCTGATTTGCGGCAGCAGTGCGGCGCGACCGAGGTTTTTAGTTTCAATATTGGCGCGGTAGCTTGCTTCGGCGGCCTTGAGCTGGGGGTCGTTTTTAACCGCCAGTTCGTAAACGTCTAGTAGAGTGTCGGCATAGACGGAGTGACTGCCGAGTAGCGCAGCCAGAGAAACACTGAGAAGATGACGTTTGGCAATCATAGAGTTAACCTGTTCTCCAGAGAGGGGAGGATTGGATAGCGGAGAAGTGTATCAAACTAACGCTGCTTGAGAATGAATATTAACTAAAGTTATGGTTTAGCCGATAGAAGTGTAGGAGAAGTGTGAGTAGTCATCGTTATCAAATCGATCTCAGTGGTCATCTAGCTGACTGCGAGATGAATTTTCGGCGTTTGCAGCAATTGTTGCCAGTTGATGCGGAGGCGGGCGATTGCTTGCGATTTGGGGTGGCGACCAATACCGTAGAACTGTTGGTTAAGGAGCGCGCGCCCTATACCACCATGCTTGAGCTGCGTTTGCATAAACCCCTTGTTGCAGATTTGCCTTCACCCTTATTGCATGTGCGGGTCTATCATGATGCTAAATTGGCAGAGGTCATGGGGTCGCGAGGGTTGCGCCCCCATAAACCGCGCTATCACTACCCTAATGACAATATGTTTCAACGTGACGAAAAAGCGCAGCAGAACACCTATCTTGGCGAGTGGCTGAGCCTATGTTTGGAGTTGGGGCACTCGCTGGACAATCCGCTTAATATTCTTGAAATATGATGCTGGTCTCGAAATTTACTGGTGCTTGCTAAAGGCATCCCGTATAAATCAAGCGTGAGAGAGATAATGGGGTAACGGTGAAATTGCCTGTTCAGTCAAATAAGGCGCCGCTGTGCGTGGTGCAAATTAGCGATTGCCATTTGGGGGCAGAGCCCGGCGATCGGCTGCTTGGTATGGATACCGATGATAGCCTTGAGGCCGTTTTAAACGCGGTGGTTGAGGAATATCCCAATATCGATTTGTTGGTCGCTTCCGGTGATTTGGCAGCGCACGGCGATGCCAGCGCGTATCGGCGCTTGGCCGTGCGCTTGCAGGACATGGCGAAACAAATGGTGTGGCTGCCCGGTAATCATGACGACAGTGCTCTGATGCGCAGTATTGTTGGTGATCACCATATGCCGAGTCGGCTGGTGCTAGGCGATTGGCAGCTGGTGTTTTTAAACTCTGCGGTGCCAGGACAGGTTGGCGGAGAGCTGGCGCAGGATCAGCTGGCAGTGCTCGCTGAGGCTGCGGTGCAGGCGCAGCCGACTTTGGTTTTCTTACATCACCACTTACGCGCACTGGGTTGCGCGTGGCTAGATGAACAGCGGGTGGCCAATGCCGACGCACTGTTTGCCGAACTGGTCGATAAAGATCAATTTAAAGCCATCGTCTGTGGTCATGTGCATCAACAGTCAGAGCAGTTGTATCAGAATATTGGTCTGCTGAGCACACCCTCGACGTGTATTCAATTTGCGCCAAACAGTGCCAGTTTTGCCTTAGATGACTGTAATCCCGGTTATCGCGGGTTTTACTTGGGCGAAAAATCCCAGTTTCAAACGAGAGTGTCCCGGGTAAAGGGTGTAACATTCATGGTTGATAATTTGGCAAGTGGTTACGAATGACAGCGGCGTTAATTTATATCCATGGTTTTATCTCTTCACCGCAATCCCATAAAGCCCAACAGCTGGCTCGCTATGTTGCCGAGCACCACCCTGAAATTAGCTATTTTGTTCCCAGCTTAGCCAATACCCCAGGCGAAGCCGCGCAGCAGCTTGACGAGTTAGTGCAGCACTGTTTGCAACATCACGCGGGGTCGGTGGGTTTGATTGGCAGTTCTTTAGGTGGCTTTCTGGCCACGGTGCTGGCCGAGCGCTACAGTTTGCCTGCGGTCTTGATTAACCCTGCGGTAGAGCCCCATAATTTTGCCGGCCATTTTCTGGGCGCGCATCACAACCCTTATACGGGGGTGGATTTCAGTCTTGATCAGGCGGATATCGACCATTTGCGCAACATGGTGAGTGCGCCGGCGAAAGGGCGCTACTGGGTTTTGGTGCAAGAGGGCGATGAAGTGTTAGATTACCGTCTCGCCAAAGAATTTTATCGGGGCTGCGATATTAGCGTCGAAACCGGCGGTGACCACAGTTTTCAGCAATTTGAACGTCACTTGCCGGCCGTTGTGGATTTTTACGCTTGGGGTAGTGGTTTGTAGCGCGCAAACCGGCGAGTTTGTGTGGCGACATAATATCGAAAAGATGAGTCCGTTTGGGGCGTATCTCCTTAAATAATAGACAATGCGGCGCAGCCGCTAATATGGTTTCAGATGTCACAATATAATGCACAATCCATAGAAGTCCTCACTGGCCTAGAGCCGGTACGCAAGCGGCCGGGGATGTATACCGATACCACTCGCCCTAATCATCTTGCGCAAGAAGTGATCGATAACAGTGTTGATGAGGCGCTGGCCGGCCACGCTAAAGAGATTACCGTTACCCTCTATAACGATGGTTCCCTGAGTTGCGCCGATGACGGTCGCGGTATGCCGGTGGATATTCACAAAGAGCAGGGCCTGCCTGGGGTGGAGGTAATTATGTGTACCCTCCACGCTGGGGGTAAGTTTTCCAATGATAATTATCAATTCTCTGGTGGTTTGCACGGCGTTGGCGTATCGGTAGTTAACGCGCTGTCTAGCTCACTTGAGATTGTTATTAAACGCGATGGTGAAGTGCATCAAATGTTCTTTGCTGACGGCGACAAGGCTACTGAGCTGGCGGTGATTGATAGCTGCGGCAAGCGCAATACCGGCACCTTTATTCGCTTTACCCCGAATCCTAAGTATTTTGATACCGCCAAATTTTCGGTTCGCCGCCTTAAACATGTGCTGCGTGCCAAGGCCGTTTTGTGCCCAGGCCTCAAGGTTAATTTCGTCGATGAGACCGGCGCCGAGAGCGAAGAGTGGTATTACGAAGATGGCCTGCGCGACTATTTGTCTAGCCATACTCGGCAATACGACACCCTGCCTGCCGAGCCGTTTATAGGCCATTTTAGCGGCCGCTCAGAGGCGGTGGACTGGGCCGTGCAGTGGTTGCCCGAGGGCGGCGAGCCACTGGCCGAATCCTATGTAAACTTGATTCCCACCGCGCAGGGCGGTACCCACGTAAATGGTCTACGCAGTGGTTTGCTGGATGCCATGCGCGAATTTTGTGAGTTTCGCAGCTTAATTCCCCGCGGCGTAAAGCTTGCGCCCGATGATATCTGGGAGAAGTGCAGCTATGTTTTATCGTCAAAGTTGGCCGATCCCCAGTTTTCTGGGCAAACCAAAGAGCGCCTGAGTTCGCGTGAAGCCGCTGCCTTTGTTTCTGGTGTGGCTAAAGATGCCTTTAGCTTGTGGCTGAACCAGCACACTGAAGATGCCGAAAAACTCGCCGAACTGTGTATTAATAATGCTCAGACCCGGATGCGCAAAGCCAAAAAAGTAGTGCGCAAGAAAGTCTCTGCTGGCCCAGCCTTGCCTGGTAAATTGGCCGACTGCTCCGGTGGCGATATCGAACGCTCGGAATTGTTTTTGGTAGAGGGTGACTCGGCGGGTGGTTCTGCCAAGCAGGCGCGTGATCGGCAGTTTCAGGCGATATTGCCACTGCGCGGTAAAATTTTGAATACCTGGGAGGTTGAATCTCAGCAGATCTTGGCCTCGCAGGAAGTACACGATATCTCCGTGGCAATGGGTATAGATCCCGATTCTGACGACCTCAGCGGCCTGCGCTATAACAAAATTTGTGTATTGGCCGATGCGGACTCCGACGGACTTCACATCGCGACGTTACTGTGCGCATTGTTTTTGCGGCATTTCCGGCCCCTAGTTCAGCAGGGCCATGTTTATATTGCCATGCCGCCGCTATACCGTATCGATCTGGGTAAAGACGTGTATTACGCGCTCGATGATGCCGAAAAGAAGGGCATTATGGATCGTCTGGAAGCTGAGAATAAGCGTGGTAAAGTTTCAGTTACGCGCTTTAAAGGTTTGGGTGAAATGAACCCCCTGCAGTTGCGGGAGACAGTTATGGATCCAAATACTCGTCGTTTGGTTCGCCTGTCGATAGAAGACGGCGATGAAACCGATGGTTTGATGGATATGTTACTGTCGAAAAAGCGGGCGCCAGATCGTAAGAGTTGGCTCGAAGCCAGCGGTGATGAGGCCGAGGTTTTGTTGTAAGAATACTTTTACCACTTTTGAGTAGACATATATTCGGCGGGTATGAGTTTCAGTTCATATAAGGATAATTAAGAATGTTCAGCCATATTATGGTCGGCGCCAACGACATTAATGCGTCGAAGGTATTTTACGACGCTATTTTAGGTGCGATGGGTTACGAGGCAGGCGTTTTTGATGACCGAGGCCGTTGTTTTTATTTTACTGATAGCGGTGTTTTTGCTATTACGCCGCCGATCGATGGCAATCCGGCCACTCATGGTAACGGTAGCACCATAGGCTTTGCTGCAAAGAATCCCGCGCAGGCTGACGCCTGGCATGCAGCTGGTGTGGCTAATGGCGGCGTGAGTTGTGAAGACGCACCGGGCATCCGTGAAGGCGGATTAGGAAAGCTGTATCTAGCCTATTTACGTGATCCGTCGGGTAATAAGGTGTGCGCTTTGCACCGTATTAGCTAGTGCTTAGCTCTTGGCTTATGGCGGGATTTATTTGGTGGCGCGGCAGTATTGGAGTAATTGCGGTCATGCCGCTATAATGCCGCCAGTAAAATTTGCGGGCTGATCAGCCCTGTATGTCGAGAGGGCGTAAAACAGTGAAGAGTGCAATGTTGAAAAAATTAGCGGCTGTTGTTGGTTTGTTGCTGGTATGTGTGTCGGCGTGGGCATTGACCGATAAGCAGTACGGCGAAGTAGAGTCCCGTATTCAGGCCGCGGGTAAAGTTTGCCTGCAGGGCGATAGCAGCTGTGGTTCTGCCTCTGCCGCAAGTGGCGGTGCACCTAAATCTGGTGAAGATGTGTATAAAGCCAGCTGCCAAGGCTGTCACGCAGTGGGTGCTGGCGGCGCGCCAAAATTTGGTGATGCAGCAGATTGGAAAGCCCGTACTGCCAAGGGCATGGACAAGGTTTATAGCAATGCCATTAACGGTTTCAGCAATATTGGTATGATGCCGGCTAAAGGCTTGTGCATGAGCTGCTCTGACGATGAAGTAATGGCTGCGGTCGACTACATCGTTGATCACAGCAAATAAGCATCTGTTCTTGCTAAAAAGCCGCGCACCGCGCGGCTTTTTTTTGCCTTATTTTTAGTGCTGGATCAATGAGTAGATCGAGTTTTAGGGCGATAAAACGCACTATTTAGCAGAAATTGGCGTCCAATAGCACAATTTCAGGCGCTTAGTGATGTAGTATTTACAGCATGCTTGGTTTAACAAGGTGGGTGCCCAGAAAGTGAAAAAATTGATGATATTGGCGGTGATCTTGTCACTCACCGCCTGTGGGGGCTCGTCCTCATCAAACCCACGGCCAGTAGACAATGGTGGTCTTCAGTCAGTGGCTGAGCCTGCGCCAGAACAAAAACCCAGTATTGCCGCCAGTTACGGCACTCCGTCGGCCGATCAAATTCGCCCCGGTGCGCTCATTAGCGCCGACGGCAGTGGCTGCACCGGCAATTTCTTGTATTCACCTAATGCCCAAACCGTGTATATCGGCGTGGCGGCCCACTGCTTCAGTTCCGACACCAACTCTGGGGTTGACCCCTGTGAATCGAATAACCTGCCGATTGGTTTTAATCAGATCACCATAGAAAATGCCTCGCAGCCAGGTGAATTGGTATATACCAGCTGGCGTGCGATGCAGGAGATGGGCGAAACCGCGGGCTCGAATGTTTGTACATACAATGACTTCGCCTTGGTAAAAATTCACGCCGACGACATCGCCAAGATACATCCGGCGGCGATTGCGTTTGGCGGGCCTACGGCGATGTTTACCGGTTTGGCCACGGTCGGCGAAGAGGTGTATGCCTATGGTCAGTCGCCTTTCCATTTCGGCCGACGCAGCCGTGAAGCTAAGCAGGGCAAGATAAATGCGGTGCTGGGTGGTGGCTGGGCTTACGACATTGTTACTGACACGGCGAGTGTCTCTGGCGACAGTGGCGGCCCCGTATTCAGCGCAGCCGGCAAGGCGTTGGCAGTAACCAGCGTGGTGTCTTTAAATGTGAGTCCGACCTTGGTTAGCAATGGCGTGGCCAATCTTGATCGCGCGCTACGCTACGCCATCGATGGCGGTTTTATTAATGCCAATACCAAACTGATTAGCTGGCCTGATTTTTATCCAGCGGGTGATTTATAAATGCGGGTTTACTGTTGGTCGCTAACGCGCTGACTAAAAAATAAATTTTAATTTTTAGTTTGTCGTCAATTTTCATCTCGCCAAGTAAGGGATCGACAATGAGGGGCAAGGTATCGCTCTGAATACGATCGCTCAGGGGTAGATAAACACCCTTATTATGGGCCCGAATAGTGATGACTAAATGTGGTTCATCATGAGTGATATCAATACAGGCATGGCTGATATCAGCTAATTGACTGCACAGTTTGGCTAGTTCTCGCAAGCATGCTGATAGAGCGCTATAGGCTGGATATTCGAGGTTTATTGGTATTGTGGGCAACTGGGTGGTCCAGCTTAGAATTACACCCCCTCGCTGCAGGCGCTGTTCAAGCTCACGATGTAAATCCGTCAGTAATTCATGCAGTGTTATGCTGCTTCCGTACAAACCGCTACTAATCGTGTGCGTTTGGGCAAGTACATCTCTGATTATCTGCTTTATGGTTTCGGGCTCATTGTGGCGTAAGGTAGGGAGCAGTGCTTCGCCAATATTCTTGCGTAGATCGTTGGCGAGCTGTTTGTTTTGTACTTGTTGTTGTCGATGAAATTGTTGATTGGCGGTGATTAAGTCTTTGGCTGTGTTAGCAAGCGTGTTTATTTTCTGAGCGTCACTTGGGTGGAATAAGCGTCTGCCGCGCTGGGCATATTCACAGCGAAGGCTACCAGGGCCCTGAAGTAATGGAACATAGAGGAATTTACCGCCGTGACTGACGGTAGCGGTGGAACAATTGGTGGCGCGAGCTTGAACACGGCACGTATCGAAAAACTTCCTGATAAAAGCTTGCCAAGCTTGGTCAATACTTTCATTGCGGGTTTGGTAATTGATTGCAATGAAATGGATAACGTCGATATTACTTAGTGGCTGGGCGCTGAGTTTGTGGCTGGCATGATAAATGGCGAAGATTAGGCTAAGTAATAAGATAAGTAATATTGATGGTGAGTATACGGGCCATTGCCCCCACTTTAGATAGTAGCTTATTGAGTTTAGGCAGAGGCCAATGGTCGTCACCAGAATAAAAAACAGGTAAGGATGACGGCTGCAGCTATTTAATTTATAGCGGCTAATACCGAGTGCCAATCCAAATAAAATCCACATCAGCGCAATGGTGTAATCGATACTTAGCAGGCCGTGGAGTTTGTTTGGGAAGGCGCTTAGTTCATTGAACGTAAACAGCAGGGCTGGACTTATAAACGTAAAGAAGCAAAATAGTGCGGCTTTGTGAAGTGGATCTTTGGTGGTGATATGTAGCTGCCAAAATGCCAGCGCAATGGCAATAAAAATACCGATGGGAATGGCGAATTGGCGGTTCATTGGCGTATTTAATATGCCAGCTTCGGAAGCGACAAACCATGCTAGTGCTAGCAAAAATAGCGCGATATTGACACTGTAGTGGGTGATGCGCTTTGGGAACTGGAGCAATAAACTGATAAGGCTGGCACTGAATACTAAGTCGGCTAAAAACTTTAAATCACATAATATCACCAGCACGGGTGCCGACATGGCTAGTTCGCGACTGCTGTATATACTTGAAGCAAGTGATGAGCTGAATAGCGCACCGCAACAGAGGAAAAAATAGCGCCCGCTAGCCGAGTTTGGCTTAAAAATTAAAAGACTCGCACCTAAGCTCCACACGAATAATCCTGCGGCAAGCGTTTGCCAAAAATGCAGTGGAATCTCATTTACCCACCGGGATTTTTGAGTGCTGGCTGAGATGGTGTAGCCATTATCGGCAATGAATTGCACTTCGTTAGTTTGTAAAGCTAAATAGAGTTGTTGTTGGCGATGAAGAAACTGCCAATAGTGATCGTAGTTTGTGAACGCGCGATTGGGGTAGCGGGCGAAATCGTTAGCTTGTAGCACTAACTTGCCCTCGCTGCTATTAATAGCCACAATCTTAGCGCCAAGAGTGTTGATGTCCGTGGATATGGCTGTGCTGTGATCACCCGACCAGACCAGTTTGGCGCCGCTGATAGGAATATGGCAAACAGCTAAAATACTAAAAAATATAGCTAAAATTGGGATAATAAAAAGCCATACCAATTGTTGGCGGGAACACGTTTTCTGCAACTCACTCACTCCTTTGAGTTTCGTTATGTCTTTGTGCACCTATCATCCTGAGGGGCTCGGCACAAATATGCGTGGTTCTCTTGTTTAAAGTACCATAAAAAATAGTTTGTCACTTAGGAGATTGGCGTGGAGAATTCAAAACAAGGATGTTTGAATTTACGTGTATTAATAATTGAGGGGAATTTAGAGCTGCGCTGCTGGTTTTTAAAGAAGTAGCCTTGGTTTATGGTGTTGCCGAAGTGCGAGTTGATGAAGCGGAAACTATGCTTCTACATTGATCGCCTGATTTACTTGTTATCTATATATGTACACTTGCGCTAGATTCGGTGTTGCCATTAATTAGTCGAATTAAGTGCTTTCAGACACAGCTACGCTGTATTGTGACAACACTTTATGATGATTCCGATGAGTTATTGGCTTCGCTGCGCGCCGGTGCGGATGGATACGTCGCTATTGACGATGCCGTATTTGTACCGCAACTCCAAGAAGTGATTTCAGGTAGTCCCCGGCTGACGACTAAATTAGCGCGGCGTCTAATTGCCGAATTTGGCCTTCGTTTAGTGAGGAGTCTCGCTTCGGCAAACGCGAAATGAGTGTATTGCAGTCGGTGGCCAGTGGTCTCAGCGTAAAACGCTGAGCCCGCGATCTTCATTTACGTTATGAGACTGTTGCAACGACGGTTAGAGGCCTATATACCAAAATGAATTGCCGACAGAGACGGGAAGCAACTGCGTAGTTAACTTGCTTGACTACTAACCCAACATATCCCTGAGACTGGCCAAGGTCTCACCACCGCGCTTTTGGTTTTGCACTGGGTCGGCGTCGCCGCGGCCCTCCCACTCCAAATCTTCTTGGGGAAGTTCGGCAAGAAAGCGGCTGGGTTCGCAGCTGGTGAATTCTCCAAAACTTTTACGCTTGGCGCAGTAGCTCATGGTTAGGGTGCGCTGGGCGCGGGTAATACCCACATAGCAGAGTCGGCGCTCTTCCTCGACCATGCCGTCGTCAATGCTGTTTTGGTGGGGCAGAATGCCCTCTTCTAAGCCGATCATAAACACATGGGGAAACTCCAAACCTTTGGCGGCGTGTAAGGTCATGAGCTGAACTTGATCGTCGCTCTCTTTTTCGTCTTCTTGACGCTCCATTAAATCGCGCAATACCAGACGTGTTATTGCGCCCTCAATGGCATTGTCGCTTTCGTCATCTTTAAGGGATTTTTCCAAAGAGCTAATGAGAATGTGAACATTGGCCATGCGGCGCTCGGCAATCGCTACCGAGGAGCTGTTTTGGATAAGCCAGTCTAAGTAATCTATGTCGCTACACAGCTGGCGAATGCTATCGATGGGGTCTTCTTCGTAGCATTTGCGGCGCAAATTACCCAGCCAGCTGGTGAACTCCCGCAGGCGCAGCAAGGCGGCCTCGGGCAGGCGCTGGGCGAGGCCAAACTCGTCGCAGGCATCGTACATGCTAATTTCGCGCTCGGTGGCATAGCGCCCGAGGTTCTCTAAAGTTGAGGTGCCAATCTTGCGGCGGGGCACGTTTACTATGCGTAAAAAGGCGTTGTCGTCGCCGGGATTAATGATCAGGCGCAAATAGGCCATGATGTCTTTAATCTCGTTGCGGCTGAAAAACGAGGTGCCGCCGCTGAGTTTGTAGGGAATCTGGTGAACCTGAAGTTTAAGTTCCAATAAACGCGACTGGTGGTTGCCCCGATACAACACCGCGTAATTGCCAAAACGTCCCTGGGTGCGGAGTTTGTGGTCGAGAATCTCGGTGACCACCCGCTCACACTCGGCGTCGTCATTGCGGCAGCGAATAACTCGAATCGGATCGCCATAACCCAGTTCAGACCACAGTGCCTTATTCATTTCGTGGGGGTTGTTGGCAATAACCGTATTGGCCGCTTTGAGGATGCGCGCGGTGGAGCGGTAGTTCTGCTCGAGCTTGACCAGTTTTAGGTGGGGGTAGTCTTTGCCTAGCAAGGCGAGGTTTTCGGGTTTGGCGCCGCGCCATGCGTAGATCGATTGGTCGTCATCGCCCACCACGGTTAGGCCGCCGCGGCCACCGACGAGCTGCTTAACCAAATGGTATTGGGAGCCATTGGTGTCTTGGTATTCGTCCACCAGCATATAGCGTATTTTCTGCTGCCACTTTTCTAAAATGGCAGGGTGCTGCTCAAACAAGAGCGCGGGCAGCATGATCAAGTCGTCAAAATCCAGCGCGTTATAAGCTTTTAAAGCGCTTTGGTAGCGCAAATAGGCTTGGGAACAAAGTATGTCGGCTGGCCCCTCGGCACTGGCAATCGCCTGCTCGGGGGTAATGAATTCGTTTTTCCACTGGGATATACGCTGCTGAATGCGGTCGGCGTTGTCACTTTCGGCGCTGTGATCCTGCATTAATAAGTCGCGAATCAGGGTTTGCGCGTCTTGGCCGTCAAAAATGGAGAAACCAGATTTGTACTGCAGCGCCTTGTACTCGGCGCGCAGAATGTTCATGCCTAAATTGTGGAAGGTCGACACCGTGAGGCCACGGGCCTCTTTGCCTTTTACCAGCTGGGATACGCGCTCCTTCATTTCGCGGGCGGCCTTGTTGGTAAAGGTCACCGCCGCAATATGACGGGCAGGCATGCCGCATTTCTCGATCAAATAAGCCATCTTGCGCGTGATAA
This sequence comes from Zhongshania guokunii, assembly GCF_040892635.1. NCBI lineage: Bacteria > Pseudomonadati > Pseudomonadota > Gammaproteobacteria > Cellvibrionales > Spongiibacteraceae > Zhongshania > Zhongshania guokunii. The sequence continues at coordinate 116,170 of NZ_JBFRYA010000002.1, read as the reverse complement.
CGCTGGTTTTGCCGCTGCCAGCGCCTGCTAGCACCAGTATCGGGCCGTCGATATAACGAACCGCTTCGCGTTGTCTGTCGTTGAGTTTACTCACGCTGATGATCTTTCCCGAGATTGTGCTAGAAGGGCCGGGCATTGTAACAGTGCGTATGGTCAACAAGAACTCTCAGGGCGAATGCGGCTAATTAATACCGTTAAAGTTCGCCTCGGTAAATCATGGCCTCCTGTAAATGGGCAAGGCTAATAGCCTCAGCGCCAGCGAGGTCAGCAATACTGCGTGCGATCTTTTGCAAGCGGTGGTGGGCGCGGGCGCTCAGCCCGAGTTTTTGCTCAGCTTTGAGCATGAATTGCTTGCTGGGGGTGTCTAGCGAGCAAAACTGCCGCACCTGCGCGGCGCTGAGTTGGGCGTTGATATTGCCGCTGCGCAGCAATTGGCGGTCGCGGGCCGCGCAAACTCGCTCGCGCACGGTGGCGCTGCTTTCCGCTAGGCCATCTTCCTGTAAAACCCCTGGCGGCAGGCGGGGCACGGTAATGCGTAAATCGATGCGGTCGAGTAGCGGCCCAGATAGCTTGCCCCGATAGCGCTGGATTTGGTCGGGGGTGCAGCGGCAGTCCTTGCCGCTGTCGCCATCAAAACCGCAAGGGCATGGGTTCATCGCCGCTATTAATTGAAATCGAGCCGGGAAGGTTAATTGTTGGGTAGCGCGTGAAATGGTTACCTCACCAGATTCTATCGGTTCGCGTAGTACTTCGAGTACTTTGCGGGGGTATTCGGGCAGTTCATCTAAAAATAATACGCCGTGATGGGCCAAGGAAATTTCACCGGGCCGCGGATAGCTGCCACCGCCAACCAGCGCCACCCCCGACGCGGTGTGGTGGGGCGCGCGAAAAGGCCGGTTCAGCCGCAGCGGTAGCCCAGCGACTGATTGCACGGTGGCAATTTCTAAACGCTCAGTTTCGTTAAGGGGTGGCAAAATACCCGGTAAGCGATTGGCGAGTAGGGTTTTTCCGGTGCCGGGCGGGCCGCTGAGTAAGAGCGAGTGACCGCCCGCCGCGGCGATTTCCAGTGCCCGTTTGGCGCCTGCTTGGCCGCGCACCTCGCTGAGGTCGGGATAGTGTTCGGCTAATTCTGCCGAATCGTCGGCGCTAGCATAGGGCAGCGCCTGCTGGCCGTGGAGGTGGGCAACTACCGCGAGCAAGGAGTGGGCCTCGCGAATATCGCTGGTATCGAGAATACTGGCAAGGCCCGCGTTGGCGGCGGGCAGTATCAGGCTGTGCCCCGCCTCGCCAGCTTGCACCGCAGCGGGCAGCGCGGCATCTACCGCGCGCAATTCACCGCTCAGCCCAAGTTCGCCAATCAGTTCGCAATTGGCGAGTGGTGCGGTCGGCAATTGCCCAGAGGCGACCAAGATTCCGATGGCGATAGGTAAATCGAAGCGGCCACCTTCTTTGGGTAAGTCGGCGGGGGCAAGGTTGACGGTGATGCGGCTAACCGGAAATTCAAAGCGCGAGTTAACGAGGGCAGAGCGCACTCGGTCGCGGCTTTCACGTACGCTGGCCTCGGGCAAGCCGACAATATTAAAGGCGGGCAAACCGCCAGATAAGTGGACTTCTACGGTGACCAGTGGCGCGTGCACGCCAAGCTTGGCGCGGCTGTATACGGTAGCGAGGGGCATGTCTTCATCCTTGAAGGCGGCGCTATTCTTTGAAATACGATGTTTAGGTATTGCTGCCGGTTTGGTTTGCTAATTGCTCAGTTAATTCCGCGAGCTGTTTCTCCAGTGTTTCCAACTTGCTGCGCGTGCGATTCAACACAGCGACTTGGGCGTCAAATTCGGCGCGAGACACCACGTTTAAGCGGCTGAATCCGCCTTGTAGTAACACCTGCACTTTCTCTTCGATGTCCTGCTGAATTTCAGGACCATTATTCATCAGCTTGCTGGCCTGTTGCGCCAGCTGGGCAATAAAATCGGGTTTAGCCATGGATCGTTACCTCGTTGATGGGCTAAGTGTATCGTTTATTGGCGATGCATGGGAGATGTATGGCGCCTCGCAAGCTAAATGCTGGACGGGAGACGGGAGACGCAAAGGCAAGTCGGGTTTAGATTTTATCTTAGCGTTTACCGTCTCCCGTCAAGCCTCTCCCACTAGCTCGCCTAATATTGGTGCGCATTTTCCGATAATAAGATCCGATTTGGCGCAGTGCTAATAAAAACGCACAGTGATGGTACAGTTATTGCTCACGGATATTGTTTGCAACGCATTGAGCGGCGTTAACTCAAAGGCGCTCCGCGATCTTATTAATTAGTTTTACAAACAAGGAATTGCCGTTGACGGCCCTAGCCCCCTTAATATCTGCACATACTGGCCACGGTGGTGATCTGGCTCCGCGTAAATCGTGGCCAGCGGCGATTGAGCTTGGTCTGCGTGCCAGTGAAAATCGCACTGATTTGGTGCGAATTTTACACAAGGGGCCATTGCGGGTGCAGCGTCCTTTTTATCCTGAGGGAGATTGCTGTCATGTTTATCTCCTGCACCCGCCTGGCGGCATAGTGGCCGGCGATACCTTGCGGGTGGCAGTAAGTTTGGATGCTGGGGCGCAAGCGCTGTTGACCACGCCCTCGGCGGGCAAGGTGTATCGCAGTGATTTGGCGAAAACGGCGCAGTCTCAAGGCGTGAGCGCTGATGTTGCCGATGGCGCCTGTTTGGAATGGCTGCCCCAGGAAACCATTGTATTTGAAGGCGCTGAAGCCGAATTGAGTAATCACTTCGCTCTGCAGGGCAATGCCCGTTTATGTGCATGGGATATTGTGGTGCTGGGCCGCCGCGCCAGTGGCGAAGGGTTTGCCCAGGGTCGTTGCCTGCAAAAAATCGACATACGTCGCGACGGCAAACCACTATTAGTTGAACGCACCGAATGGCTGGGGGGCAGCGCCATGCTGGATGCGCCTTGGGGTATGGCTGGCGCCTCGGTGAGCGGCAGCTTTTTCGCGACGATGATTTGCGATCAGGCCATGATGGATAAATTGCGCGACGGCCTCACTAAGCTTGCTGAGCAAAATGCTTGGTTGGCGGCGGAGTGGGGCTTATCGCAAAAGCGGGATATTTTTTTAGCGCGCTATTTGGGTGATTCGCCGGAGCAGTGCCGCAAAGGTTTTGCGTGGCTGTGGGCGCAGCTTCGACCGCAATTTAATGGCCGCGAGGCCTGCCCGCCACGGATTTGGAACACTTAAGTAAGCATCGAAATGAGAATTAATTGAAAACAGGATGACACCGCCATGGAATTGAGTCCCAGAGATAAAGATAAATTATTACTGTTTACCGCCGCACTATTGGCCGAACGCCGCATGGCCAAGGGCCTGAAATTAAATTACCCCGAGTCGATTGCGCTGATTTCGGCGGCGGTAATGGAGGGCGCTCGCGAAGGTCGCACGGTAGCCGAGATGATGAGCGCGGGGCGTGAAGTGCTGACCAAAAATGACGTGATGGACGGCATTGCCGAAATGATTCACGAGGTACAGGTGGAGGCGACCTTCCCCGACGGTACCAAGTTGGTCACTGTCCATAATCCCATCGTTTAAATAGGCATAACGGAGCACTTATGATTCCCGGAGAATTAATCGCAGCCAAGGGCGATATTACCCTCAATGCCGGTCGCGAAACCTGCGTGATTGACGTGGCCAATAGTGGTGATCGGCCAATACAGGTTGGTTCCCATTACCATTTTTTTGAGACCAATCCCGCGCTGATTTTTGATCGCGCGGCGAGTCGGGGTTTTCGTTTGAATATTGCGGCGGGCACCGCGGTGCGTTTTGAGCCTGGCCAAAGCCGTCAAGTAGAGTTGGTGGCGCTGGCGGGCAAGCGAGAAGTGTATGGTTTTCGTGGCGATGTAATGGGCGCCCTCGACAAGCAAGGAGCATAAATAAATGGCTACGATAGATCGCCGCGCCTACGCGGATATGTACGGGCCCACAGTGGGCGACCGCCTGCGTTTGGCTGACACCGAGTTATGGATCTCGGTAGAGAAGGACTTCACCACCTACGGCGAAGAAGTGAAATTCGGTGGCGGCAAAGTCATTCGCGACGGCATGGGCCAGAGTCAGTTAGGCGGTGCTCATACCCCAGACACGGTAATTACTAATGCTTTGATATTAGATCACTGGGGCGTGGTTAAAGCCGATGTGGCGATAAAGGCCGGTCGAATTTGCGCCATTGGTAAAGCCGGTAATCCCGATATTCAGCCCAATGTCGATATTATTGTTGGTCCCTGCACCGAGGTGATTGCCGGTGAAGGTCAGATTTTAACCGCCGGTGCCATCGATTCGCACATCCACTTTATTTGCCCTCAGCAAATTGAAGAGGCCTTGATGAGCGGCGTGACCACCATGATCGGTGGTGGCACCGGCCCCGCTACCGGCACCAATGCCACCACCTGTACGCCGGGTGCTTGGCATATGGGCAAAATGCTGCAAGCCGCCGAGAGCTTTCCCATGAATTTGGGCTTTCTCGGCAAGGGCAACGCCAGTTTGCCAGATTCGCTGGAAGAGCAAATTAAAGCCGGTGCCATGGGCTTAAAGCTCCACGAAGATTGGGGCACCACCCCAGCGTCTATCGATTGTTGTTTAAGTGTGGCGGACAAATACGATGTGCAGGTCGCAATTCACACCGACACCCTAAATGAGTCGGGCTTTGTCGAAGACACCCTCGCCGCCTTTAAGGGCCGCACCATTCATACCTATCACACCGAAGGCGCTGGTGGCGGTCACGCGCCGGATATTATCAAAGCCTGCGGCGCGGCCAATGTATTGCCGTCATCGACCAATCCGACGCGGCCCTATACGGTGAACACTGTGGACGAGCATTTGGATATGCTCATGGTCTGTCATCACCTTGATCCCAATATTCCCGAAGACGTGGCCTTTGCGGATTCCCGCATTCGCAAGGAAACCATTGCCGCTGAAGATATTCTGCATGACCTTGGCGCCTTCTCGATGATTGCCTCCGACTCCCAAGCTATGGGCCGAGTCGGCGAAGTGGTGTGTCGCACTTGGCAGACTGCTCACAAAATGAAAGTGCAGCGCGGTCCGCTGGCAGAAGACAGCGCAGATAATGATAATTTCCGCGCCCGTCGTTATATCGCCAAATACACGATTAATCCGGCCATTGCCCACGGTATTAGCCATGAGGTGGGTTCTATCGAGGTAGGTAAGCTTGCCGATTTGGTGTTGTGGAAACCAGCGTTCTTCGGCATTAAACCCGCCATGATTATTAAAGGCGGCGCCATTGCCGCCGCGCCCATGGGCGATCCCAATGCGTCGATTCCCACCCCGCAGCCGGTGCATTACCGGATGATGTTCGGCGCCTATGGTAAAGCCTGTGTGCAGACCTCGGTGAGTTTTGTTAGCCAAGCCGCGATTGATGCTGATATTGGCAGCGCACTGGGTTTAGATCGCCCGCTAGTCGCAGTGAAAAACTGCCGTAATGTGACCAAGGCCGATATGGTGTTGAACAATTATCAGCCGGTGATGGAGGTCGACCCTGATACCTACGAGGTGCGTGCCGACGGCCAGCTATTAATTTGTGAACCCGCTACCGAGCTGCCCTTGGCCCAGCGCTATTGTTTGTTTTGATTTGCTGGTTCTAATTAGTTGAGAAAAATTAATTTTAATTTGGAAGTAAGTGATGCTTGAGTGTTTTGAGGTAGCAAGTGAGGGCCAGGGTTTAGCGCCAGAAATGAGTATTGTGCTGAACTATCAAGATCGGCAGCGCAGTCGTTTTCGCGGTAAAACTCGCTGCGGCCAGGATTTGTCTTGGTATATTGAACGGGGTCAGGTGCTTGCCGATGGCGATATTTTAATCGCCAAAAATGGCGAGCAAATATCGGTGGTGGCGGCTAAAGAAACTCTGTCGCTGGTTCACACTGACGACACCCTATTGTTTGCGCGGGCCGCCTACCACCTAGGCAATCGTCATGTGCCCTTGCAGATTGATGCGGGGGAATTGCGCTATCAGCACGACCATGTGCTGGACGATATGTTGCGCGGCTTAGGCTTAGGCGTTCAAGTTGGCGAAAAGCCCTTCCACCCCGAGAACGGCGCCTACCATAATAGTGGCGCGGGCAGTATTCACAGCCACCACCATCATCATGACTAGTCCATTACTGCATTTAATGCATCTCGTTAGTCCTGCCTTACCGGTGGGGGCTTATGCCTATTCACAGGGTTTGGAGTATGCGGTTGAGCGAGGTTGGGTTAAGAGTCTGACGGGCGCAGAAGATTGGATTGGCGAGGTGTTAAGCCACAGCTTGGGTGGTTTAGATTTACCTGTCTTACAGCGTCTGCATACGGCATGGCAGGCTGGCGCGCTGGACGATGTCGCCTATTGGAATGACTATTTACAGGCGGCGCGTGAATCCAAGGAATTGTTATTAGAAGACGTGCAAATGGGCGAAGCGTTGCTGCGCTTATTGGTTTCACTGGAAGTGCCCAGTGCCTTGGCTTGGCCCAAAGGCGTGGCGGTAAGTTTTGCCACGGTATTCGCCTTGGCGGCCCAGCATTGGCAAGTTAATAGCGATGACGCGCTCAGCGGTTTCGCCTGGAGTTGGTTAGAGAATCAGGTGGCGGCGGCCATTAAATTGGTGCCGCTAGGGCAGACCGATGGTCAGCGCTTATTGTTGGCTTTAATGCCGAAATTGGAGGCCAGTGTGAGTGCAGCGAAAACACGCGACAGCGATGATCTCGGTGTTGGTTTGCCGGGTTTGGCAATGGCCTCGGCTCAGCACGAAACCCAGTATTCACGTTTGTTTCGATCATAGAATTTGTTATTCATTATTTGTGGAGTATTTATATGAAAAAGCCTGCATTGCGGCTTGGTATTGGTGGCCCAGTAGGTTCTGGTAAAACCGCCCTAGTTAAAACCCTGTGTGCCGAGTTGCGCGAGCGCTTCGACATCGCGGTCATCACCAACGATATCTACACCCGTGAAGACGCCGAGTTTTTGCTGCGCCACGAGGTGCTGGATCAAGAGCGGATTCTCGGCGTGGAAACTGGCGGCTGCCCCCACACCGCAATCCGCGAAGACGCCTCGATGAATTTGTCAGCAGTGGCTGAGCTCAGTGGCCGCTTTCCCGATTTAGACTTAATCATGATCGAGAGCGGCGGCGATAATTTAGCGGCAACCTTTAGCCCCGAGTTGTCGGACTTAACCATCTATGTGATCGATGTTTCGGCGGGGGATAAAATCCCCCGCAAAGGCGGGCCGGGTATTACCCGCTCAGATTTATTGATTATTAATAAAACTGATTTGGCTCCCTTGGTGGGTGCCGACCTCAATGTAATGGATCGCGACGCCAAGCGCATGCGTGGCGACAAACCGTTTATTTTTAGCAATTTAAAAGACGGCAGCGGCGTTGCCGCAATTGTTGATTTTATTGTTGAGCAGGGCATGCTCGGGGCGTGAGTTAAGGAGGCTTGGCTTTGATAGCAACGGAATTGGCGCCACTATTAAGTATGTTATTACTCGGCTTTGCGGCGGGGGTGGCGCACGCCTTTGACGCCGACCACCTTGCTGCCGTGAGTGGTATGAGTAGTCGTGACAACGGCCGACACAGCCTGCGTTTTGCGGTGCACTGGGGCTTGGGTCACGGCTTGGCGGTCATTGTGGTGGCAAGCGTAGTGCTGTTGGCTGGCGCGGCGATTCCTGTGCAGTTTAGTGCGTTTGCCGAATCCTTGGTGGCGTGGATGTTAATTGTGATTGGCGGCCTGAGTTTTTATCACTTATGGCGACAACATCATCGCCATGATTCAAAACAGGGCGTTGGTCCCTCGGCAGTGTGGGTTGGCTTGGTTCATGGTAGTGCGGGTTCGGCGCCGCTATTAGCGGTGATTCCAGCTGCGGGCATGGCTAGTCCCGCATTGGGTATGCTGCATGTTTTAGTATTTAATTTTGGTTTGATCACAGCTATGGCTGGCGTTGGGATCGCCTTGCGTGGCGGGCTTTCTAGCTTGGGTCGCTACCATTACGGGGTGCAGCGTTCACTGCAATCCTTGTTTGCGGTGTCGGCCATGGGCTTTGGCGTTTTTTTACTTCTCAATAACTAAAATCCCTTCTTTGCCATTCTTTGGTGCTTGCGCACAGTAATTGTGCGTTGCTTTGCACGCGCAAAAGGCCGGCAGCATCGCTGTCGGCATCAAAACATAACACCGCTTCCCGCAAAGCCCTGCAAATGCCCGCTTTTAGCCGATTGGCACCATTTCTGCTAATACCCGTGGGTAGAATTGCCAGGGTCCGTTAATAGCAATCGCAGTGAGATTGAATTAATTAGCGGTATAAAAATAGAGTTAGGGAGCACAAAATGAAAACAAAATCATCCATCAAGGCCTTCGCTAAACACAGCAGTATTGTGTTGGCGGCAGCGACCTTGTCGCTAAGCGCCTCGATAGCCCAAGCCGCAGACACTATTAAAGTCGGTGTTTTGCATTCTTTATCAGGCACCATGGCGATCAGTGAAACCACACTGAAAGACACCGTACTGATGTTGATTGACGAGCAAAACAAAAAAGGCGGCCTGCTGGGCAAAAAATTAGAGGCGGTGGTAGTTGACCCCGCTTCTAACTGGCCACTGTTTGCCGAAAAAACCAAAGAGCTTTTAGAGAAAGATAAGGTTGATGTTATTTTTGGTTGCTGGACTTCGGTATCGCGTAAATCGGTACTGCCCGTCATTGAAGAATTAAACGGCTTGTTGTTTTACCCCGTTCAGTACGAAGGTGAAGAGTCGTCTAAAAACGTTTTCTATACCGGCGCAGCGCCCAATCAGCAAGCCATACCTGCCGTTGATTACTTGATGAGTGAAGGCGGCGGTTCGGTTAAACGCTGGGTATTAGCGGGAACCGACTACGTTTATCCGCGCACAACCAACAAAATTCTTGAAGCCTACCTGAAAAGCAAAGGTGTGGCTGAAAAAGACATCATGATCAACTACACACCTTTCGGTCACTCCGACTGGCAGACCATTGTGTCTGATATTAAAAAATTCGGTTCACAAGGTAAAAAGACCGCGGTGGTTTCAACTATCAATGGTGACGCCAACGTACCGTTCTACAAAGAACTGGCTAACCAAGGCTTATCTGCTGAAGACATTCCGGTGGTCGCGTTCTCGGTTGGTGAAGAAGAGTTGTCTGGCTTCGATACTGGCCCATTGGTTGGTCACCTTGCCGCGTGGAACTACTTCATGAGTGCCGATGCTGAAGCCAACGATGCCTTCATTGATAAATGGCTGGCGTATATCGGCGACGCCAAGCGCGTTACCAACGACCCAATGGAAGCGACTTATATCGGCTTTAATATGTGGGTGAAAGCAGTCGAAAAAGCCAAGACCACTAAAGTAGATAAAGTACACGATGCCCTGATCGGGATTAGCGTGCCGAATTTGACTGGCGGCGTGGCCACTATGCTACCCAACCACCACCTGACCAAGCCTGTGCTAATTGGTGAGATTCAAGAAAACGGCCAGTTCGATATCGTATGGCAAACCGAAGCGGCCGTTCCTGGTGATGCGTGGACTGACTTCCTGCCAGAGAGCGCTAAGCTTGAAGCAGATTGGCAGAATCCTAAAATCATGTGCGGTAACTACAATACCGAAACCAAGAAGTGCTCAGGTCAAAACTACTAGGCCTTCTTAGCGAGTTCGCTCGCTGAATAAAAGAAGTTCCCCCGGACTTCTTTTTCAAAAAGATGCCTCGTCATGCCATGGTGTGACGGGGCATTAATTGTAAATGGATGTTTCAATGAAACTGAATCACACCTATACGTATTCCGTATTCCGATTTTTATTACTTTGCCTAGTCATTTGTCTGCCTATGCAAAGCACTGCTGCGCCGATTGCGACAGCAAGCCAAAACGAATTAAGAGATAAAGATGCTTCGCTGCTGCTGAATGAACTCATTACTGTAAAAAGTACCAGTGACAAAGTGAACTTGATTAATTTAATCGCGAGCTCTGATTTGTCCCAGCGGGTTGCGGTACTCGAGGCTCTGCAGGCGGGTGATTTGTACTACACCAAAAAAGGGCGTCAGCTGGTGTACGCCCATAGTAACGCCGACGGCTACAGTGCGGTGGCGGTAATTAGTGGTGAAGACCTTGGCGTGGTAGGTAGCCGAGCGGTGCGCAAGATCAGTATTAATAATGAGCTGCGCACAGTGTTGCGCGGCGTGCTGGCTGAAATTGCACTGCGCAGTGACGATACGGCAGTGCGCTTACAGGCGGCTAAAAATTTGGTGCGCAGCCCGTCACCGGAATTTTTGCACGCTATTGAACGTGCACTGGTAATGGAAACTGATGCCAAGGTAATCGAATCTCTGAGACTTGCCGCGGCAATGGTTAATTTAAATTCGGATGAGCAGGTATTGCGTTTAGAGGCCATCGAATCTTTTCGCGGCACCCTCGACAGCGATGCCATGTCGATTCTTGCCGCCATGCAGCTAACCGATAGCGACGGAAACTACACCGAAAAAGACGACTTGGTAAGGGAGTCGGCTGCTGCCGTGTTAAAAGAAATGCGCAGCGAAGCCAAGATTTATAAATTAATTGAGAATACGTTTTTTGGCTTGAGCTTAGGGTCGGTGCTGTTACTTACCGCCGTGGGCTTGGCGATCACCTTTGGGGTTATGGGTGTTATTAATATGGCCCACGGCGAAATGATGATGCTGGGAGCGTACACCACCTACGTTATTCAATTACTGATGCCGAACTATATTGATTACTCGATTATTGTCGCCATTCCCGCCGCCTTTATAGTGTCGGGTTTAGTCGGGATTGTGATAGAGCGCGGCATTATTCGCCATTTGTACGGACGTCCCTTAGAAACCTTGTTGGCTACCTTCGGTGTGAGCCTGATTTTGCAGCAGGCGGTGCGCAGTATTTTCTCACCCCTAAATAAATCGGTTACCGCGCCAAGTTGGCTCAGTGGCTCGCTAGAAATTAATGGCGCCTTGTCGCTGACCTATAACCGCCTTTATATCATCGCTTTCAGTTTAATCGTGCTATTGCTGCTGGTGTTTTTGTTAAAGAAAACCTTTGTGGGTTTGCAGATGCGCGCCGTTACGCAAAACCGCGCCATGGCGAACTCCATGGGCATACGCACGGGCTGGGTGGACGCCTTAACCTTTGGTTTAGGTTCAGGTATTGCAGGTATTGCCGGAGTGGCCTTGAGCCAGCTCACCAATGTCGGTCCCAACCTAGGTCAGTCATATATTATCGACTCCTTTATGGTGGTGGTGTTTGGCGGGGTGGGTAATTTATTCGGTACCTTCTTTGCGGCGATGAGCCTCGGGGTAGCCAATAAATTCTTGGAGCCTTTTGCGGGTGCAGTATTGGCCAAGATCTTTGTGCTGGTGTTCATCATTATGTTTATTCAGTGGCGACCTCGCGGTTTGTTCGCTCTTAAAGGCCGCTCGGTAGAGGATTAATTGACCATGCTGAATACAAAAATATTTGAACGCAGTGCCATTGGCCGTTTATTGCTAGCAGATAAAGCGGGTAGCTATTTGTTAATGGTGTTGTTTGCCGCCATGGTGCTGGTGCCGCTGTGTAATTTGCTAATGCCCGAGGGCAGTTTTTTACATATACCCACCTATATTGTCGTGCTACTGGGCAAGTATCTCTGCTATGCCTTGCTTGCCTTGGCGCTGGATTTAATCTGGGGTTATTGCGGTATTTTAAGTCTCGGCCACGGTGCATTTTTTGCACTCGGTGGCTACGCCATGGGCATGCATTTAATGCGGCAGATCGGTGAGCGCGGGGTATATGGCAATGCCGATTTACCCGACTTTATGGTGTTTTTGAACTGGACGGAGCTGCCCTGGTATTGGTATGGCTTTGATAGCTTCTTCTTCTCTATGTTTATGGTAGCCATGGTACCTGCCGCATTGGCCTTTGTGTTTGGTTGGCTGGCATTTCGTTCGCGAGTAACCGGCGTGTATTTGTCGATCATTACCCAGGCCATGACCTACGCTTTGCTGCTGGCTTTCTTCCGCAATGATATGGGCTTTGGCGGCAATAATGGCCTCACCGATTTTAAAGACATTCTCGGCTTTAATTTGCAGTCAGATATCACCCGCTGTGTATTGTTCGCCTTGTCGGCATTAAGCGTGATGCTGGCCTATATTTTGTGCCGTGCGATTGTGAGCAGTAAATACGGTCGGGTGTTGGTGGCAATACGCGATGCCGAAAGTCGCACACGCTTTATGGGTTATCGGGTTGAGCATTTTAAGCTCTTTGTGTTTGTGGTGTCGGCGATATTGGCTGGCATTGCGGGTGCTTTGTATGTGCCTCAGGTCGGTATTATCAACCCCGGCGAGTTTGGGCCAATCAACTCTATTGAAATTGTTATTTGGGTCGCGATCGGTGGCCGCGGCACGTTGTTTGGCGCGGTCATCGGCGCGGTGGCAGTGAACTATGCCAAAACCTATTTCACCGGTGCCTTCCCCGAAGTGTGGCTGTTTATGTTGGGCGCCCTGTTTGTTATTAGCACCCTGTATTTACCGAAAGGCATTGTGGGTGTGGTTAAACAATTGCAAGATCGTCGCGCCGAGCGTAACGCGCCGACATCGCAAGGAGCAGAGTCATGAGTGCGGTGGTAAAAAGTCCGGGCTTTCACAGCTCAGAATTGCAGAGCATGTTGTATCTCAATGGTGTGACCAAAAGCTTTGATGGCTTTAAAGCGATTAATAATTTGTCTTTAGATATTGCGCCCGGCGAATTGCGCGCAATTATCGGCCCTAACGGCGCGGGCAAAAGCACGATGATGGATATTATTACCGGCAAAACGCGGCCCGATTCTGGACAGGTGCGTTTTAAGGACAGTATCGATCTTACTCAATACGACGAAGCCGACATTGCCAATTTGGGCATTGGTCGTAAATTCCAAAAGCCCACGGTCATTGAAACCCTCACCGTTTGGGAAAATGTAGAGCTGGCGCTGGCTGGCACTCGCAGTGTGATTCGCGCGCTCTGGCATAAGTTAAGTAGTGAGCAGGGTGACCGGATAAATGAAGTGATTAAACTGGTCGGCTTGAAAGCCAAAGCGGCGGATCTCGCGGGCAGTCTTTCACACGGTCAAAAGCAGTGGTTGGAAATTGGTATGTTGATTGTGCAGGGGCCGGAACTCTTACTGGTCGACGAGCCAGCAGCGGGCATGACTGATCAAGAAACCATGGAAACCGCAGCGCTATTAAAAGAAATTAACCGCGAGCACACCATTGTGGTGGTCGAACATGATATGGATTTCATCAAAGCCTTAGACAGCAAGGTCACGGTGCTGCACGAAGGCAGTGTGTTGGCTGAAGGTCGTTTAGAAGTGGTGTCGGCCAATCCGCGGGTGATTGAAGTGTATTTAGGACGTTAAGACTATGTTGCTAGTGAATGATGTGGACCTCTACTACGGCGCGAGTCAGGCCCTGCGTAAAGTGAATTTAAGCGCCGAGACGGGCAAAGTTACCTGTATCTTAGGTCGCAATGGGGTGGGTAAGTCTAGCTTGGCAAGGGCGATTACTGGCCGCCACCCAGTGCGCGGCGGCAGCATTACGCTAAATGGTTTGGATATTAGCAGTATGGCGCCCGCAGACCGCGCCCGCGCCGGCATTGCCTATGTGCCTCAGGGCCGAGAAATTTTTTCGCAGCTCACCGTGCAAGAAAATCTCTATACCGGCTATGCGCCACTTAAGCGCAGCCAGCGCCATATTAGCCCTGAAATTTTCGATTTATTTCCTGTGTTAAAAAGTATGCTCAAGCGTCGCGGTGGCGATTTGTCTGGCGGGCAGCAACAGCAGTTGGCCATTGCAAGGGCCTTGATTACCAAGCCGCGCCTACTGGTTTTGGATGAACCCACCGAGGGGATTCAGCCCTCTATTATTAAAGACATTCACAATGTTATTACCATTCTGCGTCAGCAGGGTGAGATGGCGATTGTCTTGGTAGAACAGTATTTTGATTTTGCCCGCGAGCTGGCCGATTACTACGCCGTAATGGATCGCGGCGAAGTGATATTGTCTGGCCGAGGCGATGAAATGGTCGAGGAAGATGTCCGGCGGCATATGACGGTGTGAAGGGCGCGTCTGGTGTCAGACGTCTGGCGACGTAGGAAAAGGCATTAACGTTGTTTACCTGCTTATCCAACCGTCGTCCTTGAACGAGGGCCCCTTTTGCGTATACCGTCTCCCGTCAAGCATTTAGCAAGTCTGGCTTAGACCTCAGGCTTCAGACGTGTAAGAATTGATTACTATTCACACAAAATGCCGCATTTTTATTGTATCCAAAGTCTATAATGGCGGCCTTTACCCCCTTAGGACAAGCTCATGAAATACCTTGCCTCACTGGCGTTAGCGTTGGTTCCGCTGACGAGCATGGCAACCGATTTAACAATTCCGGCTGGCCAAGCTTACCTTGTTGGTTTAGATCAGCAGGAGTTAATTCTCGATACTCTACGCATTGGTGACGACGCTCATATCAGTTTTGCCCCCGGAGTGGGTGGCTGGCGGGTGCATGCGCGGCAGGCATATATTGGTAAAAACGTGGTGGTCGACGGCCGAGCACAATCGGGCGCAAATGGTGCGGTTGGTATATCTGCGCCAGTTTGTGATGAATTTGTCGATGGTCAAGCAGGCGAGAGCGGTGAAGCGGGTGGCGATGGCGTGGAAATTCGCTTTCAGCTGGGCTTGGAAAGCCTCGGCAGCTTACAACTTCTTAGTGCGGGTGGCGACGGTGGCCAGGGTGGCGCGGGCGGTGACGGCGCCGATATGAAGAGTAAGTGCGGCGCTGAAGTAGCTGGTGAGGGCGGTAATGGTGGCGATGGCGGTGAGGGCGGTCGCGGTGGAGATATTACCTTCTTGTACCAAAACTTATCAAAAACCGAATCTGGCGACAGCATGGTGAGTCGCATAAGTATTAATGCCGACGGCGGCGCCGGTGGCGAGGGTGGCGATGCAGGCTCCGGTGGTGCAGGTTCTGGTGGGGCTTATGTAACCCAGAAAACCCTAGTGGGAAATCGTAAATGGGTGGCAGGTGCTCAGGGTGGTTTGGCTGGAAGCCCAGGTGTAACGGCGTCGGCTGGCAAGCCCGGGCGGATACTGGTTGATCAATTGATATTAGCAGCGCCTAAAGCGACGCATAGCCCCAGCGGCGATGCGAAGATCAAGGATCTGCAGTTACAGCTTGAGCGTTTGCGCAAACGCGTTGAGGCTTTAGAGGCGCGCTAATACTGTGCTTTAGTTATTTTTGGGAATTCATTCATCTAGGGTATTAGGGGCATTCAACTAACGTTGGGCGCCCCTTTTTTACTTTCTTCGCTGAGATATAGTGCGCTAGCACCGCAATGGTGCGCAAAGTTAGGTCTCATTGCTTGGCTTTTGCTCTTGGGCTTTGAATGCTTAGCCAA
This sequence comes from Zhongshania guokunii, assembly GCF_040892635.1. NCBI lineage: Bacteria > Pseudomonadati > Pseudomonadota > Gammaproteobacteria > Cellvibrionales > Spongiibacteraceae > Zhongshania > Zhongshania guokunii. Next base: position 100,740 of record NZ_JBFRYA010000002.1, on the reverse strand, counting down.
GTCATTGTTTTTAAATCGTTAAATAAATTATTTCCGGTTTTTTTACTTCATAAATAGCCATCATTCATCGCCTTGGTGCATTTATTTAACGCACTTTTTCCGGCGGCTTTCTATATATGCTCTATATTTGTGCGTAACTATTGGCTCAAGTCGGGGCAGCGAATGACACGGTATTCACGGTGTTTTATAAAACCGCTCTAATAATCTGTAAGTTGTTGATAGAAATGATAAAAATTCATGTTGGCATTGAAAGTGCTATAGCTAAGTCAGGATAGTGCTTGATCACTTTCTCTATACTAAACGCGGAGACTACAACATGAACAAAATGAAAACTTTACTGGCTGTTAGTGTTGCGGCAGCTTCAATGACCATGGTTGCTGCACCGGCTTCAGCAGAAGTATCTGCAAGTGTTGGTGTTGCTAGCACTTACTTATGGCGTGGTTATGACCTAGGTTCAGGCACTCCAGCGGTGTCTGGTGATTTGAGCTATAGCACCGGTGGTGCCTATATTGGCGCTTGGGCGTCTTCTGGTGATACGAGTGCAGGCACTGAGTATGACTTATACGCTGGTTACGGTATGGATGTCGGCGGCGGCGTAAGCTTCGATATTAGTGTTTGGAACTACAATTATCCTACTGGTGCTGGCTACCTTGGTACTGAACAAACTGATTTGTTTGAGCATTCAGACCTGATCCTTACTCTTGGTCTTGGCCCTATTAGTGTTTCTTACTATGAGCCAATTGCTGGCCCTTCTGGTTACACTAATTACAACTACTACACCATTGGCGGTAGCGCAGGTGCATTCTCCTTGACTATCGGTATGGAAGATATCAATGGTAATGACACAATGCACGCCGATATTGCCTACGCTTACAACGACAACCTGTCGTTCATTGTGAGCCAGCAGGATGGTGATGATGTGTTGGCTGTAGATACAGATCCAAAATTCATTGTTTCTTATAGCTTGCCAATTTCTATGTAATACCCCGACCGGCGACAGTTTGTTGCCGGTCATTTCTTTAACTAATCCTAGTGTGTGATCGACGCACATTAACAGGAGATTTCCGATGAAATTGATTACGGCTGTTATTAAGCCATTCAAACTTGATGATGTGCGTGAGGCGCTCTCTGACATCGGTGTACAGGGTATAACTGTTACCGAAGTTAAGGGTTTTGGTCGCCAAAAAGGTCACACCGAGTTATATCGTGGCGCTGAATATGTTGTTGATTTTCTGCCCAAGGTGAAGATTGAAGTTGCTGTTGCTGATGGATCAGTTGAGCCGACAATTGAAGCTATTACTAAATCAGCGAATACCGGCAAAATTGGTGACGGAAAGATTTTTGTCACTGCACTTGAGCAGGTTGTTCGTATCCGTACCGGTGAAACTGGCGAAGAAGCCATTTAATTTTTCGGTTGCGGTTGTTAGTTAAACAAATTTAATTAAAAGATTATCTCTTTCCCTTTGGAGGGCATGTGATGGAAGACATCATACAGGTCAAGTACGCCCTGGACACGTTCTACTTCCTCGTCTGTGGTGCGCTGGTTATGTGGATGGCAGCAGGTTTTGCCATGCTAGAAGCCGGTCTGGTTCGTTCAAAAAACACAACTGAAATTCTTACTAAAAATATCGCGCTGTATGCAATTGCCTGCACCATGTACTTACTGTGCGGCTACACGATTATGTACGGCGGTTCCGAAGGTGGAATCCTGCCAGACGCATGGTTTGGTAATGGGGTTTCTGACGCATCGGTAGAAGACGTTTTAGCTTCTAACGGCGATATTTACTACTCTGGCTCCTCAGATTTCTTCTTCCAAGTGGTGTTTGTGGCCACGGCAATGTCGATTGTTTCTGGCGCGGTAGCTGAGCGTATGAAACTGTGGACCTTCCTTGCTTTTGCAATAGTGATGACTGGCGTTATCTACCCATTGCAGGGCATGTGGAAATGGGGTGGCGGTTTCCTTGACGCTGCTGGCTTCTCTGACTTTGCGGGTTCTGGTGTGGTTCACATGTGTGGTGCTGCGGCAGCACTGGCTGGTGTATTGCTGCTGGGTGCACGTAAGGGCAAGTACGGCGCTGGTGGTCAAGTTAATGCGATCCCAGGTGCTAATCTGCCTTTGGCAACCCTCGGTACCTTCATCCTGTGGATGGGCTGGTTCGGCTTCAACGGCGGCTCTGAGTTGATGGTTTCTAACATCGACGAAGCGAACGCCACGGCACAAGTATTTGTTAACACCAACGCTGCTGCTTCTGGTGGTTTGATTGCAGCACTGTTAGTTGCTCGCATCCTGTTCGGTAAAGCGGATTTGACCATGGCATTGAACGGCGCCTTGGCTGGTCTGGTTGCTATTACTGCAGAACCACTGACACCTGGCCCAATGGCCGCAACCTTAATCGGTGCAGTTGGTGGTGTAATCGTTGTGTTCTCGATCTTGGCCTTGGACAAAATCAAAATCGACGATCCAGTTGGTGCGATCTCTGTACACGGTGTTGTTGGCTTCTGGGGTCTGATGGCAGTGCCATTAACTAACTCTGATGCTAGCTTCGGTGCCCAGCTTTACGGCGCAGCGATCATCTTTGCCTGGGTATTTGGTGCAAGCCTAGTGGTTTGGAGCATACTCAAAGTGGTTATGGGCTTGCGTGTTACAGAAGAGGAAGAGTACGAAGGTGTCGACCTCTCTGAATGCGGTATGGAAGCCTATCCGGAATTCACCAACAAGTAAGACTCTCCCCGTTTGGTGATTTTCAGGGCGCTCTTAGAGCGCCCGTTTTGTTTCGGCATTGAGCTGCTGAATGCCGGATGAGAGCTACAACGGGGGTGGGTGCATTGTCTGGAAGGTTTTAGCATTCGCGCGGTGACTGGATACTAGTTAGGTTCGCGCCTAGTGAGCGAGCGATAGCGGGAAAAGCATTTCCGGCTCCCGTCAAGCGTGTCGCTACGGGCGCTCCCACCATGTTTAGCTACGTTATCTAGGTTATTTCTAAGGTTTTTTACGGCAAAAGCTGGGATCACCTTGCCAAACCCCTTAGGTCTAGGCTAAATAGGCTATATATTGCGGTAATCATAATGAAGGGGAAGCTACGGCGATGAAATTAGTCAGTGCGGTAATTAAGCCGTTTAAATTAGATGACGTTCGTGCCGCCTTGTCGGAAATTGGTGTGCAAGGCGTAACGGTTACAGAAGTGAAGGGTTTTGGTCGCCAGAAAGGCCATACTGAGCTATATCGCGGTGCAGAGTATGTGGTTGATTTTCTGCCCAAGGTAAAACTTGAAATTGCCGTAACCGATGACCAGCTGGAAAAAGTCATTGATACCGTGACCAAAGCAGCGTGTACCGGCAAAATTGGTGACGGCAAAATTTTTGTGACTAGCTTAGAGCAGGTTATTCGTATTCGTACCGGTGAAACCGGTGAAGAAGCGATTTAAGATTGTTTGTACAGTTAAGGGGCGGCCATTGGTCGCCCTTTTTTGTGGGCGCTAGTTAACGCGCTATAGCTCTAAATACACTGATATATAAGATTATTAAGAACAAAAAAGCCTAAGCCGCTGCTTGTCAGCAAGCATCAGAAAGCAGTATAAAGCGCGATGTAAACGCGGGTTTCTTGTTTCCGGGAGGAGGTCGTATGGGATCGCGCATTCGTAGTACTGATAATCAAATACCCAATCAAAATTTTGTACCTAGTCAGACCGTGCATGATCGCATGCGCGATCAACTGTCTAAAGACGTTGAGGCGTTTCTGGCGCGCGGCGGTGAGATAAAACATCTTGAGCCGCATATGCGCAGCAATCTTGGCGATAGCGACTCTGATGTAGACACGTTCTAATGACGTGGCCTACGCCTTGTTGCGTCGAGCTGACGCGGGCTTAACTGGTCTTTAATTTTGCTTCTAACTGCCGGATCAAAGCCGGCAGTTCACGCCAGTCATTGAAATGTTGATCTGCCAAGGGATGCGGCGGTGGTGCGTCTGCAGCAAAGCGCGCCTGAATGGCGTGCATCCCCACTTCTTTTGCACCAAATATATCGTCATTAATATTATCGCCAATATGAATGCCTTCTTCTGGGCGGCATCCAGCGTGTTTTAGCGCCTCTAAAAAAAGTGGTGCTGCGGGCTTGGCTGCGCCGAGTTCTTCGGCGCGGTAGCTGGCGCTAAAGTGGTTTGAAATCGCCAAATTGCTCAAATCCGCGTTACCATTGGTGAGGCTGATAAGTACATAATTCTTACTCAGCTCTTGGAGAACGGTTGTGCAGTGCTCTAGCAGCAGGACTTGCTGGCGAGCCGCGATGAATACCGCAAATGCGGCGGAGGCCATCTCCGAACTTTGCTTTCCATAGCCCGACTCTATTAAGGCCTGTCGTAAACTGTCGGTCCGCCACTGGGAAATGTGGTGCCGTAAGTTTGGCTGGGCACGTAAATACTTTAAGCGGTGTTCACGTAAAGCCTCAGGACTGAATTTGGCCACCAACGCCGGTGCGTGTAGCTGCAAATGCTGGTAGAAAGCTTGTTCGGCTTTGTGGATGGTGGGGGCACTTAGCCACAAGGTGTCGTCAAGGTCGAAGCTCAGTAGTTTAATTGTACTCATTGCTGACCTTTTGCTTAGAGAAAATAAGTGTTTAGCTTAAGTACAGACTGTTAGTGGGGCAAGCGGCTTAGCTAAATTATATTAATCGGCCGCTAATGTAATTTAAGTAGGATATGGTACAACTAAGCTCTACTGTATTGCTCAGCGAGACAATGATTTATGACGCAAACTGCTTTGCCCCCTGTCAAAAAGTCACCGCCTTGGTGGATTAGCCTGCCAGACGATTTTTATTGCCAATCTGACGGTACAGAGTTGGATAGTGAATTCCCTCTGAAGGTATACGGCACGGCGATGATGGATCGCATGATGCGAACCGGCTTGTCCTTAATGATCTCTGGCACCCTCGTTCCCCAGCTGTTCAAAGGTAAGGAGATGGCCAAAGAAAGGGCGCGCATGGATTTTTACGCCAATCTTGCCGCATCTAGAGATGTCGATAAGGTGTTTATTCCGCCGCCGAAAGTGGACGTGAGTGTTCATAAAATATCGCACTTTAGCTATAAGCCCCGAGGCATTCCAGCGGTTGATCTGCGATTTAATAGCGCCTTTACGCCCCTCAATCCAGAAGTAAGAGAACGCTACCTGAGTTATAAACGTAACCGCACCGCCAGCGCCCAGTACTGGGCTCATCCAGATGGCCCGCGGCCAACCTTGATTTTTGTGCATGGCGTAGTAGAAAGTTGGTATGGCTTTAACAGCCTATTTTTCTCGCTGCGTTGGTTTTATGACAATGGCTACGACATTGTCTTAATGACCCAGCCCTTCCACGGTGACCGTGCAGAGCGCTGCCATCCCTTTAGTGGTTATGGTCTGTTTGCGGGGGGCTTTTCGCAGCTTAATGAAGGCATGCTGCAGGCTGTTTCGGATATGCGGGTGCTGGTGGACTACCTGCTGGAGCGGGGTGTGCCTCACGTCGGAATTAGCGGCCTTAGTTTGGGGGGCTACCTCAGTTCACTCATGGCGGTGGTGGAGCCGCGCTTAGCATTTTGTATACCCAACTCGCCCCTGGTTGCGCCGGTCGACACCATGCGCAGTTGGCAGCCCACCGGCAGTTTAATGGACTTAATTGGTAAGCGCACCGGCCTTACTCCGCTCGACCTGCGCCGCGGTCTGGCTATTCACAGCCCGCTCAGCTATCAACCCAAACTCGATCCAGAAAAGGTGATGATTATTGGCGGCGCTGGCGACCGTTTTACCCCGCCAAGATTTGTGCGCTTACTCCACGCCCACTGGCCCGAATCGCATCTGCACTGGTTTCCGGGCAACCATATAGTGCATCTCGGCCAGCGGGAGTATTTGAAATTAATGCGGCGGTTTATGGATAGGCATTGTCAGGCAGTTGGGTCGGAGGTCTGAGGTCGGACGTCCGATGAGGAGAGCTTGCTCCAAGGCTGTGGTTGGGAGCGCGTACAAACTTTATGCGGGCTGGTATTTCGTCAGACACCCGACGTCAGGCGTCTGACCATCCCCCTAAAGAAACGGCCCTTTCATCAACTTCGGCAGGCAGCGATTAACTACATCGGCGATGTATTCCAAAAACAAGGTGCCCATGCTGGATTTAAAGTGCTGCGGATTCTTACTGGCGATGGCAATAACACCGTCAAGGTTGCCTGCTTGAATGGGCATCAGCGCTGCCGAGCCGATATGGTCGGCGTGTTTGCCAAACAAAAAGCTCAATTCTTCTGCGCGCAATACACCGCAAATGGCTTTTTTGCTGCGCAGTAAACTGCCGATCTGCTGCTGGGCTTGCTCGGGGCTAACCACGCGGAGCACGCTGCTGCCGAGTCGGCTGGGGTCGGCAAAGAGAATTAGGCTGGCGTAGTCGATATCGTCAAAATCGTTAACGAGGTGACGACAAAGGATGTTGCTCAGTTCTTCGGCGCGCTTGGCTTCAATCAGATTGAGAATGAGTTTCTTGCTGCGCTCAAATAGCTGGTCATTGCGGTTGGCATTGTCAAGCATATTGCTGATTCGGCCGCGCATATCCATATTGCGCTCGCGTAGGATCTCTACCTGCCGCTCCAATAGGCTGACTACTTTGCCGGTTTGGTGGGTGAGTTTCAGCTCGGCCAAGATATCTTCGTTATTTAGGAAGAAGCCGGGGTGGTTGCGCAAATAACGTGCAACTTCACTCTCGCTGGGTAGTCCGTCTTTCTTTGGGTTTGCACTGTCCACAGGCGATCCTATATTTGTATCTGACCTTCGAAAACCGTCGTTGCGGGGCCTGTCATAATAACGGGCTGACCGGCGCCCTGCCAGTCAATACTCAGGTTGCCTCCTGGCAAGTGCACGGTAACGCTATTATTGAGCTTACCCTGCACAATCCCGCTCACCACGGCCGCGCAAGCACCCGTGCCGCAGGCGAGGGTTTCACCTACGCCGCGCTCAAAAACGCGCAGTTTAATGGTGTCGCGATCGATAACTTGCATAAAGCCCACGTTAACCCGCTGCGGAAAGCGCGGGTGCTGCTCGGCGGTGGGCCCAATCTCGGCAACGGGAGCGGTATCGACATCGGCAACCGGCAAAATAACATGGGGGTTGCCCATCGACACCGCGCCAACCCGCCATTCAACGCCATTAATATCTAATGCGTAATCATTGGCCTGCTGCTCAGCGGTAAAGGGGATACGCAGCGGATCGAGTATCGGCGCGCCCATGTCGACGCGAACGTGGCGATTCTCGGTTACTTCTAACTCGATTATTCCGGCCAGTGTTTCAACTTTAATCCGTTCTTTGCCAGTGAGGCGTTTGTCGCGAATATAGCGGGCAAAGCAGCGTGCGCCGTTGCCACACTGCTCTACTTCACTGCCTTCGGCATTGTAAATTCGGTAGCGAAAATCGACATCGGGCTGGGTGGGAATTTCCACCGCCAGTATTTGATCACAGCCAATCCCAAAATGCCGGTCGGCAATTTTGCGGATATGGTGTGGCTTGAGCTTAAAGCGCTGGGTAATGAGGTCGATAACGACAAAATCATTGCCCAGGCCATGCATTTTGGTAAAACGTAACTGCATCGTAAAACCCTGTGGTGCGCCCCACCGATGGCGCTAGTTAACGATGCGGGCGGGTTGCTATAGGTTAGAGATGCAGATCAGGGCTTGTTGATTACAACAAAAGATCTTGCTCTCAGGGCAACACGGTTTCGCCACGCATCAGGTCGGTGACAGTTTCGCGGGCGCGAATCAGGTGGCATTGATCGCCGTCTACCATGACTTCCGCCGCACGTCCTCGGCTATTGTAATTGGAACTCATGGTAAATCCATAGGCACCGCTAGATGCCAATGCCAGTAAGTCGCCTTCGGCAATGCGCAACTCGCGATCTTTCGCTAAAAAGTCGCCGGTTTCACATACGGGCCCAACAAAGTCATAAGTGCGTAATACGCCGTCTTCGCGGGGTTTTACCGCTAATAAATCCATCCACGCCGAGTATAAAGAGGGCCGGATCATATCGTTCATCGCGGCGTCGATAATCGCGAAATTTTTGTGCTCATTCAGCTTTAAATATTCCACCGTGGTCAGCAGCACACCGGCATTGGCGCTAATAGAGCGGCCTGGCTCAAACATTAGAGTCACTTTACGCTCGCCCAGACGCGCGCGAATTGCCGCAATATAGTCGCTGGTCGCAGGCGCTACCTCATCGCGGTAGCGCACACCAAGGCCGCCACCCAAATCCAAATGTGAGATCGCAATACCCATGCTTGCCAAGGTGTCGACCAAGCTCAATACGCGGTCGAGGGCGTCGAGAAAGGGGCTGGTATCAATAAGCTGGGAGCCAATATGGCAGTCCACACCTTTTATGGTGATATTGGCAAGGCTGGCGGCGCGGCGATAAACCTCGGGGGCGCGGGCAATGTCGATACCAAATTTATTGTCTTTCAAACCGGTAGAAATATAAGGGTGGGTTTTGGCGTCCACATCGGGGTTGACCCGAATCGAAATCGCGGCCTTAACATCCAGCTCGCTGGCAACGTTATTTAAACGCTCCAGTTCCGCCTCAGACTCCACATTAAAACAGTGGATGCCCACTTCCAGCGCGCGGCGCATCTCAGCAGCGGTTTTACCCACTCCAGAAAACACAATGCGTTCGGCCTTGCCACCGGCTGCCAATACCCGCTCGAGCTCGCCAACAGAAACAATGTCAAAGCCCGCGCCAAGCCGGGCCAGCACATTGAGCACGGCAATATTGGAGTTGGCCTTTACCGCGTAGCACACCAAATGATCCTGACCGGCCAAGGCCTCAGTGTATTCCGTAAAACGCTGTTCTAAATAGGCACGGGAATACACATAGCAGGGGCTGCCGTATTGCTTGGCAATAGCGCTTAGGGCAACGGATTCGGCGTGTAATTCGCCGTTAAGGTAGTGAAAAGGCGTCATAAAGGCTTACTCGGGCTCGGCTCGGTAGTTGGGGTGCTTGCTCCGCTGTCAGTTGAGTTGGCAGCAGCGTCATTGTTTTCGGGATACACCAGTGGCCCAGTTTGACCGCAGCCGGCTAGTAGTACGGCAAGGCAAAATGCAGCGGGCCGCGCAAACGCGACTATAGGAAAAGCGGCCATGATGTCGTCCCTAAAATTGACTGAGTCGCGCATTATACCTAGGGTGCAAATGAATAACACATACCCTAGGCGCTGCGGGCATGGCCAGTGGCGGCAGGGCCTTAGTATACTCGCGGCATTGAACCGCGATCTGGAAGCCACCGTAAAATGAATGAAGTAATGTTTAACGACAATATCGACGAACTGTTTGTCACCATCGAAGACGCTGTTGACGAACTTGATGCCGATGTTGATTGTGAAATAAGCGGCGGCGTTTTAACGCTTAAAGCGCCGGATGGCAGCGCCATGATTTTTAGCCGCCAAAGTGCCAGTTGCGAACTGTGGCTGGCTGCCCGTTCCGGTGGCTTCCACTTTAACTGGGTTGACGAGCAGTGGTACTGCGCCCGCACCGGGAAAAGCCTAGCGCAGATGTTAGAAGAGATAAGCCTTGAACAAATAGGCGAAACACTGGTGCTGTGATAAGCCTAGCGGGATTTTGCCGTCACAGGGGTCATAAAAGTGCCATCATACCGGACTGGATCCAGTATCTGGTGAGGCGGCTGTGAACTGGTTTGGTGGAGTAACTGTAAACTGGCTCAGTTCGGCGTCTCCCGTCAAGCGTATCTAGCGTCCCTAGCAAAAGCCTACTGTGACAATACCGAGGTATTCAGCATTTCTTCGATATGCTGTTTATAGCGTAGGTAAACACTGGTCTGTTGCGGGGGTAGGGCGCTTAGGTCAATCGCGTCTAGTTGATAGTGAGTGGGCTGAGTTTCTTGCCGCAGCAATTGGCTGGCCACTTCATCAAACAGCGCAGGCCCGAACTTAGCATATAAGAATAATTGGTCTTGGTAGCGCATATCAAATACCAAGCGGCCTTGATCGTCGGGGTTGGCGATGGCTTCTAGAGCTACCTTCTGGTCGGCGTCCAGCTCGTTAATGCTGAGCTTTTTGATGTCCAGGGCTTGGCTGCGCCATTTATTATCTTGCTGATGTAATTCAAACAAGCGAAATTGATGATTGCTTTGCTGTTCATGCTGGCAGTGTTGTAAAAACGCCAGCAGTGGTTGTAGCAGCTGAGTTACGCTGACAAATGCGGCGGTGCTGTAGTGCAGTGAGCCGCGCTCGTCGCGTACAAAGAGATCGGCGAAGTCATCGCGGCGGTGAAAGAAAATATAGCAATCTGGGCTATTAGCGGTGGCCACTATGCTGGCGAGTGCGGAGTTTGGCGCGCAGTAGCGGTCGATCATTAGTGGGCTGTAACTGGCCTGTCCTCGGCCTAGGCATTGAATTAAGGTTGAGTAGCCATGGGCGTGAATGCTGCGCAGTTCGTCATTTTCGGTTTGCAGAATATGAAAGCCGTTACCGAGTTTGATTATGAGGCGTTTGTTTTTGGGTTTGGCGTAAAACGCACGGTGCAATAATCTTGGCAAATGGCGTATACGTTTACGCAGCTTTTGCTCTGGATCATTAAAACAAATTGCGTCGATAAGCGGTTGTTGGGTGCCGCGAGCAGCCATCAGCATAAGTTGTTGGTAGGCGCGAAAGGCATCAAGGATGGCTTCGGCGCCGCTAAAGGCACGAGAGGAAACCTCCCCCCAGCTATTAATAAACACAATCTCAATATGGCTGATGGAGTAGCTGCTATTGTGCCGCGCCAAGCCCGCGGCACCTAGGGCACTGAGCGCGCCTTGCCCTAGATTGATATAGAGCAGCATGGCTTCGGGTACTTTCGGCCGGTTAAATGCCTCGTGTTTTTGTGGGTCGGCGGCGAAGGCCTTGCGCGGCAGGTGGCTGCTTAAGTGTGTTGCCATTTTGCGTAGATCATTTTCAGAGACGCCGTCTTGGCGGCCATTGATGCGCAGGCGAGTGTAGTCGTTAATAAGGCCATTACAAAAGCACCAGCACAGCAAACCGCTGAGGTGGTCGTTCTCTTGTAATATGGCGTCGGCCTCAAAGTCGTGGCGGGCGCTGGTGCTGACGGCCCAGCGCCGCTGTTCGCCAAAACCTTGGGTGTGAAAAAATAATTGCTCTTCAGACACGTCGGGGGCAATGCCGGGGTTTAGCCATTCCACCTTATTGCGCTTGCGCTCAAAGGCGGCAAAAAGTTTGCGACCGAGCAGGGTCATTTCCTGGGACTTAATAAGCGCAGGGCTATCACTTTGGCGGGCAAAGTCTTGTAAAAACCGGTAGCTATTGGTGAGTTCTGCTACCAAAAAACGATGCTCTTCCCTTACCCGGCGAATTTTCCAGCGGCTGCGGGTATCTAAATTTAAAAGCTGTTCTGCAGGCCACTGCCACTCGGCAATAAGAGCTTCTAAAAGCTTGCGTCGCCACGGGGCAATACTGCTGGCCGCTTGTGACAGGCGTATACCCACTTTGAAATAAAAGGCGCGGCGAATCAGCTCAAGGCGGTCTAACTCATTGCGGGCTTGTAAGTAATCGGCCAAACGCCGGTAGACCATAATATAGGGGTCAAAGTCGTCGGCGCCGACCTCGCCGCTGTAAACCGCTTGTTTAAGGTCAATGCACAGTGGCACTACATTGGGGTAATCCCGCGCATACGCTTCGGTTAATAGGAGCTTTAGCGCCGCTTTGTAGGGTGAACTTATGGCTTTATACAATTGCCAAACGCCCGCACCAATAAACTCGCCGGCGGGAATGTCAGAGACCCCGCCAAAGTCGATGGATTCGTTGGGGCCGACAAAACCCTGGGCATGGAGCAGAGAGGTGTACTCCCGATAGTTTATTTCTTCACTGGGCGGCACCAACCACCACAGTGGATAGCGACCAGCAACGAGCAGGGCGCTGCGGTAGAATTCGTCGAGCAATAAATAATGCTGGCTGGTGCCCGCCGATTCCGCACTTAGTCGGTCACGCTGGCCGCGCCGGAATTGCTCGCTGTCCATCAAGAAAAAGTGAATGTCCAAACCGAGACTGCGCGCCCAGTCAGAGATGGCGCCAGCTTTATTGTATAAACGTTGTAAGCCTAAATCGTCGATGTCGCTGCGGTGGCAGAGCCAAACGTCTAGATCAGAGTCTTCGGCCTGGGCCACAGTGCCACAGGAGCCCATTAAAAAAACGCTGTGAATCTGCGGTGGGCCCTGCTCGTCTTGCCGGTATTGCACACTGCGGGCAATATTTGTACGCATTCTTTCTAAAGTCAGTTCGTCGGGGGTGTAACCGTCTATGCCGCAGGGGGTGTGGGCGCTTTTATACCCCGGCAAAATAGGATGGTTAATGTGAATTAGCAGAGGTAGTAAATCGAGAAAAATTTGCTGGCGCGACAGCAGCGCCGTGCGGGTGCGCAGCAGGCGTTCGTGATTGAGTTTGTAAAAACGACCGCGCACTTGTTTGAGCCCAGCATGACTAATGCCGCGGTCAAACAGCGGATGGCTGATCGAGCTCTCCGTCATACAAAACCTGTTATAAACATGTAAACGCGAATGAGCTCACTGTAGCGGTAATGGTGGCATGCTGTCATGGGTATCACTACGCATAATACGGTGTATTAATAAATGCCCTTGTGGGTCTACCGCAGCTTGCCAATGTTTGGCCAGCCAAGTGGTGGCTACTGTTTCGCTAATCAGTGCCGGCCCCGTAATGATTTGCCCACTGGCTAATTGCTCTCGCATATAGCGGGGTATCGGGTGGTCAGTGCCGCTATCACTTACTACTACCGGCATATCTATCGGTGCGGCGGGTGCGCGTGGCGTTAGTGTTGGTAGCGTGGGCACGCTGCTTGGTGCGCGCAGGGCTTGGCGAATATTAATGAGCTGTACTGGTAATTCAAGGCGATGGCCGTAGCGGTGGGCGTGGGCTAGATGAAAGGCTTCGGCAAGTGCGGGTAGCGAGGTCTGCCACGGTAAATTTAAGGTATACGACTGGCCGGCATAGCAGAGATCAACGCTGGGGGTGGAACTGATCTGGGCGGCATCGACGCCCTCATTCAGTAATTGCTCGCGGCCGCTTGTCGTTAAACGCTTCAATGCACGTTCTACTTCTGCGCTGCTTATTTCTGCGAGGGGGGTGTTGAGAGTGCGGGATAACTGCCTTTCACGCGGTGCCAATAACATGCCGAGGGCCGAAAATACGCCACCGTAATTGGGTACAATAATTTGGGTGCAGCCGAGGGCGTCGGCAAGGGCGCAGACATGTAAGCCACCCGCGCCACCAAAACAGCATAGGCTAAACTCGGCGGGGTCGTGGCCGCGCTGCACCGAAATCACTCGTAGCGCGCGCACCATATGTTCATTGGCAATGTCGAGAATGCCCGCTGCGGTTTCTTCAATACTTAGCTGCAATTGTGTGGCAAGTATGCCCACGGCGTTGCGGGCGGCGTCAAGACTCAAGGGCATGCTGCCACCGAGTTTGGCGCTGGCGGGCAAACGGCCCAGCACCATATTGGCGTCGGTTACGGTGGCGGCAAGCCCGCCTTTGTTGTAGCAGGCGGGACCGGGGTCGGCGCCGGCTGATTGTGGCCCCACCCGCAACATGCCGCCTTCGTCCAGATAAGCGAGTGACCCGCCGCCAGCGCCAATGGTGTGCATATCCACCATCGGTACCGCTACCGGATAAGGGCCAATTTTGCCCTCGTTAGTGAGTTTAATGTCGCCGTTAATCAGCGCAACATCGCTGGAAGTGCCGCCCATGTCAAAGCTCAGCAAGCGCGGCTGGCCAATACTGTCGCCAAGTTGTTTTGCTGCGGCCAATCCACCAGCAGGGCCGGATAATAGTAAATTAACCGCCCGCAGGCCGGCGTTGGCGGCGTCGGTGGTGCCGCCAGACGATTGCATTACCGATAGCGGCGTGGTCTTCAGTGCTGCCTGTAATTGTCCTAAATACGCGGCGACTTTCGGCCCCAACCAAGCATTAAGCCAAGTTGCCATGCCGCGCTCGTACTCTTTGTACTCGGGTAGGATTTCTGAGGAGCGCGACACAAAAACACCTTCGGGAATGGCCTCAACAAGGGCTTTTTCAAAGCTGTCATCGATAAACGAGAATAATAAATTTATCGCAACTGCTTCGGGCTTTAGCTGCTGCAGCTGGGTCTGAAGCGAGGCGATATCGTCTACAGTCAGGGGCTCGATAAGGCTGCCATCGGCGCCGATACGGCCGCCAGTTTCTAAGCATAGCTCACGAGGTACCGGCACCACCTTGGCGGCGGGCCGCAAATCGTACAGGGCCGCTCGGGTTTGCCGACCAATGGTGAGCATATCGCCAAAGCCCCGATTGGTGATAAACGCGGTGCGCACGCCTTTGCCCTCAAGCGCGGCATTGGTCGCCACAGTAGAGCCGTGTACCACAAGCAATCGGCCAGCGGCTATTAACTCATTTAAGCCCAAGGCTTGAATGCCGCTGAGAATCGCCCGCTCGGGCTGGGCGGGGGTGGATGGGCATTTGTAGCTGCGCACCTGCTGACCTTGAAAAAGTACAAAGTCGGTAAAGGTGCCGCCAGTGTCCACACCAAGATAGGCGACGGTAGCAGGCGTTTGGCTTGGGGGGGAGTGTGGAGGCATAAGCCCTCGCGGCAAAATTTTGCTTATTGTCGCCAGTTAATTGGATGATGTCATGTTTTTACGGCCTAGAGGCTGCGCTGGGTTTGTAGCTTGCCCTTAGGCTACAATCCCCGCTCTAGTTTTGTCGTTCATATTAGGATTGAATCCCCGTGCCCGAGCTGCCCGAAGTTGAAACCGTCAAGCGCGGTATTTCCCCGCATTTAATTGGCCGCGTGTTCAGTGATGTCATCATTCGTGATCCTCGCCTGCGCTGGCCAGTCGACTCGGAATTGGCGAACCACCTCTGCGGCCAAGAAGTACTCTCGGTAGAGCGGCGCGCCAAGTATTTATTGATTCGCCTCGCCGCCGGCCACCTACTTATCCACCTAGGCATGTCGGGGCGGCTTTATTTTACTGGCGCCGACACGCCAATAGGCAAGCACGATCATTTGGACTGGCGCCTAGACGACGGGCAAATCCTGCGTTATACCGACCCGCGACGCTTCGGGGCAGTTGTTTGGGTGGAAGGCGACAATGTCGCCAGTCATAAACTCCTCGCCAAGCTTGGGCCAGAGCCTTTGCTTGACGAGTTTAATGCAGCTTATCTGTTTAAACGCGCCGGCAAGCGTACCGTGCCGGTTAAAAGCTTTTTAATGGATGCTCATGTGGTGGTTGGGGTGGGAAACATCTACGCCAACGAAGCGCTTTATATGGCCGGTATTAGCCCAACTCGCGAGGCGGGCAGCATCAGTTTGGCGCGTTATACCCGTTTGGTTTTCGCGGTAAAAGAAGTGCTCGACAAGGCCATTACCCAAGGCGGTACCACCCTTAAAGACTTTGTTGGTGGCGATGGTAAGCCAGGCTATTTTAAACAAGAACTGCAAGTTTACGGCCGCGGCGGTCAACCCTGCTGGACCTGCATGAAAGAATTAAGCGAAATCCGTATAGCGCAACGGACGACCGTATTTTGTCGGCGCTGCCAGCGTTGAGTGCGATAGTTGAGCTGAATTTGATTCACTTTAGTGTCTCTGAGCTTGCTCTCTACCGGCCAATGAGATGCTAGGTTAAGTCCGGTATGACGGTATAAGGCAGGTATTTTGAGTCGTCTACGTAGTGATTCTGAGCGCGATGCAGCATCAAATACCGCTAAACCAATTTATGACGGCTTAACTTTGGCTATACTGAGCTTGCCGATGTTTTTATTCGTATTGGTGGGCGCTCAGTAAAACTAAGCCGCTTACGGTGCACATAGTTTCGGCAGAGGCACTACAAATACGAAGGTAACGTCAGCCTTAAAACGTCACCATGAACCCAGCGAGCAGGGAGTTTCAACTCAGATTTTATGCGTTTTACTTTTTTAGGTACCAGTGCCGGCACGCCAACGGCGCAGCGTAATGTTACCGCACTCGCCCTAAATATTGGCGAGAGCCGCGATTGGTATTTAGTTGATTGTGGTGAGGGTACTCAGCATCGCCTACTGCGTAGCCGCCATTCTAGCGCTAAGCTGAAAACGATATTTATTACCCATGTTCACGGCGATCACTGTTACGGCTTACCAGGCTTAATTGCCAGTGCCAATATGAGCGGCCGCACCGCCGCGCTTACGATATGCGCGCCCGATGGTATTGAGCAATATGTGCGCGCGACCTTTGCGCATACCGATGTACACAATTTACGCTTTCCCCTTAATTTTGTGCGCAGCGATGCACCTAATTTCTATTATAGCGACGGGAGTGTTGAGGTCAGCGCCGTAGCGATGTCGCATCGAGTGCCCTGTTTTGCTTATCACATCAAAGAAATTCCGCCGAATCACATCGACGAAGTCGCACTCGACGCCTTAGGCGTTCCTCGTGGCCCGCTGTGGCACCAGTTGCAGCAAGGGGAGGATATTGTTTTAGCGAGTGGCGAGCGTGTAGCTGCTAGCAAGGTTTGCCGCCCCGCATGGCCGGCGCGTAAAATGATTGTGGGTGGCGACAATGATCAGCCAGATCTGTTAAGTGAAGCACTGCAAGACAGTGATTTACTGATACACGAAGCCACTTTTACCGAAGACATCCTAGCCAAGGTTGGCCCCCAGTACATGCACAGCACGGCGGCGATGGTAGCAAAAACCGCGGCAGCCGCCGCATTGCCTCATCTCATCTTGACCCACTTCAGTCAGCGTTATCGCAAAGACCCCTCTAAGAAAGCCAAGACTCACAGTGTTGCGGAGTTATTTAGCGAAGCGCGCGAGCTTTATCAAGGTAATCTACTGTTGGCCGAAGACCTTAAAAGCTATCAGCTCGAAAAAGATAAAAGCCTGAGTGAGTTATAGAGAGCTGAATCCTGAATGCCCGCCTTATGTCGTCTCCCAGGCTTGATCTGGTGTCTCGTGGGTGTGGCAACGAGCTAAAAAGAGCGTCATACCGGACATGATCCGGTATCTGGTCGGGCCAGTGCCGAGGTGGTGCAGTAGCGCTGGGCTCTGAGTCAAGTTATATAGGGGGCGATAGCTTTTAAATAACAATAACTTAAAGGTACTTTAGCCAGTCGTCGGTGAATTGATCTATTTGCCCATACACATGTTCGAAGGCTTCCATGCTTTTGCGGTAGGGGTCGGGAACCGCTTGGTTTTGCGACCACTTACCCAGTAAAAAAGTTTTGCCACTGACCTGCGGGGCGAGTTCGGTGATGCCTTTAACGTGGCGTTGCTCCATCACTAAAATCAAATCGGCGTTTAATAGCATTTCAGTAGTAACTTGGCGGGCGCGGTGACCGCTGGCGTCGACGCCTTTGGCGCTGAGTAATTGGCCAGCACTGGTATCGATTGGTTTGTCGACGAGCGCCCCGAGGCCGGCTGAGTGTATGGTTACGCCTGGTTTGTGGGCGAGCTTGTGTTTGAGCAGGTATTCGGCCGAGGGGCTGCGGCAGATATTGCCGATACACACCATTAATATATTTTTGAACATGGATTTTGTGACCTGAATCTTTCCTTGAGCCGCTGATTTTCGCTGTCAGTCGCCCTTGTTGCAAGTAAAGGTGCAGTAATTGGCCATTTTTACGGTCCTGCTATTTGCTGTCTGGGCGCCGGTAGGGGAAAATACCGGCTCTTTATTGCCACTTAAGTTAGCTCTTCAATTAAAACTTAAGTCACCACTCAGATCTAGGAGCCACCGATGCCCTCACGTAGTGATCTCGCCAACGCCATTCGCGCCTTGAGTATGGACGCCGTTCAAAAAGCCAAGTCCGGCCACCCCGGTGCTCCAATGGGTATGGCAGATATCGCCGAAGTATTGTGGCGCGACTATTTACAGCACAACCCCAATAACCCTGAGTGGGCCAACCGCGACCGTTTTGTGTTGTCCAACGGCCATGGCTCGATGTTGATTTACTCGCTATTGCACCTCACCGGCTATGATCTGAGCATTGACGATCTGCAGCAATTTCGTCAGCTACACAGTCGTACCCCAGGTCACCCAGAATACGGTTACACCCCAGGTGTTGAAACCACCACTGGTCCTTTAGGCCAAGGTTTGGCGAATGCGGTAGGCATGGCCGTAGCCGAGAAAGTACTTGCGGCGCAGTTTAACCGTGACGGCCACAATATTGTCGATCACTACACATACACCTTTATGGGTGATGGCTGCATGATGGAAGGCATTAGTCACGAAGTGTGTTCGCTGGCCGGCACCTTAGGGCTAGGCAAGTTAGTGGCGTTTTATGACGACAACGGCATTTCTATCGACGGCGAAGTCGAAGGTTGGTTTACCGACGATACCCCATCGCGTTTTGAAGCCTACGGCTGGCATGTTATTGCCGATGTTGACGGCCACAATAGCGCCGAGATTGCCCGCGCTATTGAAGCCGCTCGCGAAGAGACTGGCAAGCCAACACTGATCTGCTGCAAAACCGTTATCGGTAAAGGCTCACCAAACAAGCAGGGCAAGGAAGAGTGTCACGGCGCGCCACTGGGTGATGCCGAGATTGCCCTGACTCGCGAGAGC
This sequence comes from Zhongshania guokunii, assembly GCF_040892635.1. NCBI lineage: Bacteria > Pseudomonadati > Pseudomonadota > Gammaproteobacteria > Cellvibrionales > Spongiibacteraceae > Zhongshania > Zhongshania guokunii. The sequence goes on along the minus strand of NZ_JBFRYA010000002.1, from coordinate 82,150 downwards.
CTCGGCTGGGCCCACGGCCCATTCGAAATTCCAGAAGAAATTTACGAAGGCTGGAATGCCCAAGAAAAAGGTAAGGCCGCAGAAGCAGCTTGGGACGACGCCTTTGCCAAGTACGCAGCCGAGTTTCCTGATTTGGCTGCCGATCTTAGCCGTCGTGTTAAGGGTGATTTGCCCGCAGATTTTGCTGAAAAAGCCAATGCCTTTATTGCGCAGTGCCAGTCGGATGCCAAAGAGGTGGCTACCCGCAAGGCGTCGCAGCTGTGTATTGAAGCCTACGGCGCAATGCTGCCAGAAATATTGGGCGGCTCAGCCGATTTAGCCGGTTCTAACCTAACAATGTGGAGCGGCGCCAAGGCGATTAGTGCCAAAGACGCCAGCGGCAACTACCTGCACTACGGCGTGCGCGAGTTTGGTATGTCGGCAATGATGAACGGTATCGCACTGCACGGCGGTTTCATCAACTACGGCGCTACCTTCCTGGTGTTTATGGAATACGCCCGCAACGCGGTACGTATGGCGGCCATTATGGGCCAGCGGGTAATTCACGTTTACACCCACGACTCCATCGGTTTGGGCGAAGACGGCCCAACCCACCAGCCTATCGAGCAAATCGCCAGTCTGCGCGGCACCCCCAATATGTCACTGTGGCGACCCTGCGATATGGTTGAATCTGCGGTGGCGTGGAAAGCGGCACTTGAGCGCGCAGACGGGCCAAGTGCCTTGATCTTCACCCGCCAAGCCTTGCCTCACCAGCAACGCGACGCCGAACAGCTAGCCAATGTTGCCCGCGGCGCCTATGTATTGAGCGACTGCGACGGCGAGGCGGATGCCATCATTATCGCCACCGGTTCTGAAGTGAAACTGGCCATGGCTGCCCAGCAAGCATTGGCCGCGAAAGGCAAAAAGATTCGCGTAGTGTCGATGCCGTCTACCGACGTGTTCGATAGCCAAGATGGCGATTACCGCGAGTCAGTATTGCCCAGCCATATTCCAGCTAGGGTGGCAGTGGAAGCGGCGCACCGCGACTACTGGTACAAATATGTTGGTTTGGATGGTCGTATTGTTGGCATGGACAGCTTTGGCGAGTCCGCTCCAGCTGAAGCCCTGTTTGAATACTTTGGCATTACCACCGACGCGGTTGTTGAAGCCGTTGAGGACTGTTTAGCCTAATGCTACGACTGGCCATAAATGGGTACGGCCGCATAGGGCGCTGCGTATTGCGCGCCCTATATGAATCACCGCTGCGTGACAGCATGCAGATTGTCGCCATTAACGAACCGGCCGACCTCGCAACGATTGCGCATCTCACCCGCTACGACAGCACCCACGGCCGCTTTATGGGCAAGGTGGAGTACCGTCACGGCAGCTTATTGGTGAACGATGACGTCATTGCGGTAAGTCACCACGAAGAAATCAACAAGCTCGACTGGACCCGTCACAATGTAGACGTGGTGCTGGAGTGCTCGGGGGTGGTGAGTCGCTACGACGATCTCGAGGCGCATATAGTGCAGGGCGCTCGCCATGTGCTGCTGTCGCAGCCTGGCGAGCCCGGCACGCCGACCATTGTTTATGGCCTGAATCACAGTGAGTTGGAACCTGAGCAGCGTATCGTGTCCAATGCATCGTGCACTACCAATGGCATTGTGCCCGTCATCGACGTGCTCAATAAGGCCTTTGGGGTGCGCTCGGGGTGCATAACCACCATTCACTCGGCGATGAACGACCAGCCAGTGCTGGATGCTTATCACCACACCGACTTGCGTAAAACTCGGGCGGCGGGGCTGTCGATGATTCCGGTAGACACCGGTTTGGCAGCGGGTATCGGCCGCATTATTCCTGAGTTAGATGGCTGCTTTGCGGCGCGGGCAGTGCGTATTCCTACCCACAATGTGTCGGCCATGGAAATGACGGTTAGTTTAGAGGCTTCTGTAACTGCCGACGATGTTAACGCGGCATTGCGCATGGCGGCCAATGGTCGATTAGCGGGAATTCTGGGTTACAGCGACGAGCCCTTGGCGTCTTGTGATTTTAACCACGACCCGCGCTCGGCGATAGTTGATGCTGGCCAAACGCGGGTGGTGGGCGATCTGGTGAGCATATTTAGTTGGTTTGACAACGAATGGGGCTACGCCAACCGCATGTTAGATGTGGTGGCGCACTGGCTGAAGTAAGTGCGCAGATAGAGCATCTAGCTTGCTCAGCTTGCAAGGCACAAACTTCAAAGTAATGATTTAAACATTGGTAAGGCCCGCGTGGGTCGTGGCGAAACGAGCAGGGAATAAAAGATGAAAGTCATTAAAATGAGCGATGTCGATCTCGGTGGTAAGCGAGTACTGATTCGTGAAGATCTTAATGTGCCAATCAAGGATGGTGTGGTGAGTTCTGATGCGCGTTTGCGCGCGGCGTTGCCAACTTTAAAATTGGCTTTGGCGGCGGGTGCTCAGGTCATTGTGATGTCGCATCTTGGTCGCCCGTCTGAAGGCGAATTTGAAGAACAGTACTCTTTAAAACCGGTTGCCGACTATTTAAGCGAAGCGCTTGGTCAAGAGGTTGCGCTGCTCCAAGATTGGCAAAGCGGGGTGACCTTGGCTAACGGGCAACTGGCCTTGCTGGAAAACGTGCGCTTTAACAAGGGCGAGAAAAAAGACGAAGAGTCTTTAGCCAAGGCCTATGCGGCGCTTTGCGATGTGTTTGTGATGGATGCCTTTGGCACCGCTCACCGCGCCCAAGCGTCAACTCACGGCGTCGCTAAATTTGCACCTATCGCCTGCGCTGGCCCACTGCTGGCCAGTGAATTAGAAAACCTAGAACGTGCACTGGCCAATCCCGCGCGGCCCTTCGTGGCCATTGTTGGCGGCTCTAAAGTGTCTACCAAACTCACCGTGCTCGAAACCCTGTCGGACAAAGTTGACCAGCTGATTGTTGGCGGCGGCATCGCCAATACCTTCTTGGCGGCGGCAGGCCATAACGTCGGAAAATCACTGTGCGAAGACGATTTGATCCCCAAGGCTAAGGCCCTGATGGAAAAATGCAGTATTCCGCTGCCAAGCGATGTTGTTACCGGCAGGCAATTTGGCGAGAGCGAGCCCGCCATTTTGCAAGCGGTTGAAAATGTTGGCGACGACGATATGATTTTTGATATTGGCCCAGATTCCGCTGCACAGTTAGCTGAAATACTGAAGCAAGCTGGCACCATTATTTGGAACGGCCCCGTTGGCGTATTTGAATTTGACCAATTTGGTGGCGGCACCGAAGCCATTGCCAAGGCCATTGCCGAGTCTCCGGCATTTTCCATAGCGGGTGGTGGTGATACCCTTGCCGCTGTTGATAAATATGGCATTGCCGAGCAAGTTTCCTACATCTCCACCGGCGGCGGCGCCTTTTTGGAATACGTAGAAGGCAAGGTATTGCCAGCAGTAGCAATTCTAGAAGAGCGCGCAAAAGCTTAAGGGAGACGCTGGACGGGAGACGGAAGACGCTTTTTTTGTTTGGCATCTCCCGTCTTCCGTCCAGCATCTAGCATACAAATTGAAATTTAAAAGGAAATCACCATGGCACTTATCAGTCTACGCCAAATGCTGGACCACGCTGCCGAATACGGTTATGGCGTTCCCGCATTTAATGTAAATAACTTAGAGCAAACCCGCGCTATTATGGAAGCGGCGCGTGAAACCAATAGTCCGGTCATCATGCAGGCCTCTGCGGGTGCCCGCAAATACGCGGGTGCGCCGTTTTTGCGGCACATGATTTTGGCCGCGATTGAAGAGTTTCCAGAGATTCCGGTGGTTATGCATCAGGATCACGGCACCAGCCCCGCTATTTGTCAGCGCTCTATGCAGCTGGGTTTTAGTTCGGTAATGATGGATGGCTCGCTGCTGGAAGACGGCAAAACCCCAGCGGATTACGATTACAACGTCGACGTTACCCGCCGTGTTGTTGAAATGGCCCATGCCTGCGGCGTGTCGGTTGAAGGCGAATTGGGTTGCTTGGGTTCACTTGAAACAGGCCAAGCTGGCGAAGAAGACGGTGTTGGCGCCGAAGGTATATTGTCTCACGACCAGATGCTAACCGATCCAGAAGAAGCGGCCGATTTTGTTGCTAAAACGGGTGTTGATGCGTTGGCTATTGCCTGTGGTACCAGCCACGGCGCGTACAAATTTACCCGTCCGCCTACAGGCGATATTTTGGCGATTGATCGGATTAAAGCGATTCACGCCCGTATTCCAGATACCCATTTGGTTATGCACGGTAGCTCCAGTGTGCCCCAAGATTGGCTGGCCATTATCAATGAGTTTGGCGGTGAAATTCCCGAGACCTACGGCGTGCCAGTAGAGCAAATTGCCGAAGGTATTAAATACGGCGTACGCAAAGTGAATATCGACACCGATTTGCGCTTGGCGTCTACGGGTGCTATTCGTCGTTTCTTGGCGAAGAACCCTAGCGAGTTTGATCCGCGTAAATATTTGCAAGAAACTATTAAAGAAATGAAGGCAATTTGTATTGCCCGTTATGAAGCTTTTGGCACTGCCGGTAATGCCTCTAAAATTAAACCTATGAGTCTCGAAGCCATGTATATGGAATACGATTCTGGCCGTTTAAACGCCAAGATAAAGTAATACTTATATAGGGCCAGCCACTGAGCTGGCCCTATATAAGCTTGTTTTTTCGCGCTCGCCCCCAATCCTCATATCTTTTCTGCACCTTTTTTCTGCCGATTTCGCGTCATAAATTCTTATTTTATTTATGTTAAAATCGCGGCCGCTCGCATATTCATTTTGAACATGCATTAAAAAATCGTTTTTAATTATTATTGAAAAGGTGTTTATGGATATCGCAAAACTGCAAAAGCAATTACAAGCTGAGCACAAAGCAATAGATCAAAAGTTTAAATTTATCTCCGAACTCCAAGCACTGATGACCAAGCACGGACAAAGTGCAGATGACTTATTGGCTATTCTAACTGCCGCGCCAGCCGCCGATACTCCGCCAGCTAAAAAGCGGGGCCGCAAAGCCGGTGTTAAAAACGCGCCTAGTGCAAAAAAAGACAGCAGCACAAATACGCCCCAAAAGATCCGCAAAAAAATGGCGCCACGACCACTACGCAGTTTTAAAAACCCCAAAACTGGCGAAGTGACCGAAACCCGCGCGCCACAGGTCGATAAAGTCATTAAAACCTGGGCTCAAGAGCTTAAAGTCGACTGGCGCAGCTTAGAAGTTTAATGCCTTTTTAAAGATAGTGAGGGGTGGTTTCCCACCCCGACTCGGTTCCTTGTTAGTCGCTACTCGGTTATTCTTCTAATATTCAGCTAAATGCATGAACTCGCCTCTTCGCGCACTAGTGTGGTCGGGGGAATTTTTACAATAAATAAGGACTATTTATGCGGATTTTGACCCCAGCAGTATTGCTTGTTGCTGTTTTTATTGCCGCCTGCGGCGGTACTAATACCTCATCTAATCGGAGTAGCAACACTTCCGCAGCTTTAGCAGAAGTAAGCTCCGGTCGTTTAATCGATAGCCCAGTGAAGGGCATAACTGCCAAAACCGGAACGCTGAGCAGCACGACGGATATTGATGGTCGCTTTTCATATCGCGCAGGGGAAACCGTTAATTTTAGTATTGCCGGTCTGAGTATAGGTACAGGCAGTGCGCTGGAGATAATGACTTTGCTCGATTTGGTCGACGGCGTGCGGGCGGATTACAGTGCCGGCATGAGCTTTGACGAGATACTAGGTAAATATCCCGCGATACTTAATATCGCCCGCTTTTTACAAAGCCTCGACATTGACCGTAACACGGCCAATGGCATCGCGATTCCTCCAGAAGCCGCTCAGCTGGTTGCCTCTTACGCGAGTAGTATCCAGTTTGCGGTAAGTGATTTGTTTGTTAGTGAAGACAGCCCGGCTGTGAAGTTTATTTGCGAGGTGTTGCAGGCCCGCGGTTGGGCGAGCTGTGGACTGGCTGATATTGTTAGCGTCGCAGACGCAACCGATGAGCTTAGTGAAACCGAAGCGGCAGTCGCCTCTGGTGCAGCGTTAAACCAATTGCCGGTTGCCTCGGCAGGTAATGACCAGATTGTGATTGAAGGCGACACCGTTATTCTGGGTGGGTCCGGTGGCGATAGCGATGGTGGCGTAGTGAGCATGCAGTGGCAGCACACCGACCGCAATGGCATCGCTAAAAACAATGCGGTACAAATCACTGATGCTGACAAAGCCGGGGCTAAGTTTGTGGCGCCGGAGGTGGCGGCCGATACCATACTGTATTTCAGCTTTACTGTAAGCGATGATCAGGGCGCGCAGGGTAGTGATATTGTTAATGTGCTCGTGCAAGACAACGACAGCAAGCCTGTAAACCAAAAGCCGCTTGCAGTCGCTGGTGACAATCAAATTGTGAGCCCTGCGGCGACAGTCACATTAGATGGTAGCGCCAGCAGTGATGCCGATGGTGAAATTAGTTATAACTGGCTGCAAGTAGGCGACGGTGAGGCCGTGGGTATAATCAATGGCGGACAAGCCGTGGCGAGCTTTGTTGCGCCAAGTCCAGCCGAAAGTATTACCCTACAGTTTAAACTCACCGTGACCGACGACAAGGGTGCTACTGATAGCGCCTTGGTATCGGTACTGGTGCAAGTGGACACTGAGACCGGTGGTGAGGATAGCAATCAGCCACCCGTGGCGGATGCCGGTGCAGATCAAAATGTCGAATCAGGCAGTGTGGTAAACCTCGATGGAAGCGGGAGTAGCGATCCTGATGCCAGCGATGAGTTGAGCTATAGCTGGAGCCAAGACAGCGGCCCAACAGTTACATTGAGTGATGTAAATGCAGTGCAGCCCAGTTTTACCGCGCCAGAAGTCGAAGAAGTTACCGAGCTGAACTTCACTCTTGGTCTTAGCGATGGCAGCTTAAGCGATAGCGCTGGTGTCACTATTACGGTCACGCCAAAGCCCGCGCCTTTTAGTGTTTGCGAGCCAGGAAGTGAGAGCTTCGATCTGCAAAGCTGCGGTAATGATTTCTGCGCAAGCTTAGTTAACGAAGGCGTAGCAGCTCAGTGCGCTAACTTTGTCGATGATATCGCGAATAGCGCGGAGTTAGCTGTGTTGGAAGATTGCGCTACAGATACCGACGCCTGTGCGGCATTTCTGCAAGGTGCGCTTTTTGAGCAGTGCCAAACGTATTTGGGTGACAATGGTAGTCAGCTCTGTGATCCTTTCGCTCTAGGTCTTTCAACTGAGGTGGTAGATTGCATTACCTCGGAAGAGAAGGATTCATGCCTCGCGCAGTTTTTGAGCGAAAATAATGTGGCCGCGTGTAGCCCAGACTCTGCACCTGATGAGCTGTGCTGGCCTTTCGCCACGGATACTGGCGAGGCCTGTCTGCCATTTCAGCAGGTCTTGTTAGAATCCGATCAAACCTGCAGTTCAACCTTGGCGACAGACTCGATTCCGGCATCGCCTGGTCTCGGAATGTAAATGGAGTTTTAAACGCGTTTTAAAAGGAGCTTCGGCTCCTTTTTTTATGTCTGTTTACCCTAGTGTTTAATTTACTGCCTAATTTGTCGTTATGGGTTTTACCGTATACAGTCATATAGGGTGGTGGCTTAAGATGGAGTCATGAATATCTTCCTTCCAAGAGGCTAAATTGTGAAGTCAGAATTGTTTTCGTGGCGAGGCGGCTGGGCTACAGACAGCGCAATGGTAGATGCTGCGCTGGTGATTTATTTTGCTGGAGCTGCATTGGTGCGCGGTCAAAATGTCGCGGCCATCTTGCGCGAGCGCTACCCCCATGCGCGGCAAATAGGTTGCTCAAGCGGTGGCGAAATTTGCGATGCCGAGGTATTTGACGACAGTATTTCTGGCGTGGCGGTGACTTTTGAACAGGCTAAATTCGTCATTGTTAGTGCGCCAGTAACGCCTGGCGAGGACCATAATATCGGCGCCCAGTTGGCCACCGAATTACTTGGCGAAGAGCTGAAACTGGTGTTTGTTCTATCTGATGGCCTAAATGTTAACGGCAGCGAATTGGTGCGGGGTTTTACCGGCGTACTGCCGAGTAGCGTGCTCTTAACCGGCGGGCTAGCCGGTGACGGACCTGATTTTGGCGAGACCTATGTTGGCCTAGATAATTCACCCCAAACCTTGCAAGTGCTGGCTTTGGGCGTGTATGGCAGCGGTGTGCATTGCAGTAGTGGCAGTATGGGCGGTTGGCAGGTGTTTGGCCCGCCTCGCCAGATTAGTCGCTCGGAAGGTAGCGTGTTGTATGAGCTAGATGGTACCCCTGCATTAGATTTGTACAAAAATTACCTCGGCGCTGAAGCAGATAATTTACCTAGTAGCGCGCTGCTTTATCCTTTGGCTATTCGCGCGCCAGGCCAAGATAATCAAGATATTGTGCGCACGATTATCGGCGTAGACGAAGAAAATAAAAGCCTGATTTTTGCCGGCGATGTCCCAGAGGGCTATAGCGCCCAGTTAATGAGTGCTAGCTTCGCACAGCTCGCCCGTGGTGCTGAGCTGTCGGCCGAGCAAGCGGAGGTTGGCCCGAGCAATAACGAAGTCTTGGCGCTATTGGTAAGCTGTATTGGCCGAAAGCTACTAATGGGGCAAATGGTGGCCGACGAAGTTGAAGCAGTGAAGGATGTGCTGCCCTCAGCGACAAAAATGGCGGGTTTCTATTCCTATGGCGAGATTGCTCCCCACGGCTTTACCGGAAATTGTCAGTTGCACAACCAAACCATGACCATTACCACTATTTGGGAAGACTAGATGGCCATGTCTAGGCACCGTTTATTACAGCGGCAATTAAGGGCTGCAAGTACCGGCGAAACCGTTGACGTTGAAAAGTTGCTGGAACTGGTAGGCGCGGCCTACGCCGACTACGACTCAGTGGTTGAGCGCAGCCAGCGCTCGCTTTCCGTGATGTCGGCTGAACCGGGAGCAAGTAACGAGGCTCTGCGAGCCGAAACGGTCAGGCTCAGAGAATTTTATGAATATGCCGTAGATAGCGCGGATATTGGCTTGTGGGAGTGGCAAATACCCCAAGCTGTGATCGACTGTAACACGGGCTTCAAAACCATTATTGACTATCCAGCAAGCTGTTCGCTAAGTGTGGCCGAGTTTATGTTGGCCAACATCCTTGAGGACGATTTTAAATCCCTCGAAAAGCGCATGTTTAGTCATATTCGACGTTACGACAGTTTGTTTGAAACCCGTGTGAATATCCGCAAGCCAACTGGCGAGCCCAGTTGGGTGATAATGCGGGGCAAGGTTATTGAGCGTGATGGCGGCGGCGTGCCGCTGCGTATGGCGGGTACCTTGGTAGACATCAATGACCAGGTTGAATATGAGGCGGCACTAGAGACATTAGGCCGCTTATCTGGGCAAATTAATTTAAATCTTGAGCAAAAGTGTGGTCAATTACTGAGCTTGCTCAATAATATTATTGGCACCGACTTTGGACGAATCAATGTACTTGAGGGTGAGTCAATCAAGGTTTTGTTTACTGCGGGTATGGCCTCGAAAATGGTGCCCGGCACCCTCAGTAAATTTGATAATACGCTTTGTGCAAGCTGTGTAGACTCAGGCAATCGGGTGCGGATGATTCCTGATTTAAGCAAGGCGGGATTTGCAGAGCATCCCGCCCGTAAGCATATGGGCGTAGAGAGCTATATTGGCGCGGCGATATACGTGCAGGGCGAGCTGTATGGCACGGTTTGCCATACGTCCTCGAAGGTGTCGCGGTTTACGGATATTCACAAAAACTTAATGCAGTTGGCTGCGCACTGGCTGGGCGGAGAAATTGAGAGGGAACAGAATCAGCAATCGTTAAGCAATGCCCACGCTGAATCCGTGAGCGCAAATTTGGCAAAATCCGAATTTTTGGCAACGATGAGCCATGAAATTCGCACGCCGCTAAACGGTATTATGAGTTTGGTGGAAATTTTGCGAGAGTCTCCCGCTGACAATTTGCAGCGCCAGCGTCTCGACACCATGCAGCGTTCCTCCCAAGCATTGCTGGCGGTGATTAGTGATATTCTCGATTTCTCCAGAATAGAAGCTGGCAAGCTTGAACTGGAGTGCAAGGTGTTCGACTTAAATACTTGCATCCGCGACACAGTAGATACTTTTCAGGCGCTGGCCGATGAGAAAGGTGTAGAGCTCACCGCCTATTGTGATAGCCATGTGCCAAGCCACGTTAATGGTGATGAAGCGCGTTTAAAGCAAATATTGAATAACTTGTTAAGCAACGCTTTAAAATTTACCAGTGCGGGATTTGTAAACTTGTCGCTGTATTGCGACGGCGAGAAGGGTGGGCCAATTCGTTTTGTGGTGCAAGACTCTGGCGTGGGCATGACTCCAGAGCACATCGACAAAGTATTTGAAAAATTTACTCAAGCCGATAGTACGACGACCCGCCGCTACGGCGGCAGCGGCTTAGGCTTAACGATAAGCCGGCAATTGGCCGAGTTGATGGGCGGCAGTATTAGCGTTGAAAGTGAGCTTGGCCAAGGCTCCCAATTTAGCGCGCGGCTGCCCCTGCAATGGGCCGAAGCTCAGGAGTATCGCGCCATTGAATCTGCTGTAGAAAATGCACCGGCAGTTGATTTTGATGTAACGGTATTGCTGGTGGAAGACAATCAGGTAAACCAATACGTTATCAATACCATGCTAGAGAGCCTAGGTTGTAAAACTACTATTGCTGCCAACGGTTTAGAAGCCTTGGCCTGCTTGAAAGAGCTGCAATTCGATATGGTATTTATGGATATGCAAATGCCCGAAATGGACGGTATTGTCGCGACTGAAAATATTCGTCTAAATCCGGCATTGCAGGCGCTACCAATAATTGCCATGACCGCCAATGCACTGGCGAGTGATCGCGAGCGCTGCCTCGTGGCGGGTATGAATGACTATTTACTAAAGCCGTTTAGAAAAGATCAGTTGGTTGAAATGATCAGTAAATATCAGTCCTGAGTTAGTTCAAGTGGTAAGCTTAATTTGACACCAAGTGCGGGGCGCCCCTAGTTGGTGTCAATTAGATCAATGTTCTTGACGCTTAGCTGCGGCAAGCAAAAACCACGACATCACCGAAATCCACACCGCAAAAATAGCAAGTGGTAGCCAAAATGGGAATAAACCATTCCAAGCGAATACCCCAGTTTTAAAGAAGAATGGCAGCAAGGCGGGAACCACCAATACCGCTACCCATAAGGTTAAAAAGCCTGTCCAGCGCGGCAGAATTGCCTGAGTGTTGTTGCCCGTTAAAATAGCAGTACCCAAGCTAAGCGCTTGTATTAAAAACGGTGGCGCAGGCGTAATCAGCAGCAACCAGCCAATATCATTTAATAATAAAATTAAATTGGGGTCGCGTTCGGGCCTAAATGCCGCAAACTCAAAGAAAAATGCTGGGAATAGAAAAAACAAACTGCCAATCGTGCCGCCCAGCATTTGTGCAGGAGCAAAAAAACCATTGTTCCCTTCAAATGTTTTAATTGCTGCGGATAAGCTAACGCTCCACGCAATATAAAACGCTGATGCAAGCATCATCAGCACCATGCCCACTCGAATACCCGTTAAATTACTTTGATAAATCAACACGATCTCGTCAGCAGAGGCGCTAGGCTTATGCGCAGGAATAAAATTCGCAAATAGTGCTGCACCCACTCCAAGTAATAAAATAAATATCGGGCCAGACCAAGCGCCGGCTAAATGAGAACGTGGAAGCATTGTTTTATCCTTATGAGTATATGTATTCATGATAGTTTCTTGGGAAATTATAAGCCAGCGATAGAACAATAAAGAAGCTGTCATACCGGACTTGATCCGCTATCTGGTTGGGTGGCTGTGGGCTACTTATTGAGGTGGGTGTAAACTGGGGCTTAGGCCCCAGCTTCTAGTAGTTCTAACTCTTCCTGTAATGTTAGCCACTGCTCTTCGGCGTCGTCATTTTTTGCGCTCAGCTGGCTTTGTTCAGCCAGTATTTGCTTCAGCTTATTTTTATTCGCGTCGTCGTAAAGGCTAACATCGGCAAGTTGCTGTTCGATGACCGCCATTTGCTCGCCAAGCTTGTGCATGGTTTGCTCGAGCTTTTTGATTTTTGAGGTTAGCGGCGCGAGTTGGGCGCGGCGGGCTGCGGCGTCTTGGCGGGCCTGCTTTTTGTCGACTAAGGGCGCACTGGTGTCGGCGGTGCTTGCTGGTGCACTTTTATCGCGATTGAGCAGCCAGTGGCGGTAGTCTTCTAAGCTGCCGTCAAAGGGTTCGGCTTTGCCGCTGTCGACCAGCAAAAATTCATCCACCGTGTTGCGCAGCAGGTGACGGTCGTGGGACACCAAAATCACCGCGCCTTCAAAATTTTGCAACGCCGTGGTGAGGGCGTGACACATTTCTAAATCAAGGTGGTTGGTGGGCTCATCGAGTAGTAACAGGTTTGGTTTCTGCCAAACAATGAGTGCCAGCGCCAGACGGGCTTTTTCACCGCCAGAGAAGTTTTCGCAACTCTGTTCGGCGTGGCTGCCGTGAAAATTGAAGCCACCGATGAAATTGCGAATTTCCTGTTCGCGGGCTGTCGGGCGCAGGCGCTGCAACTGGAGTATGGGGCTGGCGCTTAAGTCCAAAGATTCTAGCTGATGCTGGTTGAAATAGCCCATATACAGGTGTTCGCCCTGCTGGCGCTGGCCGTGCAGGGGTTGCAGGCTGCCCGCCAAGGTTTTCATGAGGGTTGATTTACCCGCGCCATTGGCGCCAAGTAAGCCCAGCCGGGTATTGGGGTGAATACTCAGGTTCAGTTTTTTTACAATCGCGCTGTTGTAGCCAAGGTCAGCCTGCGACAGGCTTAGCAGTGGGTCAGAGAACTGTGACGGCTCATAAAACTTAAAGCGAAACGGCGAGTCGATATGAGCCGGTGCAATTTCGGCCATGCGTTCTAGGGCTTTAAGCCGGCTCTGCGCCTGTTTGGCTTTGGTGGCTTTGGCGCGGAAACGGCGCACAAAGTCTTCCATGTGAGCGCGCACCACTTGTTGTTTTTCAAAGGCTTGCTGTTGCTGAGCCATGCGTTCGCCGCGCTGGCGCTCAAATGCGGAGTAGTTGCCGCGATAACGAGTCAGCGTTTCGCGCTCAAGGTGCACAACGTGGTCGCAGCAGGCATCGATAAAGTCGCGGTCGTGGGAGATTAGCAGCAGGGTGCCTTCGTAACGATGTAACCATTGCTCAAGCCACAGGCTGGCGTCGAGATCCAAGTGATTGGTTGGCTCATCCAGCAGCATAAGGTCTGAAGGACACATTAGCGCTTGGGCTAAATTAAGACGAATTCGCCAGCCACCGGAAAAGTCGTTTACCGGCTTTTCGAGTTCCTCGAGTTTAAAGCCGAGGCCGGTGAGTAGGCGCTCGGCGTCGCTGCGAATCTGGTAGGCGTTAATTAGGTCGAGTTCACCGTGGAGTTCCGCCAGTTGGTGGTCGTCGCGGCAGTTGGCAATGGCTGCCTCGATGTCGCGAAAACGGTGATGGCCGTCTATAACGTACTCTATGGCGGCTTGATCGCTGGCGTCGACCTCTTGGCGCATTTGGGCAATTTGCCAGTTGCTGGGCAGACGCAGTTCGCCACTGTCGGCAACTAATTTACCGCACAACAGCTGAAAGAGGCTGGATTTGCCACTGCCATTGGCGCCAACCAGCGCAATGTGTTCGCCGGGATTGACCCGCAGATCGACGGCCTCTAGCAATGGTTTGCCGCCGCGTTGTAAGCTGAGATTTAGGAGTTCTATCATGATGGGCCGCGATTATAGCGTGAGTATCAGCTAATGGATGAAAAATTTGTCGATGATCGTCCCCGAGAAGCCTTACGTGACTACTCGCTTTGGGATTATGCGCTGGCAGTGTACTCGCAACCGGCGATTCAAGCCCAGTGTTTACACTTACAAGATCGTTACGATCTGGATGTGAATTTGTTATTGGCCGCAGGATATTGGGCTTGCGCCCAGCGCTGTTGGAGCAATGCGCAGGTTGATGAATTGGTTGCAGAGTCGGCTGATCTGCGTGAAAACTACGTTTTGCCGCTGCGCGCGCTGCGTGTTAAAGCAGCGGGGCCGAAGCGAAAATTCCTATATCAGGCACTAAAAAATGCCGAGCTGGCCGCGGAGCGCCTACAAATTGATGCAATCGCGCGCCTGCTCAGTGTTATGCCCAGCAATGTTAAAGCTGACGGTATAGACGATTATGAATTTAATCTGCAAGCCTACGCCCGCGTGTACACTGGCCGAGAGCGCGTTAGCTTGATGACGGATCTTAACGAGTTGGCGGCGGCATTGGCCGCCGCCGCGATTTAGAAGTCGTCGAATAAGCTAGCCAAGCGATCGGCTTGTTTGTCGGGGTGACTGGGGATGTCGCTCATACGGCGCACGCGGCGCTTGGGGCGAGGTAGGTCAGCAGGTGCAGGGTTGCTTGCTAGCGCCGGCGGGGCTTCGGGTTTGACGCTCTGGGCGGCGCTGGTGGCCTTGGGCTTCGCAGTAGTTTTCGGCGCGGCTTCGGGATGTACCTTGGGCGCAGTTTTACTTGCGGGGTTGGCTGGGGCTTTGGCTGCAGCCGGTGGTGTGGTTTTAACCGCCGTTTTCTTTGCTGCGCTGGTTTTAGCGCTCCCGTTCGCCTTGCTTAGCGGTTTGCCCAGTGACTTGTCGGTGTCGAGCATCGCCTTTAATACGGCTTTTTCTTTGCGCAGCTGCAGGCGTTGTTCAATAATTTTTCCGCGCAGCAGAGCTAATTGTGCCTGATCACTTTCAATATTACGCTGGAGGCTGGCTACGCTGGTTTTGATACGACCTTGGACGCTGGGTTTGGCATTTTTAGGGTCTTTTAAGCGCTCTTGGTAGAGTTTAAGTTGCACGCGGGCTTTATCTAGCTGTGTTTTTAGCGTTGTTTCCTCTTTTTCGATGATAATAAGTGCTTTTTCTAAGACGTTAATGTGCTTTTCTCTGAGCGTGAATAGCTCAGATTGCAGGTGATGCAGTGTTTCGAGCGGGCTGTTAGCCGATTCGCCTTTGTTTTTATTGTTGCTGGTCATGAGTTTAACCCTGTGAATGGTTAAAAAAACATCAATTAGCATTATACAAACTTGCGGTAGAGAATCTATCACTGAAGTGTTGATCTAACCCGCGGTATTTATTGATATTGCCTCTGTGTCTGTTGGAACGCTTGTGGCAGACTATGGTCTGATAACACATGTCGAATCCACGACGGTTCTTTTATCCATAAAATTAAGGTAGTTACATGAATAAGACACTGGTGTGTGCGGTGGTAATGAGTGGTCTGCTAACGGCTTGTAGTGGCGATACATCGTCAAAAGCCAATTTAGATTCCGAGATCGGAAAGGTCAGCTATGGTATTGGCGCAAATATCGGTGCCCGTTTTGGCGACGACCTACCCTTAGATGTAGATGCCTTTAGTGCCGGTGTGCGCGATGCGCTTGCTGGTGGTGAAATGCAGATGACAGAAGAAGAAATCATGAGCACCCTGCAAGCCTACCAGCAGAAGCAGTTGGCTGAGCGCCAGGAAGAAGCGCAAGCGGCTGGTGGCAAGAACCAGGCTGAGGCTGAGGCCTTTTTTGCGAAAAATGCTAGCGTTGAAGGTGTAACTACCACAGACAGCGGATTGCAGTATCAAGTACTGGTTGAAGGCAAAGGCGATAAGCCAACTGCTGACGATACAGTAGAAGTGCATTATCACGGCACCCTGTTAGACGGCACGGTGTTCGACAGCTCTTATCAGCGCGGCGAAACAGTGAGCTTCCCCGTTGGTGGCGTTATTCCAGGTTGGACCGAAGCATTGCAACTGATGCCGGTGGGTTCTAAATGGAAGTTGTTTATACCACCAGCCCTTGCTTATGGCGCGGGTGGTGCTGGCCAAATGATTGGCCCAAATGCCGCACTGGTATTTGATGTTGAGTTGATCAGCATCGCTGGCGCAGAGTAAGTCGTTAGCGAGTTTGATAAAAAAGCCCCGCAGGTCGGGGCTTTTTTATGCTTGTTTGATGTGTATTGGAGCGTGAAATTTGCTCTTGAGGTGGATTAGCCGAGTGACAAGCTTGGTGGGCTACAAATAAAAACCGGCCCGAAGGCCGGTGGTGCAGAACATCCTTGTTTGCACCGATGTCATCCTTGACGCTGTTTAGTTTACTCCCATGGAAGCGTAGGGAAATCGGCGATTAGCCCCACGCTGTGTAGGAAATCGCCCATATAACGGGCTGGATTAGCGGTTCGGTTGTTTGTGGCTGGAATTTTCCCAATTAAAACAAATGCTTGGTGAGTATCTCGTCACTCCAGTCCCTTAGCTTTTGTCGGTCTTGCTCGGAGCAAGCCGTGTTTGGAAGTACCGCATCAGTATGCGCCCTGCGGTCGAACCAGAGCTGTCCGGACGGCGCGCTACTTATTTCTGGTGCGGCGGCTAGCCAGACCATCGTGTCTGCCCCCATGCGGCTGTCGCGAAGATGGCGATGCATGGCCTTGTTAAATGCGGGCAGTGATTTGGCAACACCCGGGGTGGCCGCCCAGCCGGGATGCATGGCGTGGACAGTCGCGAGCTGGTTTTCACGGTGCTGGCTCATGGTGAGCAGCGCTCGTTTGGCGCGGGCATAGGCTTTGCTGCCGTCAAAAGGCGGCGTGCTGTATTGCAGGTCATCGAGCGCTAAGCCTTGTAGATACAAACCGCCGGAGACCACATTTATGATTCGGCTATTTTGACTAAAGCTGGGGTTTAGGGCCTTGCTCAGTAATAGGGGGGCAAGGAAATTAAGGGCTAAGCTGCGCTCAAGGCCCTCGTCGGTTATTTGGCGCTCGGCAAACAGCGCGCCGGCATTATTAATTAAAACGTCGATGTGTGGGTGGTTCGCGCTAATTTCCTTGGCCTTGGCCGCGGTATTTTCGAGGCTCGATAATTCAGTGTTGTAAATGTAAAGCGTATCGCTTGGGCAGCCGCTGAAATCGCGAATTTCCGCGGCGGCTTGTTCTAGACGAGATTTATCTCTACCGATGAGAATTAAGCTGGCGCCGAGTCGGGCTAGCTCGCAGGCCGCGCTAAGGCCCAGGCCGGCGGTGGGGCCGGTGATCGCAATCACTTTGCCGTCTAAGCGTGTTGAATGAGATTTTCTGACTTGGGTTAAATAGCCGCGACGACCGAAATTGATTGCGGCGGGCAGTATCATTCGGTCAGCGACAGTATCTTTAAAACGCATTGGGGCCGGCTCTGTGGGGATTTCGAGGGCGCGCTGTAGACCGCTAACGGCATTTTTACCGATGCGCTTTAGCAGCGGGCTAATGAACCAGGCAAATGGGGATGGCATCCAGTCGAGGTGGAGCTCGGCGCGATAGTGAATTTCGGTAGTTTCGGGGTCTAATGCTTTTAAACTAATGGTATCTAGCGCCGAAAAATTGCTACCGACACCGTGTAATATCAGTTGGCGCTGTTCGTCTATCGACACTTGCGTGTAAAGCATATTTGTTGATCTGCCGCCGGGCAGTTTTAGCTTAAGTTGGTACTTACTACCAACTTCTGGCCTTCCTGGGCTGAGTTTGCGGGCCTGCAGTACTGCAGGATCCCACTGTTCGATTGTGGCGAAGTCTCGTAAGTAGGCAAAGCATTCGGCAATCGAGCGCTTTACTGTAATGTATTCTTCTAAGGTTTGGATCATGGGTTGCTGCCAGTTTGATAAGCACTGACTTGTACGACGTGTAAGACTAATTCGATCAGGTGTTAAGCTGGGGCGGCGCTGAAGTTCAGCGGAGATTTGGGCTTTGCCGCGGCATTGTACAAATGCCGCGGCGGGGGCTTAGCGTATTTCGGGTATAAAAAGCATCAGAATGGCCATTGCGCCAATTAAAAGTGCAATGTGGGTGCTAAATAGATCGTTGCTGGGGGTGTTGCTGGTGATAGCGTTTTCCTTGCTATTAAACATTGCCTTCTCTCCTGTTGAAGTGCCGCTTCTATAGTATCGGTAAGTGCTGTGGTTTTGCGCCAGCGATTATCTTGGTAGTAATTCTCTGTTGCCCGCTAAGTATCCCCTGTGACGTAGTGCTGGGGTATAAGGAAAAACCACGGTGCCAAACTACGATATACTTAGCGGTGCGCTTGTTGTACGTAAGGGTGCAAAATAGGTTTACCCCAAGTGAGGGTATTTTAGTTATAGATGGAGACGCGAATTGAAAAAGCAGGGTGTTAAGCCGGTAAGTAGTAAGGAACCGAAAACCCGTGCTCGGAGAATGTCACCGGAATTGCGCCACGAACAAATATTGCACTGTGGTATTCAGATGTTTGCCGAACGGGGTTTGGCCAATGCCAATCACGCAGATATTTCCGCCGCAGTGGGTGTATCTATTCCAACGGTATTTCATTACTTCCCGTCGATAGATATGTTGCAACGGTCAGTGTTGACCGAAATTCACCGTTATTTTCTCGATAAAATGATTATAGTGCGCTTAGATAAGTCGGCACCCGCCTATGAGCGTATTGAAGACTTGCTGCTCGCCTTTCAAATTCTGATTGATGAGAACAGCCATTATGTACGGATATGGCTGGAGTGGTCGGGTTTTACTCGAGGCTTTATCTGGGATATGTACCTCGATTTTTATAAAGAAGCGGTATCTGGCCTGCGCAAATTGCTATTAGAAGGCCGCCAAGACAATTCTATCTCCTCGGAAATTAATGCCAGCGATGCTGCGCGGGTCATTATGGGCATGGCGCATACTGTCGCGCACATGCGCTACTCGGGTAATTCTAAACGCACAGTACAAAATACCGTGCACTCGCTCGTTATGAGTTATTTGGCGCCAGAAGAGTAGCGCCTTCGTTTCACTTCCTTTATCTCTTCGCGTGGCCTTGCAGCTAACGAGCGGGCCACTAGTGGTACATTGTTTTTGATGCTATATTGATTTAATAGTCAATAATTGATATCAAGAGATTCTTTAGGCTTCATAATCATGCATGCAGCGCTTGATGGCCCTCTGGCTGGGGCCGCTGGGTTTAACAAAAGGTGGACCCCGATCTTTTGCTGGTGGCTTGCTGAGCTAAAAATTTCGAGTGTGCACTTGTATTTTGTGAGAGCGCCTAATCGCAGATCACAGCCGTGATAGCCAATAAATTTAACCTTATCCTTAATCGAGAGCGCCACGCCGGTGCATTGGAGTGAGTAAATGGATGTATTTAATACCGCCGACGCAATAGCGCGAATTAAGGCTGGCCCGCAGGGGCCAAGCATAGGCGCATTTTTTGATTTTGACGGCACCTTGATTGACGGCTACTCGGTTGGCGAGTATTTCAAAGAGCGTATTCGCACGCGCACCATCAGCGTTAAAGAGCTTGTCACTGGGGTAACGGCGCCGTTTAAGGGTATTGCTAACGAGGCTGAATTTTCTCAGCTGTTTAAAGATTTAATCGCCGAATGGGCGGGCAATAGCGAGGACGAAGTTCGGGCGCTGTGGCAAAAATTATTTATTGAACGCATTGCGCGGTGCATGTTTCACGAAGCCTATAGTTTGGTGCAGGCCCATATGCAAGCAGGGCATACGGTGGCAATTGCTTCGTCGGCAACGCGCTATCAAATTGAACCCTTGGCGATCGAATACGGTATTGAGCATATTCTGGCCACAGAATTAGAAATTAAGCGCGGCATCGTAAATGGCAAGCTTAACGGTGAGCCGCTGTGGGGAAAAAACAAGGCGGCGGCGGTGCGCGGCTTTGCTAAAAAGCAAAAAATTAATTTGAGCAAAAGCTACGGCTACGCCAATGGCGATGAGGACATCGATTTCTTATCTACGGTGGGTTTAGCCACAGCGGTTAATCCTCAGAAAGAACTGCAGCTTAAAGCAGCATCAGAGGCTTGGCCCGTACTAAACTTCGATCCCCGCAAGCGCGCGCCGTTTAAAGCCTTTGCTGGCACCGTGGGCGCGTATTCGGCCATGACCGCAACTATGTTAGCGGGCATGGCGTATAACCGATTTTACAAAGAGCCGCGCCGCGCTGCAGATATGGTCGGCACCATTGGCAGCGAACTGGGCTTGGCGCTGGCGGGTATAAAAGTAAATATTCTCAATGAACACAATCTGTGGCGAGTGCGCCCCGCAGTGTTTATTTTGAATCACCAAAGCAAACTCGACTTCTTTATTTTTTATAATATTATTCGTCGCGAGCTTACCGGTGTTGTAAAAAAAGAAGCCGAAAATGTACCGGTGATTGGTCCGTTTCTGCGTATGGCTGAAATGTCGTTTCTCGACCGCAGTAATTCTAAAAAAGCGATTGATGCACTGCAACCCGCAGTAGACCGTCTGAAACGCGGCTTGTCGGTGGCCATTGCACCCGAGGGCACGCGCTCTTACACACCTAAGGTCGGCCGCTTCAAAAAAGGCGCTTTTCATATAGCTATGCAAGCCGGCGTGCCCATTGTGCCGGTGGTGATACGCAATGCTGGTGAATTAATGTGGCGTGAAGATGCCACTATGCGGGCCGGCACCGTGGATATTTGTGCCTTAGACCCGATTGATGTTAGTCAGTGGGACCCTGCAAACCTAGACGACAATATTGCGGCGGTGCGGCAATTGTTTGTAGATACCTTGGCTGACTGGCCTACCGAGACCAAGACGATGAACGACAGTAGCTTGGTAAATTAAGCGCAGCCAATAAACCCAGAGCAGGATGTTCTTATGGAAGAAGTGCAAGAGGCGATCACGGCTGATGAAGTCCAAACGGCCGCGCCAGATTCAAAATCAGAGCCGATAAGCAATCCAGTAAAAATGCCGCGCAGGGTGACTAAGGCTCGTGTAAATAAAGCCCCTGTAAATAAAGCTGCTTCTGCCAAGGCCGCCCACCAACAAGCTGAGCCGTGCAGCCCCGAGCGCTTGCAGGCTCTGCGTAGCTGGGGCGGCGATAAGGTAATGTCTGCCGCCGAAGCCATTATGTGGCGCATGGAAGTTTTGCCCAAAACCCGCTCAACCGGTACCTCGGTGCATATGCTCGACGGCTGTCCTGATTGGCAGCGTTTTTTAGACACCATGACCTGGATGGTGTCCTCGGTGCCGCGTCTGCGGCAACGTGTGTTTGAAACCGGTATCCCCGGCCAGCTGCCGTGCTGGGTAAATGACGATACCTTTAGCCTTCACTACCATGTGCGCCGCGTGTCATTGCCGGCGCCAGGCGGCTACCGAGAGCTAATGGATTTTTTGGAAACCTTCGCTACCACGCCCTGTGATCGCAGTCGGCCACCGTGGGAGATAGTGCTAATTGAAGGCTGCGCAGAAAACCGCAGCGCGTTTGCAATGAAGATCCACCATAGCCTCACCGATGGCGGCGGCTTAATACAATTGTTTAACAGTGTTCTCGCGCGTGATCCAAATGAATATTTTGGCGGCGATGCTACATGGCCGGCGGCTACTTCGCCGTGGTCGAGGAATTTTGCGGCGCGGCTTATCGGCGACGCTAAGCAGTTTAGCGGTGGTGTGTCGTCTTTGGGTCGGCAGGGCTTGGCGTGGCTGCGCAGTGGCAATACCGAGCTTTCGCGTATCGCGCTAGATTACAGCCGCTCGCTGCTTGCCTTAACTCAGGCGCAAAGTGGCGGTGGTTCGCCGCTGTTTCGCAAACGCAGCTTGGCAACGCGTTTTGAACTGCTAGACGTGTCTTTCGCGCCTTTAAAGGCGGCAGCCAAAGCCGCGGGTGTTTCGTTTAATGATGTTTATCTGGCTGGGATTATTGGCGGCTTTCGTCGCTACCACGAAGCCTACGATATGACGCTTGAGGCTGTGCCCCTGTCTTTTCCGGTGAGCGTGCGCAAGCCAGGGGATCCCGCGGGTGGCAACCGGTTTAGCGGGGTAAGTTACCGCGCGCCGGTGCACAATGATTTAGCTCAGCAGCTAAAAGAAGTAAGTGAATTTGTTAGTCAGGTTCGCAAAGAACCGGCAATCGACTTTTTCAATCAAATAATGCCTAGCTTATTAGCCATGCCCAGTTCGGTGGTCGCAGCGCTAATGTCGGTGGTCACCAGTCGCATGGATGCCCAAGCTAGTAATATTCCAGGTATGCGCGACACGGTGTATTTGGCGGGCAGCAAAGTACTTGCGCATTACGTGCTGCCACCACGACCTGGTTGCGCGGTGATGTACGCCATGATTACCCATGGTGACACGGCGTGCCTAGCTTTAAATATTGATCCGGCGGCTATTAAAGAGCCTCAGCTGCTGCTTGATAGCGTTACTGCCGAGTTTAACGATATTATTCGGCAATACGCCGCAGATTAAAGGATTAAGGATGAAGCAAGGTAATGGCAAGTTTCGCGGTTGCGAAGGTATTAAAGTTTTCTGGCAGTGCTGGCACGCCGAAAACCCCGTTGCGGTAATGATTGTCGCCCACGGCTTGGGCGAGCACGGCGGTCGTTACGCCGAGCTGGCACACGCGCTGGTGGCTAAAAATATTACGGTTTATGCAATTGACCATCGTGGCCACGGTCAGTCATACGGCCATCGCGGTGCGATCAATCGCTTTCAGTACTGTATAGAAGATCTCGATCAACTGGTTGATAAGGTCACCGAGGAACACAAACTGCCATTGCTGTTGTTGGGGCATAGCATGGGTGGCGCAATCTCGGTGGGTTACACCCTCCAGCATCAAGATAAATTATCGGCCTTGTTATTGTCGGGTGCCGCTCTGGCGTCAGATGTGGTTAATGCACCAGTAAAAGCGCTATGCGGTTTAATCAGTGTTTTTGCGCCTAACTTGCCAGCCTTTGCCGTAGCGCCGGAGCTAGTGAGCCGAGATCCTGCTGCCGTTGCCGACTACAGCGCCGATCCTTTAAACCTTAGCAGCCGCGTGCCGTTAAAAACTATTTCGGAAATGGTGAATACCATTGCCAAACTGCCCCCGCAGTTTGAGCGTATTCGTCTGCCTATTTTTATTATGCATGGCAGTGACGACAAGCTTATTCCCGCCGCGGCGAGCGAAGCGTTCAATGCAAAAATCAGCTCTACAGACAAACAGTTAAAGATATACCCGGGTTTGTATCATGAGATACTCAATGAGCTGCCAGAGGATCGGCGGCAAGTGGTTAGTGATATTGTCGCTTGGGTAAGCGAGCGCTATCCGGCGGCTTAATTTGTAACCGCTCTAAAAAGCACAGTTCGAGGCGACTCTCGCTGTGCTTTTTTATTTTTGGCGCCTTGTAAACACCAGTCCTCGATTTAGCGCCATTGTGAAAGCCCCTTTGTTATTCTGAGCGCGCCCTCCGTCATTCTGAACTTGATTCAGAATGACGGAGTAACTAGCCACCGCATCCGTATAGTGCCAATTTTCGCGACGTCAAGGGCGGTGAACAATCGCGCCATTGTCGTAAAACTCAGCGCAAGCTAGCAAAGAATTTGCGAATATCTTGAGTGAGCTGCTCGGGCTCTTCCATTGCGGCAAAGTGGCCGCCGCTTGGCATTTCTGAGTAGTGTTGCAAATTATAGTAGTGCTCTATCCACGCTTTGGGTTGGCCGAGCACTTCCTCTGGGAAGATGGCTAAGCCGACGGGGGCTTCTACCACAGGGTTGCGGTCGTGGGACGGCGTCCAGGGGCGATGCACGGCTTCGTAGTAAAAGCGCGCTGAAGTGCCAAAACTTTGAGTAAGCCAATAGAGCATTACCGTGGTAATGAGATCGTCTTTTGAAAAGCGGCTCTCTACGTCGCCGCCGCAGTCACTCCAGTCGCGACGCTTTTCTAAGATCCACGAGCACAGGCCAACTGGCGAGTCGTTTAGTGCGTTAGCCAAGGTTTGCGGGCGGGTTGTTTGCAGGGCGAAGTAACCGCCGCCGTCGGCAAAAAACATCGCGTTCTTTTCGGCAATGCTTTGGTCTGCGGCAGTAAAGAAGCGCTCGTCAACAACGCCACCACTGAAAGTGTCTAGCGGTAGCATGGTAGTGAAGTGGGCGCCAATTAGCCGGTCGGCGTATTTGTGACCGAGCTGGGCGGTGATAATCGCGCCCCAGTCGTGGCCGTGGGCGGCAAATTTGCCGTAGCCCAAACCGGTCATTAATTTTACAAATATATCGGCGGCGCTGCTGAAATTAATGCCAGTGGTGGTGAGTGGCGTTGAAAAACCGTAGCCGGGCAGTGAGGGAATCACCACGTCAAAGGCGTCGGCGGGGTCGCCACCATAAGCGGCGGGGTCGGTCAGTGGGCCAATGAGTTTTTGGTAATCCCAAAAGGTCCACGGCCAGCCGTGGCTTAGGAGCAGCGGGGTGGGTGATGGGCCGACGCCTTTTTTGTGCAGAAAGTGAATGGGCATGCCGTCGATGTCGGCGCGGAAATGCTCAAACTGGTTCATGGTCGCTTCGTGTTCGCGCCAGTTGTAATCCGTGCGCCAGTAGTCGACCAGCTCTTTTAAATAAGTGGCATTGGTGCCGTATTCCCAGTTGTCATTGCTAAAGTCGTCGCAAAAGCGAGCGCTGTCTAAGCGCTTCTGTAAATCGTCGAGCTGACTTTTATTAATATCTATAACAAAGCGTTCGATGTTCATCTGATGTATATCCTTATTAATGCCAAAGCAGCGTCAGGTTTAGCCCATCATTTTTTCAAGCAAGGCCAGCATTTTGTCGGTGTGTGGCGCCTTGAAGAATGGCGTTAAGCTGAGTAATCCTTGCTTGTAATAGCCTTTGCCGTGGCTTAATTGACGGAAACCGTCAAAGCCGTGATAAGAACCCATGCCGCTGTGACCAACACCGCCCAGTGGCATGGTGTCTTGTAAAACGTGGGCGGCAATATCGTTTACGACCATGCCGCCGGAGGTGGTGTTGTACTTTAGCAAATTAATTTCGGATTGCGATTTACCAAAGTAATACAGCGCTAAGGGCCGCTCGCCGGCATTGATGTGACCGACTACGGTGGAGATGTCGGAGTAGGTTTTGATTGGCATGGCGGGACCAAAAATTTCGTCGCTCATAATTTTACAGTCATCGCTGGGGTCGATAACCAATGTTGGTGCCAGCTTGTGGTGATCGTGTAGCGCGTCTAAGCCAATGTCGTCAGACAGTGGAATGGTTTCAAAGCCTTTGCTCTTTGCCTCTTGGATGTAAGAGGCAATGCGAGCGCGATGGCGGGCATTGATAATAGAACCGTAGTCGTCGTTGTTGGCAAGATGGCCAAAATTGTCGGACACAAAGTTTTTGGCGAGGCGAATAAACTCAGGCAGCACTTCTTTTTTAACAAAGGTGTAGTCGGGGGCTAAACATATTTGCCCAGCGTTCATAGTCTTAAAGGTGAAGATACGTTCAACCGCGGCTTTTAAGTCTGCGCCTTCGCCAATAATAACGGGGCATTTGCCGCCTAGCTCAAGTGTTAGCGGTACCAAGTTTTCGGCTGCAGCGCGCATCACGTGTTTAGCTACCGAGGGTGCGCCGGTGAACACGAGGTGGTCAAAGGCTTGCGAGGTAAACGCCGAAGCCACTTCTGGGCCGCCGTTTACCACGGTGATTTCTTCGGGGCTAAACGACTCTGTGAACAATTCGGCCAGTAATTCTGAGGTAGCTGGGGTTAGCTCAGAGGGTTTAATAATGGCGCGATTCCCAGCCGAGATGGCATTGCCAAGCGGCGAGAAGGTTAGCTGAATGGGGAAGTTCCACGGCGCGACAATGCCGACAACGCCCAGTGGCTGATAAAAAACATGGGCGTCGGCGCCCAGTACATTCAGCGGGAATTTCGCGCCGCGCTTTTCCGGCCTCATCCATTTGGCGGTGTTTTTACGGCAGTATTTTAGACTTTCGATAGGCACCAGTATGTCAAAAACTACGCTGTCGAAGTGCGAGCGGGCGCTGTAATCGGCTTTTAGGGTGGCGGCCAGCTTCTGCTTATTGGTGCGTAGCATGGCGATTAAGCGATCTAGGCGATCGATCCGCGTTTTGGCGCTAGGGTAGCCTTCGGCAAGGAAACTGGCGCGCTGAAGATCAACGGCATTTTTTATACTTTGAAAGTCTGAAGTGGGGTTTTCGGCTAGGGGGGCAACGCTGTTCATAGTATAAACCTCTGATCTGAGGGTGTGGTTATGGCTGCGATTATGTCCTTACGCTAGGTGTGGAAAAACCGCGGAATTGGGTGTTTAAGCTGTTATTTTGACGGGATACTCCCGCAAATTAGCGTGAAACCTAGGGCGCAGTGGCATGCTTATGGCGCTACTGGACTGGGTTTCAGCGGACTTATCTTTTTGATGGTGGCACTTAGTGATCTCTAAGTCAATAACGCCTAATGAGCCTGCTGCGCAGAAATGCGACTAGCGTTCGAGCTGCTTGCGAAATTGCAGTGGCGTGGAGCCGGTCCAGTTTTTAAAGGCGCGAATAAAGGCACCGGGCTCGGTATAACCGGTTTTGTAGGCAATTATCTCGATGCTGTCGCTACTACTGGCCAGATAGTGAATGGCGAGTTCGCGGCGCATGGTGCTGCGTATCGATTGAAAGTTGGTGCCCTCTTGTTTCAAGCGGCGGCGCAAGGTGTCGGGGCTAAAGCCGAGTGCCGCGCTAGTGTCGCGCAGGGCTGTTTTGGCGGTGAGGTGGTCGGGCATTTCACTAAGAATATGGCGTACTTGTAATGAGAACTGACCGCTTTCATTTAGCGGCAAATACAAGTTTGCTGGCGCCTCTTTGAGATAGCCAGCGAGCTTGGTTTCGTTTTGGACAATTGGCCGCTCTAGGTAGGCGCTGTCGAATTCCAGCGAACTATAGGGCTGACCGGTTAATACGGGAGAGCCGTAAAACAGGTAGTGGTGTTCATGGTGGGCGGGGCTGGGATAGTCAATGCGCACCCCTTGCAGAGCAATGCGCTCGTTGATCAGCCAATTGCTAAAGCGATGTACCACCATCAATGCCGTGTCGATGGCAAAGCCGTTTAACACTGGCATATTGTTGCGGCGATGGATTTGTAATTCGGCGCGGCGGCCCTGCACATTGAGTTGGTAGGCTAAGCTGTTTTCGAAGAGGTTGCTGAACTCGGTATAGCGCAGCAGTGCATCGCCAAGGGTTTTGGCATGGACTACATTTACGCATATAGCGCGGTAGGTACCTAAGCGTTGGGGTTTGGCGAGTAGGCCATACTGTTCATCATTGAGTCGGTCACTACTTAGGCGGCATAGTTTAATGAATTTTTGGATGGGGATACGGGTTTGTGGTAATTCTAATAACCGAGCATCGATACCGCATTTACGCAGCAATGCGGGAATGTTGATACCTTTGCTTGCCGCGCCAGAAAGGCTGCGGCCCACGGTGGCCATTGAGATACTGAGCGAGTCGAAATTATCCATATAGCGTGATTATAGCTGACGACTTGCATTCAAATGTTAATTTTTGTGTCATTTTTTGGTCATTGTCTCGGTCAGTCCAATCTTTCACACTGTGGCCCCGAACCTAGGCTAAGTCAGTTTTGGCCAGAATTTGAATCTCTATAATGTAAATCCGAGGTACGCCGTGAGCACAGCTGCATTTATATATGAAGCCATTCGTAGTCCCCGTAGTAAAGGTAAGACGGGCGGTACACTTAACGAAGTGAAGCCTGTGGCGTTGATCGCCGGCTTGCTGAAAGAAATCCAGCAGCGCAACGACCTTGATACCAGCCGGGTTGACGATGTGTTGCTAGGCTGCGTAACCCCAATTGCTCAGCAAGGCAGCAATATAGCCAAGGCCGCCGCCCAATTTGCGGGCTGGGATGAAACGGTTGCTGGGGTGCAGTTAGACCGTTTTTGCGCCTCTGGCTTAGAGGCCGTTAACACCGCAGCGCAAAAAATTGCCTCGGGTTGGGACGACTTGATTGTTGCTGGTGGCGTTGAGTCGATGTCGCGCGTGCAAATGGGCAGCAATGGCGGGGTGATGTTTTCTGATCCCGAGTTTATTTTTGGGCAGCGCTCTGTTCCCCAAGGCGTCGGCGCTGATTTGATCGCTACTCTGGCCGGCTGGGATCGTACCGCCGTCGACAGTTTTGCAGTGCAGTCGCAGCAGCGCGCGGCCTTTGCGAGAGACAATGGTTATTTTAAATCAGTCGTGCCAGTGCGTGATGCCAGTGGTGCGGTGATTCTGGGCCAAGACGATTTTATTAAGCCCGATAGTACCCTTGAGTCCCTCGGCACCCTGCGGCCCTCATTTGCAGCGATGGGCAGTGCTGGTATGGATGATATGGCATTGTCTAAATACACCTCGGTTGAGCAGATCAATCACGTACACACCGCAGCAAATTCCTCCGGTATTGTTGACGGTGCCAGCGCGGTACTTATTGGCAGCGAGGCAATTGGAAAAGAGTTGGGACTGGTACCCCGTGGCCGTATTGTCGCCACCGCAGTTACCTCAACAGATCCCGTTATCATGCTCACTGGCCCAGGCCCCGCAGCATTGAAATGCCTGAAAAAAGCCGGTTTAAACGTTAAAGATATCGACCTTTGGGAGATCAACGAGGCCTTCGCTTCTGTCGCGTTGCGCTTTATGGACGATCTTGGCATTGACGATAGTGTGACCAATGTTAACGGTGGCGCAATTGCCATGGGTCACCCTCTGGGCGCAACTGGAGGCATGTTGGTCGGCACGATTCTCGATGAGCTTGAGCGCCGCAATCTAAAGCGCGGTTTGGTTGCCCTATGTGTGGGTGGCGGAATGGGTATCGCAACGATCATCGAGCGGGTGTAAACCGCGAATAGCAGACGGCAGTAATCTTGGCATCGCACAAAGCAATTCCGCGGCGGTGCCCCTCTGACGAACAGCAGACAAAATTCAGGAAAGTACAATGACAACATCATTTCTTTATGAAAAAGACAGCGACAATATCGTAACCGTCACTATGGATATGCGCGGCAGCGTAAACGCGATTAACGATGAGTTTATCGACGGTTTGCGCAGCTCGCTCGAGAAATTAGCGGGCGAGGCAGATTTGGCGGGGGTGGTTATTACTTCTGCTAAGAAAACTTTTGTTGCTGGCGGTGATCTCAACGACTTGGTCACGGCCCAGCCCGGTGAAGAGCATGGTGTATTTGTGCGCACCGAAGAGATTAAGGCATTATTTCGCGGCATAGAAAAACTGCCGGTTCCGGTTGTTGCCGCCATTAATGGCGCGGCGCTGGGTGGCGGTTTAGAATTGTGTTTGGCCTGTAACTACCGCATAGCTGTGGATTCCAAGGCGGTTATGGTTGGGCTGCCGGAAGTGGGCTTGGGTCTGTTGCCAGGCGGCGGCGGCGTAGTGCGCCTGACTACATTGCTGGGTTTTGAAAAAGCTTTTCCGTTTTTGATTGAAGGTAAAAAATTGGGCGCGGCGCCCGCGGTTGCGGCCGGCTTGCTTCACGAAACGGTGGCGGACCAAGAAGCCTTGCTACCCCGCGCTAAGGCGTGGATTCTTGAGCAGCGCGGCAATGAGTTAGCAGCTGTTCAGCCTTGGGATGTGCGCGGCTTTAAAATACCAGGTGGCGGCGAAGAGCAGCCAAGTATTCGCCAGGCAATCGTATTTTATGCCGCTGGTCTGCGCAAAAAGACGCGGGGCTTGTTGCCTGCGCCAGAAATGATTTTGGATATTATGGTCGAAACCCTGCGCGTAGACCTGGATACCGCACTGCGTATTGAGAGCCGGCAGTTCGCTCAGCTGGTAACAACGCCAGAAGCGAAGAACATGATTAACGCCTTTTTCTTCCAGATGAATCAGGTTGCTGGTGGTCAAAGCCGGCCCAAGGGATTTGAGAAATCGACCGTATCGCGCTTAGGCATATTGGGCGGCGGGATGATGGGCCAAGGTATTGCCATGTCGGCGGCTATGGTCGGCATTAGCGTTGTTATTAAAGACGTAACCATGGAGTCTGCAGAAAAAGCCAAGGCTTATTCTGAAAAAGGTCTGGCTAAGCTGATTCAAAAAGGTCGGATGACTGAGGCTGCCGCCCAAGATGTATTGGCGCGCATCAAACCAAGTATTAGCAATGACGATTTGCAGGGCTGCGATTTTATTATTGAAGCCGTTTTTGAAAACGTCGAACTCAAGCACTCGCTGACTAAATCGACGGAGTCCTGCTTGGCAGAGGGCGGCGTGTGGGCATCTAATACGTCTACGCTGCCAATTACGTCTTTGTCTGGCGCCAGCTCAAACCCTAGTAATTTTATTGGAATGCATTTCTTCTCGCCGGTAGACAGGATGCCGTTAGTGGAAATTATCTGCGGTGCAGAAACCAGCGAAGAAACCCTTGCTAAGGCCTTCGATCTGGCTCGCCAGTTGAAAAAGACTCCCATCGTAGTTAACGATTCACCTGGCTTCTATACTTCTCGAACTATTGGTACGCCAATACAAGAAGCGGCTCAGTTAATTGCCGAAGGTATTAATGCAGTGCGCGTGGAGTCGGTAGGTAAATCAGTGGGTTGGCCAGTTGGCCCCTTAGCGCTGCAAGATGAAGTTAGCCAAAAGTTGTCTTTAGATATTATTGATGCTCAAATCAGTATGGGCTTGAGCAAAGCTGAAGATGATCCGACGCCACAGGGAACTGCGCTGATGCGCTGCCTGTTAACCGAGCATAAGCGCGGAGGTCGGGTTCATGGCGGCGGTTATTACGAATACACTGAAGCCGGCAAGCATATTTGGCCTGGTTTACGGGAAATGTATTTTAATGCCGAGGTTGATGGCGAGGTAAATGATCAAGATATTCGTGATCGTCTGCTGTTCCGTCCAGTGATTGAGAGTTTGGTATGCCTAGAAACCGGTGTATTACGCACCGTAGCCGACGGCAATATTGGCTCGATTATGGGGATCGGTGCACCGGCGTGGACAGGCGGCTATCTGCAGTTTATTAATACCTATGGCGTGCAGCGTTTTGTAGATCGCTGCCGCGAGTTAGAAGCTAAATACGGTAAGCGTTTTGCGCCGCCAGCTATTGTGATTGATAAGGCCGCTGCTGGTGAGCTGTTCCAGTAAGGCGGATGCTATCCCGGGCAGTCAGCCCGGGATATTCAACAATAAAGATTTGCCGGAGTATGAGCGATGAGTAATACGATAAAGACACCATTGGAAATGTTTTACCACTGGGAGTCGGTGGCTGCAGAGCAAGTGTTTCTGCGTCAGCCTAAAGACTTGCAGTGGACCGAATTTACTTGGGGGCAGGTAGCTGATCGCGCGCGTCGCTTAGCGAGCTATATTTCTGCGCAAGGCTATGAGCCCGGCAGCCGTATCGCGGTATTTGCAAAAAACTGTGCCGACTGGGTAGTTGTAGATTTTGCAATTATGCTGAGTGGTCACGTTAGCGTGCCTTTGTACCCAGGTCAGGATGCACCGTCTTCACGTTATATTTTAGAGCACAGCGAAAGTCAGATGATTTTCCTGGGCCAGTTTGATATTGCCGGCCAAGCAGATGAGGTTTTGCCCGCGGGTATGAAGCGCGTGGCGATACACGGCTGTAGCTGTGAAACGGAAGCAAATCTAGACGCTATTGTGGCTGCTCACCCGCCGATGGCTGAGTCACCAGTGCCAGGTACTGAAGCGCTAATGACAATACTTTACACCTCGGGCACCACTGGTAATCCGAAGGGTGTAATGCATGTGCACGGCACGCCAGGACGGGTTTTACCGCGTATGCACAAAGATTGGAATGTGGGTTTGGGTAAAGAGCGCGAGCGCTTCATGTCTTATTTGCCACTGTCTCACGCTGCTGAGCGCGCCATTGTTGAAATGAATGCACTGTACTGTAATGGCGTGGTGTCTTTCTCTGAGGGGCTAGAAACCTTTGCCGCCGAATTGCGCGATGTTGAGCCAACTTTCTTCTTCTCTGTGCCGCGCCTGTGGGTAAAATTTAAAGCTGCTATTGACGCGAAGATTCCGCCAGAAGCGCAGGCAGGGTTTGGCGAAGCTGAAAAGGAGCAGATCAGAAAACAGCTGGGTTTAAATCAAGCGCGTATGGTCTTAACGGGTTCAGCACCTTGCCCACGCGATGTGCAAAATTGGTTTATCAATCTTGGCGTGGTACTGCGCGAAGGGTATTCCATGACCGAAAATTTCTGTGACGGTACTTTTTGGCTGTCTGACGAGCGGCCCCAAGCCGGTTGTGTCGGGGTGCCTTTAACTGGC
Organism: Zhongshania guokunii; assembly: GCF_040892635.1. NCBI lineage: Bacteria > Pseudomonadati > Pseudomonadota > Gammaproteobacteria > Cellvibrionales > Spongiibacteraceae > Zhongshania > Zhongshania guokunii. Next base: position 50,102 of record NZ_JBFRYA010000002.1, on the reverse strand, counting down.
GTTGAAATAAAAATTACCGACGATGAAGAAGTATGCTTTAAAAGTAATGGCTTGATGGTTGGCTATTACAAAAGCCCAGAAAAAACTGCCGAAGCGCTTATCGATGGCTGGTATCACACCGGCGATACTGGCAAGCTCGACGAAAACGGCAATCTGTGGATTACCGGCCGTATCAGCGAAGTGTTTAAAACCACCAAGGGCAAATTTATTCAGCCGATTAAACTCGAAGACGATTTTGGCTCTTTGGTTGAGCTTGAGCAAGTTTGCGTTTGTGGTCATGGTTTGGATCAGCCGCTGTTATTGGCGACCTTGTCTGAGCTTGGTAAAGGCTTGTCTGCGGATGAGCTCACTGCAAGCCTTAGCGCTTCCCTGGCGAAAATAAATGCCAAGCTAGCCGCTTATGAGCGGGTCAATCACGTTGTGATTACACCGGAGTGGACAATTATGAATGGTCTGCTCACACCTACCTTGAAGCTTAAGCGCAAAAGCATTATTGCGCATTTCAAAGATCAGATCGAAGCTAAGCATTCTGACACGGTCGTGTTTATGTAAGCGCTACCCGCGCGCGTGCTTTTAGTGCCGGCCCTTTATTTTGGAGGTTGGCATTGAGGCAATAAAAAAGCGCCTTTCGGCGCTTTTTTATTGTTTGTACTATTCGTACGGGACTTATGCGAGCGGTGGATTGCCTGGTAATTGTACCAAGCCGTCGTCTAATTTTAGCCACGACAGTTTGGATGCGCACCACATATGGCCTTGTAAAGGAGTTAGATTGGGGTCTTCTAAGGTGCCCACTTTGATAAATAGCATCTCTGGCATTTCCGCCAGCATGGAATACAGTGGTGTGCCGCAGTTACCGCAGAAATGACGGTTTACTGTGAGCCCGGCCTCACCTTTAACGGTGTATACCTTGCTGGGGCCGGTCATTGCGCAGTTGGCAGCGGGGAAAAATGCTACCGTGGCAAAGGCGCTGCCAGAGGCGTACTGGCAGTCGCGGCAATGGCAGGCCATAACACTGGCTGGCTCGCCTTCGCAGCTGTAAGTGAAATCGCCGCAGGCACACTGGCCTTTATAATTAATGTCGCTCATGCCGTTCTCCTGAGGGTCTGTTACTCGTCGATTAATTTGTTTAATTTCAGAATGAGGTGATTGATCTCGCTGCGTGAATCATCGGCGCTGTTCACAATGCCGTTGAATACCAAGTGAGTGAGTTGTTCGGCAATAACATTGCTGTCTTCGCGTGTGGTGCCCGAGACGATGTCCCAAAGATAGTGCTCTATCGCGCCAAAGACCACATTGCGAATGAGGATTGGCGATACCGCTTCGTCAATCTCGCCATTTTCTTTGCCCTCGCGCACTACGTTGATAACAACATTGGTGTAGCGACGATTGAAGTTGTGCACCTTTTCAAGGAGCTCGGTATGCGAACCGCGAGACTCGTTGAGAATCACGGTGCAGAGGTCGCTGTTATTGTGTAAAAACGACATATGGGTATGAATAATATAGCGTAACTTATTCTGTGAACCGCTGATGGCAGCAACCCCAGTTTCCATGGCGAGAGTGATCTCTTCATAGAAATTTTCGATTACTTTGGCCATTAAGGCGCGTTTGCTTTTAAAGTAATGGAGCACAGTACCTTCGACTACGCCCACCACGTCGGCAATTTCTGCAATGGTGGCAATTTCATAGCCGCGATTGATAAAGACTTGTCGCGCCGCGCTAATAATCTCGGATTCGCGTTGCTCCCGCGAAAGTCGCGTGCGGGTGCTAGGCTTTTTTACTTTGCTCACTATGTACTTTTCTCTCGCTCTGGGCGCGACGCCTGCGGTGTTATCACTCATCGCCATTGGCTATAAAATCTGCTTCTCGACGTTCGCGAAAGGCATTGAGCCCTTCCTGAAAGGCCTTGCCACCGAAACTTTCGGTCTGCAATTTTTGCTCTAGCAGGAGCTGCTCATTAAAACTATTTTGGTAAGCGGCGCGTAGTGACTCTTTGGTCCTCCGAACAGCTCCAGAGGATAGTTTGGCTAAATTGGCTGCCAGTGCAGAAGCTTCTGTCATCAGCTCGCTATCGTCAATACTTTTCCAGATCATTCCCGCCCGCGCGGCATCGTCGGCGCTGAGTGAGTCGCCGGTTAAGCACATGGCTAAAGCTTGATTGTAATTCAGGCCTCTGCTCACCAGCCATGAGCAACCCATGTCGGGAACAACGCCCAGCTTGGGCACAAAGGGCAGGGAGAAATAGGCAGATTTGGCGGCCAGTACAATGTCGCAATTCAGTGCCAAGCCAACGCCGGCGCCAATTGCTGGACCATTTACCGCAGAAATGAGCGGAATGGGCATATTCATCATATAGTTGGCCAGCGGATTATAGGTCTCTTCAATTGCCTTATTAACGTAGGTGTCGAGGGGGCCTTGCTGAGCCATAAAGTTCTTAAGATTGCCGCCCGCGCAGAAAAATTTACCGTTGCCGGTTAATAACACTGCGCGCACTGTGTCGCTGGCGACAGCATTGCGCAGGGCGTCGAGTAAGGCGTTGGCCGATTCTTCGGTAATACTATTGAACGAGGCGGGCTCATTCAGGGCGATAGTGCGAACGTGTTGCTGGTCGCTAATTTCAATCATGTACTTGCTCCGACTCGTTAGGTATTGCCATTTGTCCGCGCGCTCAAAAATTGGCTTAGCGGCGTGGTGTTACGCAATCTATGCTGGCGTCGCCGAGCTGGTAGCCACCATCGATATCGAAAATAGTACCGGTAACGTATTTGCCAAGATCACTGCTCAAATAAATAGCGGCACTGCCGATGTCCTCAACCGAACCGAGGTAGCGGGTGGGAAGTGCGCCTACTAATTTTTCGCCAGCGGCTGGGTCGGTGGCAAATAGGCGGGTTAGGCCTTCGGTTTCGGCGGTTAAGCCAGGTGAAATACCATTAACGCGAATGCCCGCTGGGCCCCATTCCATTGCTAAGGTTTTGAGCATGGCGTTAACCCCAGCTTTCGCAGCGCACACATGGGTTTGCAGTGGCGTTGGATTAACCGCTTGTGGTGCAGTGATGGCAATGAAGCTAGCGCCAGGCTTGTTGCAGTGATCGTAGGCGGCACGGAATACGTGATAGCTACCGATAAGGTCGATGTCGACAATGGTTTTAAAACCGTTGGGGCTAATATTGACTGCGGGGGCAAAGAAGTTGCCCGCAGCGCCAGCAATAACAATGTCGAGGCTGCCAAATTTAGCAACGGTGGCTTTTATGGCTTCATTAATAGCGTCGTAGTCGCGAACGTCGGCGCTAAAGGCCAGTGTCTCTAGTCCGCTAATCGCAGTAATTTCGGCGGCTGCTTTATTGGCCTTCTCAATGTCACGGCCAACTACGCTGATTTTTGCGCCGTGTTTTGCCATGGATTTGGCAATGCCAAGGTTGATGCCGCTGGTGCCGCCAGAGATAAATGCGACTTTTCCTGTAAGGGTATTTTCGTTAAACACTGGGGCCTTCCTTTTACGGTCTGTAAGGGTTGTTTATCTTTTAATTGAGTATGGCTCAATTTTAATAGTACGTCAGCTAAAGCGTAAAATCCAGCTTGAAGGCCGCGCTCTATAAGCTTTATGAGTTGATATTTGCAGTGACGGTGCTTGAGGTTGGCCCTTGTAAAAAATTCTTATTGAGGAGTTTGTGCGCTATTTCGCTGTGCTTTAGCCGATATATGGCGTTGCTTTCGACATTTTGAGATGCGTCATCTTTATGTCGCTAGTTTGGCTGTATAGGGGGTGGTACACAAATATTGATTTGGGGGTCAATATTGTCTATATTAACTCTTGCTCAATAGTGCTGTGTTTTCACTATTGCTGTGCGGCAGGGTCTTGGCTCTGTGCAGTGGTTTTTAGTAGTACCCTTCCAGGTGCGATTTTTCCCCGTTTTTAGGAGCGGGGTTTTTTACGCCGGCGTGCGGAAGAGGTTAGGTGTTCGTTTGAAGGACGATTTTTATAAAGGGGTGTGCGGCTGTGTCGCCCCCCTTTTTTTGTCGGTCGCTATTGTGTCGCAGTTAATAAGCCGGTTTTGAGCGTCATTTGTTATATTTTTTGAGCGCTGGTCAATAATCGCTTGATAGGGGCTAAGTTGTTGGTTTTTAAGGATTATGCTGCTGCGCCTCAGGCTTTGTAGCGCTTTTTTTAGAGTTTGTTGTGAGCAATGTAAATGCTTGCTATTGAGTATGACTCAATTGTAAGGTATAAATATTAATATCAACTAAGCACACTGGAAAATTCAATGTCTGCTGTACGAAGTTTCAAAAAAGTACTTGTCGCCAACCGTGGCGAAATTGCGATGCGGATTCTGCGCACGCTCAAGGATCTTGGGCTGCCTTCTGCTGTTCTCTATCATCGTCAAGAAATTGAAAGCCCTGCGCTCAGTTTTGCCGACGAGGCCTTTGAGGTCTTTGGCGATACACCGGTCAGCGCTTACCTTGATATTCCGCAGATTGTTGAGCTGTGCAAAACACACGGCGTCGATGCGGTGCATCCTGGTTATGGCTTTTTGGCTGAGAACGCGGCTTTTGTTCGCGCGCTAGACGCCGCGGGTGTTTGCTTTATAGGGCCGCGCCCAGAAGTGATGAACTTGATGGGCGACAAAATTGGCTCGCGCGACTTTGTTGCCGAGCGCGGTTTCCCTATCGCGCCTTCAGTTATAGATGATGGCGACGAAGACAAGCTGATTGCCAGCATTATCGAAATTGGCTTCCCAGTTTTGATTAAAGCCTCTGCTGGCGGCGGTGGTAAAGGTATGCAGATTGTTCGCGAAGCCGACGGCTTGCGTGACATCGTTGCGACCGCAAAAGTAGAAGCCCAGCGTTACTTTGGTGATCCGCGTGTATACGCAGAGCGCTACATCGAGAGCCCGCGCCATATCGAAGTGCAGGTATTGGGCGATGAGCACGGCAATTGCGTACATTTATGGGAGCGCGAGTGCTCGATTCAGCGTCGTTTCCAAAAGGTAATTGAAGAGACGCCTTCCCCCGCACTGACCCCAGAGCTGCGCAAAGATATTTGCGAATCAGCCGTGGGTATCGCCAAGGCAACCAATTACACCGGTGCCGGTACCATCGAGTTTATTTTCGCCCCTAATGGCGATTACTACTTCTTGGAAATGAATACCCGTATTCAGGTAGAGCACCCCATTACCGAAATGGTTACTGGTGTTGATCTGGTTGCGGAGCAAGTGCGGATCGCAATGGGCCACCCCCTGAGCTACCGCCAAGAAGAGATTAAGCAGGTCGGTCATGCTATTGAGTGTCGTATTTGCGCAGAAATTCCCGACGACGACTTTGCGCCTGCTGCGGGTAAGGTCCTCATGTTACGTCCGCCAGTTGGCGAAGGCATGCGCTTTGACAGTGGCAGTTACGAAGGTCAAAAAGTCGGTACCGCCTTTGACTCCATGATCGCCAAACTCATTGTTCACGCTGAAGATCGCGATGCCGCAATTGCTCGTGCCGGTGAGGCGCTAGAGCAGTTTGTATTACTCGGTGTTGAGACTAATTCAGATTACCTTGGCCGCCTGCTTCGTCACCCCGCATTTATTGCTGGCGAGACGAATACTGGTTTTATCAAAGACCACGCGGCTGACCTTGGGCCAGATGCGCTGAGTGCCGATTTGCAAACCGCTGTATTAGCTACGGCCGCGCTGAGTGATCGTCAATTTGTGGCAATGATGGATGAAGTGCCTTATCCATACCGCCTCATGAAAGAATGGAGAAACTGAGTTGAGATACACATTCAAAATTGGCGAAGAGCTGGTTAAAGTTGCGCCGCGCAGCATGGCCGATGAACTTATTTTGGCCATTGGCGAGCAGAATTGCCGCGTTGTTTTTGATCACGGCCGCGAAGGACGTTGCACCTTAACGCTAGACGGGCGCAGCTATGAGTCTTGGGTTGCTCGTGACGGTGACGACATCTATATCAAAATGGCTAGCCATTATTTTAAGGTTACCGCTGTTGATCCTCGCGCTGCGGCCTCCGGCGCCAGCGCTGGTGCCGGTGCTATTAGCGCACCAATGCCTGGCGTTGTGGTTGAAGTGCTGGTTGCCGAAGGCGACACAGTCGTTGAAGGCGATAAATTACTGACTATCGAAAGTATGAAATTACAATCGACCGTTAGAGCGGCCTGTGACGGCGTTGTTGGACGTATACACGTGAGTGAAGGTTCCGAATTCAACAAAGACGATGTTCTTGTTGAAATTGAGAGCGAATAAATTCACTTCTGACATTCATTGATATCGGCTGGACTATCGCCATGCGTAGAATTCAATCGCGAGTTAACATTAACTCGCCAGAGTACCAAGAAAACCTTAAAGCTAACGAAGCGCGTTTGGGCGAGTTTCATCGCCGCCAAAACGCCGCTCGCCACGAGCGTCCCCAGCGGGATTTAGACCGCTTGGCGCGCCAAGGTAAAATGTTACCGCGCGAGCGTTTAGAAATGCTGCTCGATCCAGGCACGCCATTTTTGGAACTGTCTACCTTGGCGGCGGGCGAGCACTACGACGGCGATTCGCCATCGGCAAGCTGCATCACCGGTATTGGTATTGTCTGTGGCCGTGAAGTATTGATTCACGCCAACGACAGCACGGTAAAAGGTGGCGCTTGGTATCCAATGACAATCAAAAAGATTGTTCGCGCCATGGATATCGCCATTGAGAATCACCTGCCCGTTATTCACTTGTGCGACAGCGCCGGTGGTTTCTTGCCGCTGCAGTCTGAACTGTTTGGCGACAAATATTTTGCTGGTCGTATTTTCCGCAACCAAGCCATTCTTAGCAAAATGGGTTGCAAGCAGCTGTCCTTGGTATTTGGTCACTGCACCGCGGGTGGTGCTTATGTACCGGCCTTAAGTGATTACAGCGTAATTGTTCGCGGCACCGGCGCAGTATTCCTCGGTGGGCCGCCATTAGTTAAAGCGGCAACCGGCGAAGAAGTCACGGTTGAAGAGCTGGGCGGTGCAGACATGCACACCTCTGTAAGTGGCACCTGCGATTACCCCGCAGACACCGAAGAAGAAGCCATTGCCATTGGTCGCGAGATCGTTGCCCAGTGGAGCAAAAAGAAAAAATGGGATGCCCAGCAGCAGGCGCCGGAAGCACCGTATTACGACCCTAAAGAGTTGTACGGCATTATCCCAGCCAATATCAAAACTCAGTTCGACATGATGGAAGTGATTGCCCGTGTAGTCGATGGCAGCCGTTTCCATGAATACCAGCCCGCCTACGGCAAAACCTTGATCTGCGGCTTTGCGCATATCTGGGGTTATAAAGTCGGCATTATCGGCAACAACGGTATTCTGTTTAACGACAGCTCTAAAAAGGCGTCGCACTTTATTCAGCTGTGTAACCAGAATAAAACGCCGCTGGTGTTCTTGCAGAATATCACCGGTTATATGGTTGGTCGCGAATACGAGCGCGAAGGTATTACCAAAGACGGCGCCAAAATGATCATGGTGCAAGCGGGTAGCGAAGTGCCTAAGTTCACTATTATGACCAATGGCTCTTACGGCGCTGGTAACTACGGCATGTGTGGTCGTGCCTTTGACAGCCGCTTCTTGTTCAGCTGGCCCAATAGCGAAATTTCGGTAATGGGTGGCGAGCAAGCAGCAAAAACTTTGGCGACCATTAAAACCACGCAGCTTGAGCGCGAAGGTAAAACCCTCAGCGATGAAGAGCGCGCCAAAATTTACAGCGATGTGACTGACGACTACGAGCATCAAAGTAGCGCTTACTACACTTCATCGTTAATTTGGGATGACGGCATTATTGATCCAGCCGATACCCGCAATGCACTGGGTATGGCGATTGCCACCGCGATGAATGCACCGATTGAAGATCCGCGTTACGGCGTATTGCGCATCTAAGCGCGTTTGCTAAGAATTGAGGAATAGTCATGACAAATTTATTTGAATTAGGTGAAGAGCATCAAGGCCTGCTAGACCACGCCGACCGTATTGCTAAGGATATGTTGTATCCATTAGCTGAGCGTATGGACAATGAAGAGTGGTGGCCGTCTGAGCTGTTTCCAAAATTAGGCGAACTCGGCCTGTTGGGCGTTACTGTTGCGCCTGAGTACGGCGGCGCCGGCATGGACTTCTTGTCTTGCGGCGTTATCGCCCAGGCGTTCTCGCGCTGGAACCACGCGCTAGGTTTGAGCTGGGTAGTTCACGACAATTTGTTCGCCAATAATATTTATGCAAACGCTAGCGAGTTTCTGAAAAAGAAATACCTGCCAGATGTCTGCGCCGGTACCAAGATTGGCGCTTTGGGTTTGACTGAGCCTGGTGCAGGTTCTGACGCACTCGGTTCTATGCGCACCACTGCCCGTCAAGACGGCGATCACTATGTGTTGAACGGCAGCAAAATTTACATCACTAACGGCCCCGTTGCCGACGTGTTGTTGGTTTATGCAAAAACCGAAAAAGACGCAGGCTCAAAAGGTATCACTGCATTTTTGGTAGAGAAAGATTTCCCTGGTTTTAAAGTTGCACAGAAACTCACCAAAATGGGTTTCCGTGGCAGCCAAACTGCGGAATTGGTTTTTGAAGAGTGCCGCGTACCTGCAGAAAATATCGTGGGCGAATTAGGTCAGGGCCACCGCGTTGTCATGAGCGGTCTGGATCTTGAACGCGCCATGATTAATCCAATTTGTGTCGGTATTGCCGAGCGGGCATTGGAATTGTCGGTAGATTACGCCAAAACCCGTCAGCAATTTGGCAAGCCTATTGCGAGCTTCCAAATGGTACAAAGCCGCTTGGCCGATATGTACGCCAATGTTGAAACCATGAAGCTGATGACCTACCGCGCACTGTCTGCCTGCCAAGGCGTTGCTCACGGCGAAGCTGGTCGTGGCGAGATTCACAAGCTAACGGCAGCGGCTATTATGTTTGTAGCCAACACGTTGAACAAAGTCCTCGACGACGGCGTGCAAGTACATGGCGGTAGCGGTTATATTTGGGAATCTGAAATAAACCGTCTGTTCCGCGCCACTAAGCTATTAGAGATTGGTGCCGGTACAACAGAAGTTCGTAAACTGATAATTGCCGGCGAACTACTCCGTTAAGAGTCGTAATCGGCTGAGATATTGCTAATGAAAAAGCCGCTGGTCGTACCGAGCGACGCTGAATTTGCCACTGCCCCGCTGCCTTTTAGCGGGGGCTCTTTTGCGGGCCAAGTGGTGTTGGTCAGTGGCGGCGGCAGCGGCATTGGTAAAGCCACTGCGTGGTTGTTTGCACGCCTTGGCGCCCACCTTATTATTACTGGACGCACCGAGCAGAAGCTCGTCGATACCGTTGCGGCATTGACAGAAGCTGGTTTGTCGGCGAGTTACAAGCTTCAAGATATTCGTGATTACGAAGGCATTGCGGCGATGTACGAAGCCATATACGCCGAATTTGGTCGCCTCGATGTGCTCGTTAATAATGCGGGCGGCCAGTTCCCCCAATCGTCTATCGACTTCTCTAAAAACGGCTGGGATGCCGTGGTTAATAATAACCTCAATGGCAGCTGGTATATGATGCAACACGCTGCGCGCCAATGGCGCGACCGTGGCCTGCAGGGCAGCATTGTGAACATTGTCGCGGTTGTGCCGCGAGGTATGTGCGGCGGCGCTCACACCTGTGCTGCCCGCGCTGGGGTTATACACCTTTCAAAAACCGTGGCGGTGGAGTGGGCGGAATACAATATTCGCGTCAATTGCGTTGCCCCTGGTGTTATTTACAGCGAAGGCATGGGTGCCTACAGCCCCGAGGCCATGAGCGAGTTCGATAAGTCCAACCCTATGAAGCGCTTCGGTACACCTTGGGATATTGCCCAAGCCTGTGTGTATCTCGGTGGCCCTAGCGGCAGTTTCATTACCGGCGAAGTGCTCACCATTGATGGCGGTGGTCAGTTGTGGGGAGATTTGTGGATGCAGGGTAAACCGGATTATTTTAAATAAGTTTTGCCACAGCTTTGGCTGATAATTGGCAAAGGGGTGAGGCGCAAGCCTCGCCCCTTTTTTTATGGGTGGGAGCTTATTACAGCTTCGGCAATGCGCTTAATCGGTTCAACTTGGTTCATGCTGTAAAAATGAATACCAGGTGCGCCGCCTTCCATCAGAATATGGCATAGCTCGCTGACGAATTCGGTACCAAATTCAATAATACTCTGCTGGTCGTCGCCATAGCCTTCTAATTTTTGGGTCAACCAACGGGGTATATCTGCACCGCAATTGCGAGAGAAACGCGCGAGATTGGCAAAATTAGTGATGGGCATAATGCCGGGATAAATCGGCTTTTCGATACCGGCTTTTTCGCAGTCTTCTAAAAAGTAGAAGTAGGCATCGGCATTGAAAAAATACTGGGTGATGGCGCTGTTGGCACCGGCATCCAATTTGTTTTTCAAAAAATTGATGTCAGCTTGATAGCTTTTGGCATCGGGGTGAACCTCTGGATACGCCGCTACTTCAATCTGAAAGTGATCGCCGGTGTGCTTGCGAATAAACTCGACCAGCTCTCTGGCGTAAACCTGACGCGTTGCGCCCATGCCCGAGGGAATGTCGCCGCGCAGCGCGACAATGCGGTCGATGCCCGCATCTTTGTAGTCATTGAGCAGGGTCAGGATCTCTGCTTCTTCATCGCCACCAAAAGACAAATGCGGCGCAACTGAGAGTCCTGCTTTTTTGGTTTCTAAAACAATCCCGCGGGTATTGTCGCGGGTCGAACCGCCAGCGCCATAAGTAACCGAGAAAAACTCGGGGTTTAAAGCCGCCAACTGGCTGCGAGTGTCTTTTAACTTCTCGCGACCGGCTTCGGTTTTAGGCGGGAAGAATTCAAAGCTATATCGGTTTGCCATGATGTAATCCGTAGTGTGTTGGAAGCTTCGAGCTTTCCGTATTTATTAAAGCTGCTAGGCTAAATGCTGGACGAGAGATGGAGACGCTACGACTTTGCGTTTTCCGTCTCCCGTAAAGCGTCTGCCGCCTTAGTATTTATAACTCTCTGGCTTAAACGGTCCTTCAACGGGCACGCCGATGTAGTCTGCCTGAGTTTTACTGAGCTGGGTCAGTACACCGCCGAAACCGGCAACCATGTGGGCGGCAACTTCTTCATCCAGTTTCTTGGGCAGTACTTCTACGGTAATGGCGGCGGCTTTTTGCTCTGGTGCTAAGTCGGCAAAACGCAGTGCATACAGGTGTATCTGCGCCAGCACTTGGTTGGCAAAAGAACCGTCCATGATGCGGCTTGGGTGACCAGTGGCGTTGCCAAGGTTAACCAAGCGGCCTTCTGACAAGAGAATCAAGTGATCGTTAGCGGCCTTGTTGCGGTAAACCAAGTGTACCTGTGGTTTAACTTCTTCCCACTCCCAGTTTTTGCGCATAAAGGCGGTGTCGATCTCATTGTCGAAGTGACCGATATTGCACACTACGCAGCCATTTTTCAGGGCTTTAAGCATATTGGAATCGCAGACATTGACGTTGCCAGTAGTGGTCACCAGCAGGTCGGTGTTGCCCAGCACCAACGTGTTAACACAGGCTTCGCTGCCGTCGTTAACGCCGTTGTTGTAGGGTGAAACCACTTCGTAACCGTCCATGCAGGCTTGCATGGCGCAGATTGGATCGACTTCGCTGATCTTAACAATCATGCCTTCTTGGCGTAATGATGCTGCAGAACCTTTACCCACATCGCCGTAGCCAATAACCAGCGCTTTCTTACCAGACAGCAGGTGATCGGTGCCGCGCTTGATCGCATCGTTCAGGCTGTGACGGCAGCCGTATTTGTTGTCGTTTTTAGACTTGGTTACCGAGTCGTTAACGTTGATCGCAGGTACTTTTAGTTCGCCCTTCGCCATCATTTCTTGTAGACGGTGAACACCGGTAGTGGTCTCTTCTGTGATGCCGTGAATGCGGTCCATCATCTGCGGGTATTTCTGGTGAAGCAGGCCAGTCAAATCGCCGCCATCATCCAATACCATATTGGCTTCCCAAGGCTGGCCATCTTTTAAAATAGTTTGCTCTAGGCACCACTCATACTCTTCTTCAGTTTCGCCTTTCCAAGCAAATACTGGAACACCAGCAGCGGCAATCGCAGCAGCGGCGTGGTCTTGGGTAGAGAAAATGTTGCACGACGACCAGCGCACTTCTGCGCCGAGCTCAACCAAGGTTTCAATCAAAACCCCAGTTTGAATCGTCATGTGAATACAACCCAAAATCTTGGCGCCAGCCAATGGTTTGTCAGCGCCGTATTTTGAACGCATAGCCATCAGCGCAGGCATTTCGCCTTCGGCAATGCTGAGTTCTTTACGGCCCCAAGCGGCAAGGGATATGTCGGCTACTTTGTAATCGGTGAAGGTGTTGCTCATGGTGTATACCTCTATAAGCTAAATGCTGGACGGGAGACGGGAGACGCAAAAGCGCTCATTCGGTACTCGCCCTAAGTCGGTTAATTAGTGCCGCCAGTTTCGCGAAAACGCGTTCAAGGGCTGGCTGCCAATTCTCTTGTTCGTTTATATAGCCTAGTTGTGTGGCTATAATTATTTGCGTTTCTAATTCTGCTAAGGATCCCCTAGCGATATATAGAAAGCGTAAAAAGTCTTTGTCTGATCCACGGGCGGCTCCCTCTGCGATATTGCTCGGAACACTAATTGCTGAGCGTCGCATCTGGCTGATAAGCCCGAATCGTTCATCTTGCGGAAACGCGGCACTGAATTCATAAACATGATGAACCAGCGCGACAGAGTCCTGCCAAACATCCATTCGTATATGTCGCCGCTCCATGGCAACCCTCCAAATAGTTTGAGCGGGTTTAGGCTTTTGCGTATACCGTCTCCCGTCCAGCCTCTCCCGCGCTACAGCGCCGCCTTCAACGCCTCCGCCCGATCCGTTTTCTCCCAGCTAAACGCCGTAGCCGTTTCTGATTTCTCTTCGCCGTTTTCTTTAAAGTTATAGGTCAACTCGTAAGGGTCGCGGCCAAAGTGTCCGTAGGCGGCGGTGGGTTGGTACATGGGGTGAGCTAAGTCCAACATTTTGGTGATGCCGTAGGGGCGCAGGTCGAAGACTTCGCGTACGGCGGCAACCAGTTTGGCGTCGCTGACTTTGCCGGTGCCAAAGGTGTTGATCGAAATCGAGGTGGGTTCGGCAACACCAATGGCGTAGCTCACCTGAATTTCACAGCGGTCGGCAAGGCCGGCGGCAACGATATTTTTGGCAACATAACGGCCAGCATACGCCGCGCTGCGGTCAACTTTTGAGGGGTCTTTGCCCGAGAACGCGCCGCCACCGTGACGGGCCATGCCGCCGTAGGTGTCTACAATAATTTTACGGCCGGTCAGGCCGCAATCGCCAACGGGGCCGCCAATCACGAATTTGCCGGTAGGGTTGATGTGGTACTGGGTGCCAGCGTGGAGTAGCTCAGCGGGAATCACGTTTTTAATAATTTCTTCGCGCACGGCTTCTTGCAGGTCTTTCTGTGAAATTTCTGGGTTGTGCTGGGTAGACAGTACAACGGCATCTACGGCAACAGGCAGGCCATTCTCATAGCGCAGGGTAACTTGGCTTTTAGCGTCGGGGCGCAACCACGGCAGTACACCGTTCTTGCGCAAGTAAGCTTGGCGCTCTACTAAGCGGTGTGAGTAAAACAGCGGCGCAGGCATTAGCGACGGGGTCTCATTGGTGGCGTAGCCGAACATTAGGCCTTGGTCGCCAGCGCCTTGATCTTCTGGGCGGGCGCGGTCAACACCTTGGTTAATATCTACCGACTGCTTGCCGATGGCGTTTAATACCGCGCAGCTGGCGCCGTCGAAGCCAACGTCTGAACTGTTGTAGCCAATGCCGGTGATCACGTCGCGGATGATGTCTTCTAAATCGACATAGCAGGAGGTGGTCACTTCACCGGCAACAATCGCCATGCCAGTTTTTACTAGGGTCTCTACGGCTACGCGGGCGTGCTTATCGCGGGCGATAATTGCGTCGAGCACAGCGTCAGAAATCTGGTCGGCCATCTTGTCTGGATGTCCTTCAGACACCGACTCCGAGGTAAAAATACTGTATTCAGACATATTGGCAATCGTCCTTTGTTAATGGCCGGCGCGGCTTTACGCGCTGTGGCTCGGGGTGTGAAAAGTGTGGGGCTCGGCTTTAATAAACTGCCGAACCTGTACGCGAAATCCATTGAGCTGAGCTAGGTAGGCGGCGGCGCCGTCTTGCAAACCGCTGGCTACGGCCCACTCGCTTAAATCATCGGGTTCAAAACCCAGCCACAAATCGCCGCAGGCGTCACGGGCCCAGCTTTGATCGTGGCGGCACAAATCGGTAACGCAAAATAAGCCGCCGGGCTTTAATAAGCGCGCGGCGTCTTTAAAAATATCGGCCGGCGAAGGCACGTGGTGTAGCACCATATTACACACCACGCAGTCGGCACTATTGGGCGCTAACTGGGCATCGCGGCTGTCGCCTAGCACCATGTCTACGTTGCCAAGGCCCTGTTGGTTTACAAACTCGCCCGCGCGCTTGAGCATGGCCTCGGCATTATCCACCGCCACTACCTTGGCATAGCGAGGTGACAGTTCGGCTAAAAAAGCGCCTTCGCCTGGGCCAATCTCAATAGCGAGTTCACCGCCCTGAGGTTGGCTGCTGCGTAGTAATTCCATGCAACTGTGGCCGTATACATTAAAGGCCACCATCTGTTCTTGCTGCTCGCCAAATTCGCTGGCGTGTTCGGCAAAAAAGGCCCGCGAGCGTTCGGCGCGCTCTACGTAGACTTGCTCCAGGCGCTGTTGCTGGTCGAGGTCTAGCTGCATGAGGTCGGCGCTGCTAAGCAGGGCGTCGTGCAGAGGCGCTAAATCGGCGATCGCGGCGGTGTAAGTGCGCCGATAAAATAGGCTATTGCCTTCTCTGCGCTTGGTAATTAAGCCCGCGGTGGTTAGGGTTTTAAGGTGGTGACTCATCCCTGACTGCCGGCAATCGAGAATGTGGCAAAGCTCTTGAACCGAGTAGGCGTCGCGACTCAATACCCGCAAAACTTGCAGGCGCAGCATATCACCGCCGGCTTTGCAGAGTTGCAATAGGGCATCGTTGCTCGCAGTTATTGCGGTGCTGAGTGGGCTCACTGAGTTCATGCCGCGCAGTGTAGCAGGATTTTTATCTATATCAAAATATATTGATATAGATATTGTCCGGCTTGCGCGTCAGTTTTGCTGGCTGTTTGACGGCTTGGCCGTTGCGAGCGTTAGCGAATGGCTGAATTTAATTCAAAACTGCTGTTTACGCCGTCGCCGAGCAATTGCTCGATTACTGGCATCGCTTGCTCTAGCTGAGCGGCGAGTTGCCACGGCGGATTAATAACAAACATGGCGCTGCCAAACATGCCGTGTTCACCCGCGGGGGCTTGCACGGAGAGCTTGATGTGCAGGTAATTGTCGGGCGACAGAGCTTTTAAGCGGCGGCCTAGATCCTTGGATTCCTCGCGAGGAATCAAGGGGTACCACAGTGTGTAAACGCCATTGGCGAAACGGCGTTGGCTGTCTTTGAGCGCGGCGATGACATTGCGGTAGTCGTTTTTGTCTTCGTAGGGCGGGTCGATTAACACCAGTGCCCGTTTGCTGGGTGGCGGCAACAGGGCTTTTAAGCCAGCAAAACCGTCACTCTCGCTGATGCGCGCGCTGTGGTGAAAACGTTTGCGCAGGTTTTCGTGATCGTTAGGGTGCAGCTCAAATAGATGGGCCCTGTCTTGCTCGCGCAACATTTGCAGGGCAATGGCGGGCGAGCCGGGGTAGCCCTCGGCCTCGCCTTTGCAGCAAGCCTCAATAATATCGAGGTAGCGCTGCAGGGGCGGGGGGAATTCGCTGCTTGCTGCCGCGGCGCGCAATTTGGCAATGCCGCTGTCAAACTCGCGGTTTTGGGCGCTAAAGGCGCTGCCAAAATGGTAAAAGCCGGCCCCCGCGTGGGTGTCGATATACGACACCCCAGTGGGCTTTTGCTGCAAGTAATCTAGGCACAAAACCTGGACTAGGTGTTTGAGCACGTCGGCATGGTTGCCGGCGTGAAAGCCGTGACGGTAGCTGAGCATGATAATAAATCTCGGTTGTTGCTCTGAAAAAGCTCAGCGTTATTTATGGTAATCGACGCAGGTTTTAACTTCGTTGGCGGCGCCGAGAATAACCGGCACCCGCTGGTGAATATGCTCGGGTTGAATGTCGAGTATTTTACCTTCGGGGGTCCACACTTCGCCGCCCGCTTGCTCAACCAAAAAGCCCATAGGGTTGGCTTCGTACATTAAGCGCAATTTGCCCGCTTGCTCTGGCTTGCGGCTGTCCCAGGGGTAGGTGAATAAGCCGCCTCGACACAGAATGCGGTGCACATCGGCGACCATTGCCGCAACCCAGCGCATATTAAAATCTTTGCTCCGCGGGCCGTCTTTGCCGGCGATCAGGTCGCTAATATAGCTTTGCATGCCAGCCGTCCAGTGGCGCTGGTTAGACATATTGATGGAGAATTCTTTGGCGTCGGCGGGAATGCTGACCTCGGCGTCAGTGAGCAGATAGGTGTTGCTGTCTTGATCTAGGGTGAACATGGTCACGCCGTTGCCGGTGCTGAGTACCAGCATGACCGAGGGCCCATACAGCACATAACCTGCTGCAGCTTGATTGCGGCCGGGCTGTAAAAAATCCTGCTCACACACTGGCGCGCTGCCAGTGTGGGGCAGCACCGAGAAGATGGTGCCGACCATGCTGTTAATGTCGATATTCGATGAGCCATCAAGGGGGTCGAAGGTAACTAAATAGCGACCATCGGTGTGGCAGGGCAGTACGTCGGTTTCTTCTTCAGAGGCCACGCCCCGCACGGCGGGTAGCTTGGCTAGCGCGTCTTTGATTAAATCGTTGGCGATAACGTCGAGCTTTTTCTGGTCTTCGCCCTGCACATTTTCAGCGCCGGCAGCGCCGAGTATTCCGGCCAGTGCGCCCTTTGCTAAGGCTTGGCTAATGGTCACGCTGACCTCGGCCAAACCTAAAATGACAGTTTGAAGATCGGCGGTAACATGGTGTTGGGCAAGAAACTCGGGAAGGGTAGATCTGCTCATGCAAGGCATTCCGGTAGCGGGCGACAGCGATCTATTATGCCACCGGCCTGCGCTAGAAGACAGTGAATGGCGCGGGAGCTGGGCTTTGCATTCGGTTTTACAGTGTTTTAAGTTATGACTTTAGCTCACAGCTAGAAATAAATGAGATCAATTGTTCACGGTCGACAAGGAGGTCACCATGAAATTTTCATTCGCGGTATTGGGCATCTTTTTAGTAATAAACCACTCTGCTCGCGCAGCTGATTGGAATGCCTGCCGAGCGCGCAAAGTTGAAGTGGTGCGCCTAGAGCAGGCGCTAGGTGCTGGTAAAAAGCTCAAAGGCTACGCCAGCGGTGCCGCCATGAAAAAGGCGCGGCGCAGCAAAGAAGATTGGCTGTGGAAGCACTGCCGCAGCTATTCACGGCAGTTGCGGGATGTTGAGCGGAGCATGATGTAAAGCGCGAGTGCTTTGCGATTGTGGGCGTGCCGTGGCAAGCTGATTTCTGGATTCCGCCACGTGATGATGTTTATGTTTCTTTCTAAGTCTCGGTCTATGTCCTATTTGCGTCCTTTATTGGTGCTGCCGTGTGTTGTCTTGCTGTTGTTGGGCATGGCGCCGGCCTATGCCAGCGACCCAGTCATTGTGCCAGAGGCGGCAAGCGGTTTTCGAGATAGCCCGACGGTTTACGCGAAGTCGGCCATGGCGGTTACTGCTAACCCATACGCCAGCGAAGCTGCTGTGAAAATTCTGCGTCAAGGCGGCTCAGCCATCGACGCAGGCATTGCCGCACAGCTGGTTTTGGGTTTGGTTGAGCCCCAGTCTTCCGGTATTGGCGGCGGCGCGTTTATGCTGCACTGGGATGCCAAGCACAAACAGCTGAGCAGTTGGGATGGCCGCGAAACCGCGCCGCAGGCGGTCGATGAAAACTACTTTATGCATGCTGATGGCCGCGAGATGGGTTTTTTCGAAGCAGTTATTGGCGGACACTCTGTTGGGGTGCCTGGCGTTGTTGCGATGCTAGAGGCTGCGCACAGGGAGTTAGGTAAATTACCTTGGGCGAATCTATTTACACCCGCTATTGAGCTGGCTGAGGCCGGCTTTATTATTTCGCCACGTCTGCATACTTTGCTTAAAGAAATGCCCAAGGTTGCCGTAAATCCCGCGATTAGCGCGTATTTTTTTGACGAGCAACTTCAGCCCAAGGCCGTTGGCAGTCGTTTAGCCAATCCCGCCTATGCACAGACCTTACGACTGTTGGCAAAAGAAGGTAGTCACGCTTTTTATCGCGGCGCTATTGCCCACGATATCGTCGCCGCGGTGGCGAAGGACCCTAATCGGGCTGGACGGCTGAGCCTTGCGGATTTAAAACAATACCATGCAGTGCGTCGGCAGGCGGTGTGCGCACCCTTTCGAGTTTACCAAGTCTGCGGCGCGCCGCCGCCATCGTCGGGTGGCACCACGGTGCTGGCTATTTTAGGGATGCTTGATGCGTATGAGGCCCGCAGTGGTGCGTTGAAGGGGGTTGGTTTTATGCACGGCTTTATCGAAGCCTCTAGGCTCGCTTTTGCCGACCGCAATCGCTACGTCGCCGACCCTGATTTTGTTGCCGTGCCCAGCGCGGGCTTGGTCGACTCGCACTATTTAAAACAGCGCGCCGATTTGATTCAAAACACGCGCCTTGCGGTGGTTGAGGCCGGCGTTCCGCCGCATGCGCCTAAGGTCAGCGACAGTCGCTCACCGGAGCTACCGTCGACCAGCCACTTTAGTATTGTCGATGCCGATGGCAATGTGATGAGTATGACAACGAGCATCGAAACCGCCTTTGGCTCACGGGTTTTTGTCGGTGGCTTTTTACTAAACAATCAATTGACCGATTTTTCCTTTAGCCCGAAAGACGCTGATGGCAGCAAAATCGCGAATCGCATTCAGCCGGGTAAACGTCCGCGCTCGTCAATGTCGCCAATGATTGTGTTTAAAAATAATCGTCCGGTGTTGGCGATTGGCTCGCCCGGCGGTGCGCGGATTATTGATTATGTGGCAGGCAGTCTTTACCACGTGTTGGCAGAGGGAGACACGATTAGCGCCGCCATTGCGCGGGGGCATATCGTTGCGATGGGCGACACCTTAGAGCTGGAAAGTGGTCGCTTCAAAACCGGCGATAAAAAGCAGCTCAACAAACTCGGTCACCAATTTCGTGAGCGCGACCAAACCAGCGGCCTGCACGGAATTGTAATTAAAAAATCTGGCTTGGAAGGTGCCGCTGACCCGCGCCGTGAGGGGCAGGCGCTCGGGTTTTAAATGTCGCTATACAATGCATTCTTTATGTAACCTCATTCTGAGCTTGATTCAGAATCCAGTGCCGCTGATGAAGTTCACGGTCGCCCCACCAGTGCTGGATCAAGTCCAGCACGACGGTTTATTTGTACTCCTGCCAATACATCAACTAATCTGATCTATTAACCCAGAATTTTGCGCTTTTCTATCAATCAAATGCTTCTATACTTGGCTCATTGAATTTAGCGAGGGAGCCGCAATGCCTGTTAAGAACACCCCAAACCGTTACGGTTGGCTGAGCATCGCTTTGCACTGGAGCATGGCGCTGGCGGTGATCGGGATGTTTGCGCTGGGGTTGTGGATGCGTGAGCTGTCCTATTACGATCCTTGGTATAAAGACGGGCCGGCGCTTCACAAAAGTATTGGCATCGTGTTGTTTGGCTTGCTTGTTGTGCGCACAGTTTGGCGCAATGTGAATATGCGGCCTAACGATGACCCAGCCTTAAAAGTATGGGAACGAATTAGCGCTCACCTCACCCACATTGCGCTGTATTCCTTGATGTTTGCGCTGATGATTGCCGGCTATTTGATTTCCACCGCCGATGGTCGCGCCATTGAGGTGTTCGGCTGGTTTAGCGTGCCCGCCACCTTGCACGATTTGCCAGAGCAAGAAGACATTGCCGGTGAGATTCACGAAATTTTGGCGTGGTGTTTGATTTTGCTGGCCAGCGTTCACGCCTTGGCAGCCTTAAAACACCATTTTATTAACCGCGACTCGACCTTGCTCAAAATGCTGGGCCGTGACGCAGCACTTCACCCCGCACCATCTACTATCAAAAAGGAAGCGAAGGAATGAAACGTTTAATTGCGATTGGTTTTACTGCCTTACTCGGCTTTAGCGGCGCCCTGCAGGCCACGGAATACAAAATTGATAACGCTGGCGCGCACGCTTTTATTAATTTCAAAATTAAGCACTTGGGCTATAGCTGGTTATATGGCCGCTTCAATGATTTTGAGGGGCGCTTTAATTACGACCCAGCCAAACCCGATGAGTCGTCAGTGGACGTGACGATTAAAACCGCCAGCGTTGACAGTAACCACGCCGAGCGGGATAAGCATTTGCGCGGTAAAGATTTCTTGGCGGTAGATAAATTTCCCACCGCCAGCTTTAAAAGCTCAAGCTTTAAAGCGCTGGGCGATGGCAAGGCCGAGCTGAAAGGCACCTTAACCTTGCACGGCGTAAGCAAACCGGTGACCATCGCAGTAAGCGAGATTGGTGGCGGTAAAGATCCTTGGGGCGGCTACCGTCAAGGTTTTCACGGCACAACTCAAATTGCTTTAAAGGACTTTGGGATTGATTTTGATCTTGGCCCTGCATCACAAATTGTGGAGCTGACTTTGGATGTTGAAGGCATTGCCCAATCAATGATGTAAACCAATTGAACTTTTTTAGCGTAGTAGTACTCGAAGATTAGGAATTACCCTCATTCAGTCTCAAACTTTTGGGCCGCTTATAGCGGCCCTTTTTTATGTCTGGAGTTTATAGCGCTATTTTTCGTTTTGGGGTAAATATTTTAGCAGTGCGGTATCGGCGGTGAATTGTGCATCGAGTAGCGAGATTAAGGCGTAGACACCCATCAGTTTGCGCATCACGTATAAAAAATCCTTGGGCGGCAGCGCAAAATACTTGCTGATTGACGCTGCTATCGCACGTTTGGCAATGCGTTTAGGCAGGCCGCTGTCGCGCCAGTGATATTGACCGTTGGCGTTTACTGCGCAGGCCGGCACACTGGCATCGGGGGTGCGCAGGGGCTCGGCGATATCAATGCCAATATCGACAAAATTGTCGAGTACAGTTTTCGGGAAGTGGGCTTTCATAAAGCCCAAACTTAGCGACTTGGCTAAAAACTGCGGCCGATCCCGCTGGTAGGCGGCAATCATCATGGCGCAGAACTCATTGGCAAAGGTGTCGGGTAGCATTCGCATCGCGCCAAAGTCGAGCAATACTAGTTTATCGCTCTGGCCCTTTGGGTCTATGCGCACTCTAAAATTGCCAAAATTGGGGTCGGTTTGCAGGCGTCGCCACTGAAATAGCTCAGTGAGAAAAACATCTAATACCGCGCTGCCCAAACGGTCGCGACGGACTTGGGGCAGGGCAGCCACAGCCGCGGAGTTCACCGAGTCGGCGGCCTCGTAGCTCATGGTCAGAACCCGCCGCGTAGAGTAGGCGGGGTAGCTTTTGGGCACCACAAAGCGATCGTCGCCAGCGAGCGATTTGCCGACAAAATCTAAATCCCTGCGCTCCTGTTCGTAGTCCACTTCCTTGTGGAGCAATAAGCGAATATCGCCAAACCAGTCGTCGATATTACGGGTGCTGGCCAGCAGGCGGGAGATTTTTAGCAAACGCAGCACGGCATTAAAATCGGCATCGATAGTGTCTTCCACACCGGGGTACTGCACTTTTATGCATAATTCTTCACCGCTCGCCCGCAAGCGCGCGCGGTGTACTTGGCCGAGGGAAGCCGCTGCGAGTGGTTCTGGGTCTATCTCTAGCTCGGCTAGGGCACTGGCGCCGAGCTCTTTCTGTAAGACGTTGGCGATGACCGGCCACGCCATGGCTTGGGTATTGTCTTCTAAGTTGTGCAGGGCATCGGCAACTTCGGGGGGCATCATATAGTCGCCATAGGTGGCCATCATCTGGCCAATTTTGACGACGCTGCCCTTTAATCGCCCCAGCTCGCTAACAAAGAAGTCGATATTTTCGGTGCGTTTGGCCAGCGCGGCGTCATCGTTGCCGCTCACTCGCTGCCACATACTCTGGCGCAGCGCACGGCTACCATAACGCAGGCCGAGGGTAGAGAGTGCAAGGCGACGGCCAAAAGCACCAGTTTTAAGCTGGTGAAGCGGTTTATCTGGTGGTTGAGTACTCATGTTTGCCATTGTAATGAATGCGCGTGTTTAACGCAGCATACGCTGCAGCAAGGCGGCTTTTTTATTGGCGCCAGCTATTTGGCATAGCTTAAGTATTAGATTTGGCAATAGCGCAGATGACGCTAATGTCCCTGCTTGTCATACTGAGGCTTGGCGGCAGTATGATTTTATACATTTGGGTAATCGCGATGAAATTTTTAAGAAGTCTGACCTTGATCGGCCCGGGCTTTGTGGTGGCAGCAACGGGACTTGGGGCCGGCGATTTAGTCGCCGCAGCGGTGTCTGGCTCCAGTCTTGGCACGTCCATTATGTGGGCGGTGGTGTTTGGTGCAATCATCAAGCTGGCCCTAAATGAGGGCTTGGCGCGCTGGCAGTTGTGCGCGGGGCAGAGTGTGTTGCGGGGCTGGGCGAACTATTTTCCGCGTTGGGTGAATGCCTATTTCTTTGTATATTTATTGCTCTGGAGCTTTTTAGTGGGCGCCGCCCTAATGGCTGCCTGTGGTTTGGCAGCTAACGCATTATTGCCGCAGTTGTCAGTGAATACCTGGGCGTTCATACATTCATTGCTGGCTCTCATTCTGGTGCTATTTGGTCGCTACAGCTTTTTTGAACAGGCGATGAAGGTTTTAATTTTGTTGATGTTTGCCACTGTGATGGTTGCGGTGTTTAGTTTGGATTTATCCGCTATCAGCTTCAATCAAACACTGCTGGTCGACTCGGCTGATAAAACCCACGGTCGCCTAGTGCTAGCGGTTATTGGCGGTGTTGGTGGCAGTGTTACTTTGTTGTGTTATGGCTACTGGATGAGCGAAAAGGGGTGGTATGACCGCAGTGCGTTGCCCTTGGCGCGAATTGATTTAGTGGTGGCTTATGCGATTACCGCTTTGTTTGGTATGGGGATTATGTTGCTGGCGGCAAAGGCTGCACCGGCCTCGATACAGGGCAGTCAAATTTTGCTGGCCATGGCCGACGAGTTAGGTCGCACCTTACATCCGTTGTTTCGAAATGTGTTTTTGATTGGGGTGTGGGCTGCCGTATTTAGCTCAATGCTAGGCGTGTGGCAGGGGGTGCCGTATTTGTTTGCCGACTTGCTGAGAAACTGGCAGCGTAATGATGATATCGAGCTTGGCGCGCCATCATTGGCTGTTAGTAGTTGGCCTTACCGTGGATTTTTGCTGTATCTGGCTTTGCCGCCTATGCTGCTATTGCTAATGAGTAAGCCAGTTTGGCTGGTCATGTTATATGCGGTTACCGGCGCTTTTTTTATGCCTTTTCTGGCGCTGACTTTATTTTATTTGAATAATCGGATTATCGCGAAAACGCATCGTTACGGCATCGTTAGCAATCTTATGATGGGGCTGGCATTGCTGGTCTTTAGCGCTTTGGGTGTGCAGCACTTTTTTTATTAACTTTGGTGGGGCGCGGAGATATGCAAACCGGCGGTGGGTGCCGGTTTGGTTTTACAGATAAGCACTTTACCGTTTTGGGCTATTTTTCGGTGAGCATCGTCATCAATGCTGCCCAGCTTATTCTGTCGGCATTAGCATCGTAGGCCAGCGGCATTTTGGTTTTCTCGCCAATCGCAGTGGAGCCGGGGTTGGTGAAACTATGTACCACGCCAGGAAAGCTCAATAATTTTAGATCAACGCCGGCGCTGCTCATTTCTTCAACAAAGGCGCCGACTTGGGCTGGTGGTACCATGGGGTCGGCGCCGCCGGTGGCAACCAGTACTTTGGCTTTCACCGTATTGGGCTCGGCCTTGGTTTCACTGCCCAGGCTGCCGTGAAAGCTAGCTACCCCGGCTAAATCAAGTCCGCGCCGAGCTTGGTTCAATACCACTGCGCCGCCAAAACAATAGCCGATGGCGTATAGTTTGTCGGCGGCGACATGGGGTTGTTTGCGCAAAATGGCAACTGCAGCATCAAAGCGGGCATTCATTTTTTCCGGTTCCGCTAATGCGGCGTTCATAAACGCCATAGCATCTTTGGGGTGGTCGGTGCTTTTGCCGGTGCCGTACATATCCACAGCTATCGCAGTATAGCCCGCTTCGGCTAGCTGCTTGGCGCGGCCGCGAGCATAGTCGTTAAGTCCCCACCACTCATGCACGACGACTACCGCGGGGGCTGCCGCGGACTTGGCTGAATCGTGATATAGCACGGCTGAACCGAGCTTGCCGGGTAGGTTTAATTTGCTCTCGATAATCTCGGCATGCAGTGCTGAACTACAAAGTACTGCGGCGCTGATCCATGCAAGTAATTTCATCGGGCTCTCCCTTTATAGGCTGTATTAAAGCTGAGTGATACGGAATATAACGCTAATTTGATGACGGGTGATAGCTAGGCTACGAGAGGTGGTTGGTAAAAATGAACTTGTGGGACAGCTGCTGGCACTGGGGTAAGCAGTGCCTAGCCGGCTTATTTTCGGGCAGGGAAGCGGGCGTTTAAGGCTGCGCTGACGTTGTCGGGGACAAAGCGCGATACATCGCCGCCCATGCTGGCGATTTCCCTAAGTAATGACGACGACACGTAAGACAGTGACTCGCCTGGGGTTAAAAATACGGTTTCAATGCCTGGCGCCAAAGAGCGGTTCATATTGGCTAGTTGGAGCTCGTACTCGTAGTCGGCCACGGTGCGAACGCCGCGCAGAATAATGCTGCAATTTTGTGATTTGGCGAGCTCGACGGTTAAGCCGGTAAAACTGCACACTTCAATATTGGGTACGTGGGCCAGCGCTTGCTTGCACAAATCCATACGTTCCTTGAGGGCAAACATAGGTACTTTCTTTTCGCTATTAGCGACGGCAATGACTACCGTGTCAAACAGCTTGCAGGCGCGCTCAACTAAATCGATATGGCCGCGGGTAATGGGGTCGAAAGTCCCAGGGTAAATAATACGTTTCATGACTCACCGAATCTGCGAGGGGCTGGCATGTCGACGCCAATAGGCATTGGGTCAACGGCGTGGTCTAATTTTAACGCATTAATGATGACGATCATAATTTGGCGATGAGCGGGACATTGGCGAAATTAGGCAGCCTGGCTGCCAGTCGCTCGCTGTGCGGGTAATCTGCAGTGGAAATACCCCCAAAACTCAATAATTTGCAGGCTGACTTGCATATTAATATTGAACTTGCTTCACTAGATAAAATACCGTGTTTTTCGGCGCAATTACTGTTTGCCGTCGTTTTTAGGATTTACGCTTTAAATTCCGTAAGGATGGTATGAGTGGCTAGTTTGTTCTCGCCGCATGGGTAGTTGTATATACTTCGTCGTTACTCACGTGATGGCTTCATCGTTTTGAGCGGAAGTTTTTAGATGCTATCTATACGTTATATAAACTAGCGGTACGAAGTATCGGGCACAGGGAGCGGTCTGTGTGTGCATTTACTCAAACACTAAGGTTTTGATTGGCAATGAAAAAATTTGGATTAGCCTGTGTATTTGGGGTGTGGGCAGCGGGTGGGCAAGCACAATCGTTGGATATCCAAGACTTTGTTGCCGACGCGATTAGTGCGCATCCACTGGTGCTCGAACAGCTTCATATATTTCGTCAAACCAAGCAAGACCAGACCATTGCTAGCAGTGGTTGGCGCCCCAGCGTAGATTTGTTCGCTACCGGTGGTCAGGTCGAGAGTGAGGCGCCTACGGTGCTTAGCTCGCCCTTAGCGCAAGAGAATAATTACTCGAGCGGCCAAGCTGAGTTGTCGATTACGCAAAACTTGTTTAATGGTTTTGATACGGTTAACTTTTCAAATCAAGCTGATGCGAGGGTGCGCGCGGCCTTATTTCATCTTTATGATACTGCCGATAATGTCGCCCTAGAAGCCGTTAAAGCGTATCTCGAGGTGCTGAAGCAGCAGCGTTTGCTTGAGCTAGCACAGGAGAACCTGCGCTCTCATGAAGAAACCCTAAGTAAAATTACCCGCCGCAGCCAGTCTGGCGCTGGCCGCCGCTCGCAGCTAGAGCAAACCGAAGGCCGCGTTGCGCGTGCGCGAGCCGGGCTAATCGCGCAGCGCAATAACCTAGAAGACGCTCTGACTGAGGCGCATCATTTACTCGGCCGCTATATTCAGCCTATTGAACTGCTTGAGCCGAGTTTGCCGGAACACCCTGAATTGAACCTCGATGGTATGACCGACTTTGCGCTTGTTCGGCACCCAGCGATGGCCGTGGCCACCTCTAATATTGCTGCTGCCTTATTCGACGAGAAACGCTCGAAAAGCAAGTATTACCCTAAGCTTAATTTACGCTTGGCTCAGCAGGTAGGGCAGGATCTAAACGGCATTCGGGGTGATACCGAAGAAGCCAGTGTGGCGCTTACTCTTGAATACAATTTTTACAATGGCGGTGCCGACCGAGCCGAGCAAAAGAAAAAAATCAGCGCAGTACATGAGCATCAGCAGTATGCGGTGCGGGTGCGTCGCCAAATTATTAATACCTTGCGTCTTGCTTGGATGGGCGACCGGTCCTTGCAAGAGCAGCTGAGTTATTTGCGTCAGCATGTTATTCAGTCTCAGAAAACCATGGTTTCCTATCAGGAAGAGTTCTTTATTGGTCAGCGCGACCTCATTAATTTACTTGACGCAAAGAATGAGCTTAATAGTGCGCAAAATGCCTATATAAGCGCTTATTATGACTCTTTCGCGGCGCGTTTTCGTATTTTAGAGGGAACTGGGCAGTTATTTGAAGGCCTTGGGTTAAAGCCGATTGTCGAGGATGAAAACCTCCGTGTTGCCCGTATTTCAGCAAAAGGCCGTGATCGATTGCCGCTGAAGGACAATATCGATGGCGATACAGAAATAGATAAGAGTGACCACTGTGATAATAGTCTCGCTGGTATGGTGGTGAATGAGTTTGGTTGCGCTGTGCCGCAGGATAGGTCCGGCCCGGCGGTGCAGCTTGGGAATAGCCCGCCACAGCCGGTAAATGACGCGGTAGCGGTCAACGCGGGTGATGTTGTTGAAATAGGTCGAGCGTCGCTACTGGAAAATGATAGGGATAAAGATGGCGATCCGCTTACAATCAAAGCTTTCTCCCAGCCTAAGCACGGGCAGCTAGCAGTAAATGCAGCCAATAATTTGGTATATCGTCCGGCGGAAGGGTTTCTCGGCAGCGATACCTTTACGTATATTGTTGATGATGGCCAGGCGACGGCGACGGCAACCGTAACCTTGATGGTGGGTGAGCACGCGGCAGTTGATTTCACTAAGGCTTACTACGTGAACTTTGACTTTAATCGGGTGTCATTAACTGCGGAATCAAGAGTGTTGGCAAATCGTATTATTAGTGCGCTACTTGCTAGCCCTCGAGTGCTTGTTGAAATGTCTGCTTATACCGATAGCCTCGGCTCTAGCGGCTATAATCTGCGTTTATCAGAACGTCGCGCTGAAGCTACCAAGCAAATGTTGATTAAAGCAGGAGTGTCGGCCGATCGCATATATATTGCTGGTCGGGGTGAGGATGAGCCTCTAGCCGATAACGCTACAGATGACGGTCGGGCAATAAATCGCCGCGGCGAATTTCGCTTTATTTTGCAAGAGTCGGCTCGGTAATTACCGTGACTATTGGGCAAAATGGACTACGCTAATTAACAATGAGCGAACCTTGTATTTTTCGCGCGTATTGTGTGATGTGTTGGCTTGCGCGAAGGCATATTCCTGCCAAGCTTGGCGGTGCGATTAAGCGGAGGGTTTTGTCCCGTTGACGTTTGTTGAGGCCTAAGTTGGTGGTGATTGCAAAAAAACAAATGGGCGCCCGCTACTGCTTTAGTCGACTGCTCATTCTGTTTGCTGTGTGCATGCCGCTACTTGCCGATTCAATTGTTAGTCAGGGACATCTCGATGAATTGCAACGCCGCTACGGCGAGGCGGCCTATCAGCGCGGCCGGCAGTTACAATTAATCTTGGTTGAAATTGCCAGTTTAAGCGAGCATGAAAAGCTGGTTAGAGTGAATGACTTCTTTAATCAGTTTACTTATGTAGATGATCTAGAGAATTGGCAAGAACGTGACTACTGGGCAACGCCAGAAGAGTTTATAGGTCGCATGCGGGGCGACTGTGAAGATTACGTTATTGCCAAATATTTCGCCTTACGCGAAGTGGGAGTGCCAGAAAGTAAATTGTTTTTAACCTATGTTAAAGCCACTGAGCTAAATGTTGCCCATATGGTACTTACCTATTTTGAAAAGCCACAGAGTATTCCCCTCGTCTTAGATAATTACGATTTACGTGTGCTGCCCGCTTCCGAGCGCAAAGACCTGTTGCCGGTATACAGCTTTAATGCGCGCACCTTTTTTTTGACCGATACCACAGCCGGTGTCGGTACTCGCGTGCCGACCGATAAAATAAAAAATAGTAAATGGAAGGCGCTGTTGAACACTCTTCGGGAAGGTGAAAAATGACCTTGTTTAGGCAAATCGCCATATTGGTGGCCATTGGTTTTGCCTTGTTGCTTGGGCTTATCAGTGTTGATAGCTTGCGGCAGTCTACTAATTTACTGCGCGGGCAGCTGCAGTCAACAGTTCAAGACACTGCTACGGTGTTGGCGATTTCAATGTCGACCACGGGCAGTGGCGAAGACGTGGCGGCAATTGAGACCTTGTTTAATGCGGTATTTGACAGCGGTTATTACAGCGATATTAAGTTGGTTTCGTCTGACGACGGTCGCGTGATTTTTGAAAAGCGCCGGCCACTAGCGGCGAGCGGTGTCCCCGGTTGGTTTGTTGATGCGGTACATCTTGAACCTGAGACCGGTCGTGCAGATGTAATGAAAGGCTGGGTTCCCATTGCACAGTTAGAAATAAGTCTGCATCCGGGCTTTGCCTACGCCGGTTTGTATAAGCGGCTAGTGTCAACCACACAATGGTTTGTTCTAATTTTCGTTGCCGTATTGATATTGTTATGGCTAGTTCTGGATTTTTTGCTTAAGCCATTAAAGGCAGTGTATCGCCAGGCGATTGATATTCAGGAAAACCGCTACACCGAGCAGGAGAGCTTGCCGAGAACGCTCGAGCTGCGCAGAGTTGTGCAAACGATGAATCGACTATCGCGCAATGTTAAAGAGATATTTGAGGAGCAGGAGCATGCGGTGGCGCGCTATCAGAGTCTGCTCTATCAGGACGAGCTAACAGGACTGCGCAATCGTCGCTTTTTGATGACCGAGCTCAATGCGATTTTCTCGGGCAGTGCCAACTTTCATGGCGTGATGGCCATGATTAAAATTAATGGCCTAGAGACCTTGCGCGAGCAGTCGGGGTATCAGCATGCCGATGAACTTGTGCAGCAATTTGCCAGCTGCTTAAAAGATGCTTTGGCACAAAACTCCCATTATAACTATGCGCGAATTAGTGAGGATGAGTTTGCCCTAATTATTCAGGCTGATCGCGAGCTCGCCACGGCGGTGATTGAACGCTTGTTTTCGCGTTTTCAATCGCAATGCAGCATTGAGCAGGGGCTCGTTTCATTGAATGCTGGTGTTGCTGAGTTGAGTAGCGCAGATGCTGCAACGGAACTGCTGTCGGAATTAGATTTGTCCTTGAGTCAGGCGCAGTCTATTGGTGCTTATCAGTTGTGTTTTCCAGGCGAGCAGAGCTTATCGCTGCCCCAGGGTAAGCTTCAGTGGCGCAGTTGGTTTCAGCGGGCGTTGGACGACAATAAATTCTATCTTGTGTCGCAGTTGGTTTATGATAAATACGGTGCGGTTATTCACCGCGAGATTTTTGTGCGTGTAGACGACGAAGATGGACGGGAAGTTCCCGCCGGTATTTTTATGCCGATGGCCTTGTCGCTGGGCTTTGGTATGGCCATTTATCGCAAGGTCAATGAGTTGCTGCCGGTGGTAAATGACAGTAAATATATTGTGCCCTTTGCAGTGAATTTTTCTGATTTGTTTATTAGTGGCGCGCATGCCTTTGAGGAGCTAAATCAGATGCTGGCGCTGTTTCAAAAATCGCCGGGCACATTGTGCGTTGAAGTGAGTCACGAGGCCGTTAGAAGTCACCCGCAGCGCTGTCAGCAACTTGCCGATGCGGTAAAGCGCTATGGTCACGCCTTTGGCGTTGATCATTTGGATCTAAATATTCCGATGCACAGCTTGCAGACGATTAATCCCGAGTATGTGAAAATTTCCGCGCAGGTGCTTGATGACCTCGGCGCAGAGAATAATGCCAGCGGTTATCAGGCGCTGCGTAATGTGGTGAGAACCTTAGATATTCAATTGATAGCGGTTGGCGTAGATCAGCAGCCACTTCGCGATCGTTTGCTGGCGATGGGCGTTGATGGTATGCAGGGCAATTATCTGGGTAGGCCAGAGAGAATCATATGACAGAAGTAGAGCACGTTTACGATCCACTGCTGGGTTGTCTTGTGGTTTTTTCCAAGCTTTATAATCGGCCGGTAACGGTCGATGCGCTGATTTCTGGTTTGCCCGTTGCGCCTGGTGCGCGGGGACCAGAGATGTTTTCGCTCGAGCGATCTAAGGGGATGTTTCAGCGAGTAGCGGCGCGCGCGGGCTTTGCCTCTAGGTTGATTAAGCGCGACTTGGAAGAAATTTCAGGGCTGTTGCTACCGTGTATTCTGGTGTTGAAAAATCGCGATGCGGTAATCTTGGAGAAGGTTGATCGCCAGAATGGCAGGGCGCAGGTGATTTTTCCCGATGTTGCCGATGGCGCTGAGTGGATAGATTTTGCCAAGCTTAATGAGTCCTATACTGGTTTTGCTTTCCTTCTTAAAGTCGAGTTTAAACAAGAGTCGGCTGGCCGGAAAACCCTAAATCTTCGTAAGGGCCACTGGTTTTGGGACACTCTTAAACTATCGAAAGAAGCTTTTGTTAGTGTGATTGTGGCGTCGATTTTAATTAATTTCTTTGTGATCGCCACACCACTATTCACCATGAATGTCTACGACAGGGTAGTGCCCAATGCCGCCATAGAAACCCTCTGGGTGTTGGCGATTGGGGTCTTGTTGGTTTATGGCTTTGACATGGCGTTGCGCTTCCTGCGTACCTATTTTCTTGAAGTGTCGGGTAAGAAAAGCGACGTTATTATGTCGTCCATCATCTTTGAGCAGGTGATGAATTTAAAGATGTCGGAATGGCCGCGCAGCGTGGGCGCCTTCGCTAATAATTTACGTGAATTTGAAAGTATTCGTAGCTTTTTTACCGCCTCGACCCTCAGTACCTTGGTTGATTTGCCCTTTTCGATACTGTTACTTATTTTGGTTGCGTATATCGGTGGGCCATTGGTTGTCGTGCCGGTGGTGATAACAATTTTACTGCTGCTCTATAGTTATCTGATTACTAAGCCTCTACGTGAGAGTATTGAGGCAACCTTTGAAGCCTCGGCGAACAAAAATGCGCATTTGATCGAAAGCTTGCATTCGATTCAAACGATTAAAGCACTGGGTGCTTCTAGTCACTCGCAGTGGGTTTGGGAGGAGTCCTCAGGGGCGATTGCTCACAAGTCGATGCGCAGCCGCTTGCTGTCAAACTCCATCGCGGTGATTTCTCAGTTTTTAATGCAGTTGAATACGGTATGTCTCATCATTTTTGGTGTTTATCAGATTAGTGATCAGTTGCTCTCTTTGGGCGGTTTGATCGCGGTGGTGATGCTGTCTTCTCGCGCTGTTGCCCCAGTGGGTCAGGTGGCTACCTTGATATCCCAGTACCAACAGACCAAGACGGCGTTTGACTCTTTAGACAATATTATGAACTTGCCGGTTGAGCGTCCAGAAAATAAGCAATATGTTCGCCGCCCGAGTTTTGACGGTCATATTGAATTTAAAAAAGTCGCGTTTAGCTACCCCGAAGCGCAGCAGGCTTCGCTTACGGATATTTCTTTTAATATTACTCCCGGCGAGCATGTGGGCATTATCGGCAAGGTTGGTTCGGGAAAAAGCAGTCTGGCTAAGCTGATACTTGGTCTTTACGAGCCGAGCTCGGGCTCAATTTCGGTGGATGATATTAATAGTAAGCAAATTGATCCCGCCGATCTTCGTCAGCATATTAGCTACCTCTCGCAGGAAGTTGGCCTGATGCGAGGGACTATTCGCGACAATATGATTTATCGCGATCCCCAGGTTCACGACGAGCGATTGTTAGACGTGGCGGCCTTGTGTGGCGTCGATCAATTTGTTAATCAGCTGCCTTCTGGGTTTGATACTCAGGTGGGTGAGCAGGGTGCGTGCTTGTCTGGTGGTCAGCGCCAATCTATTGCTTTGGGGCGGGCTTTGCTGCGCAATGAATCTATTGTGATTTTAGATGAGCCCACTAGCAATATGGATAATTCTACCGAGTTTAGAATTAAGCGCCGCTTGTTTGATTACACGCGAGATAAAACCTTGATTGTGATTACCCACAAAACCTCCATGCTCGATTTGGTCGAGCGCCTTATTGTAGTTGAGAATGGCCGTATTTTAATGGACGGGCCCAAGGCGCAAGTCGTCGAAAAGCTGAAGCAACTTGGGAAGTAGATAGCGCTGATGAAGACAGAGATAAAGACTCACAAGGACATAGATGAAGCTGACTTGGCGTATATGCGCAGCTTGTCGGCGGCTGTTGTACAGCGCTCCCCCGGCTATCTTATGGCCGTGCTTTTTGTGTTGGCGGCGCTATTCTTAGCGATAGTGCTGTGGATGGCGTGGGCGCATGTGGATGTGGTAGTGCGCGGCGCGGGCAAGGTTATACCCGCGGGTCAAGTGCAGCAGGTGCAGAGCCTTGAGGGCGGTGTTGTTACCGAAATTTTGGTGCGTGAAGGGGATTTAGTCGAACCGAAGCAGGCGCTGTTAAAGTTGAGCGAAGTGGCGTTTTCGAGTTCTTTTGAAGAGAATCAGCTTAAATATTACGAGTTACAAGCGCGAAGTATTCGTTTGCGTGCCGAAGCCTACAATGAAAATTTCGATGTTGCTCCGGAAATCACTCAAACTATTCCGGAGTTAGTGCGCTCGGAGCGCAGCTTATACGACAGTAATCAGCAGCAGCTGCAAGATACGCTTAGCATTTATCGTCAGCAGCTTGCGCAGCAAGAAAATGGACTTGAAGAGGGGCACGCGAAGCAGCGCCAGTTGCGTAAGAGCTTAAAGTTGGTTCGGGAAGAGATTAGTATCAAGCGGCCCTTAGTGAGAGAGCGCATTATCAGCGAGATTGATTTTCTTCAGCTGCGCCAGCGTGAGGCGGAAATTGAGGGTGAGTTAGAAACGGTAACGATCACCATACCGCGTTTAGAGTCCTCTATAGAGGAAGCTCGCCGCAAGCTGAGTCAAATCGAGCTAGATTTTCGCAATGAAGCCAAGCGCGAGCTAAATGAAGTATTGGCGGAGATGTCGCGCTTTGAGCAAACGCAAGCGGCGCTAGAGGATCGGGTAAGTCGCACCACGCTGCGCTCACCGGTGCGAGGAGTGGTTAAGCGTTTATATGCCAACTCTATTGGCGGAGTGGTTAAGGCTAGTGATAATGTGTTAGAAATAGTTCCCTTGGGAGACGAGCCGCTGGTTGAGATGCGCATAAAACCCGCTGATATTGCTTTAATTCAGATCGGCCAGCCTGCGCGCTTAAAGTTTTCGGCCTATGACTTTGCGATAAGCGGCAGCTTGGGTGGTAGCGTTATCTATGTGAGCGCCGATACGACAACGACCGACGAGGGCGAAAGCTTCTATATTGTGCGGGTGCAGCCAGAGCACTCTTATTTGGGTAAGGATGTTGAGCGCCTGCCGATTAAGGTTGGTATGACCAGCGAAGCAGATATTGTCACTGGAAAAAAAACTGTGCTTGAATATTTGTTAAAACCTATAAATCGTGGTCTGCAAAAAGCGATGACAGAGAATTAAATGACGATATATGTGTGTTCTAGGTCTTCTGCGTTTGCCCGGCATATTAGTAATGCTTTGGGCGAAAGTGGCGCTATTCGCCAGTTTTCATCGGTGAATTTGCTGCCGCCCGCAGAGCTGGGCGATGTGTATATATTGCACCTGTCTTCATTAGCTGAGCAGGAGGTGAGCGCTTTTACCGCGGCTAAATTGGCGGTAGTGGCGGTGGCGGATGACGCGCCGGCGGTTTCTGGTTTGTTGGCAGCCAGTGAAAACGGCGCTAAGGCCTATTTTAATAGCTATATGGCGCCCCAGCATTACGCTCAGTTGCTGCGTTTGTTGGAGGCGGGTGGTAGCTGGTTTCCACCCGCCTTGCTCGGCGAGGTGTTTGCACTGGCTCGCGCGGGCGATACTCAATCTCGAGAGTCTGCGGCCGAGCTAGAAAAGCTGACTCCGCGTGAGCGTGAGCTGGCAGAGTTTGTTGCCGACGGTCGCTCTAACAAGGATATAGCACTTGAGTGCAATATCTCTGAGCGCACTGTGAAAGCGCATCTCACGAGTATTTATGAAAAGCTCGGTATCAGCGACCGCAAAGGCCTGATGATTCTGCTCAGCCATCGCCCAGCACTTACGCCTCACTAAATAGCCCAGTTTTACTTGACTGGTCGCCTATTATTCCTCTTTCGTCTTCATGGTCGGGCGGTCAGCCCGATTGCTTATATTGTACCTAGGTACAATGCGTTCAGTTGCTTGCGCTGCTAGTCTTGGTAAATCTAAAAAGAGGTTTAATCATGGCTGCCAAGCAAATAGGTTTTATCGCCGAGATCGTCGGTTCTGCAACAGTACGTAGCGCCGAAGGCATAGTCCGTGTCGTCAATGTTGGAGATGGTCTCCGCGAAGGCGATTTATTGATGACGGGGCTTAATTCGACGGTATTGGTGACATTCTATGATGGGCATCAGCTACAGGTTGAAGCTGATGCCAGAATTCTGATGGATGAAACCTTGGCCTATGATGGCGAAGGCTATGGCGACTTGGATGTGGACCAAATTGCCGCCCTTCAACAGGCTATTTTGGATGGGCTTGATCTCTCTGAGTTAGAACCCACGGCAGCAGGTGTTCAGGATGTTGGTGTTGGCGACGGGCTTGGCGCCTCTTCGGAATTTCAGCGGGATGGGCGCGAGGGGATTGTTGACACCAGATTGACGCCTATTTCTGGTGATAGCGATACTGACGAACTCGATTTTCAAGGGCTGGGTGGCAGTTCGCGTAATAGCTCGCAATCGGATCAGGCCAAAACAAGTATTAGCCTCAACGAAGTTGCTGTGGACGGCGTTGTTAATGCAGCCGAATTGGGCAGTGCGCTTGTTATTAGTGGCGCTATATCTGGTGAGTTTGCTGAGGACCGCAGCATCACAATCAATATTGGTGGCAAGGATTACGACGCTATCATTAATGCCGATGATAGTAGCTTTAGCGTCACTGTTCCTGCTGCGGATGTAAGTGAGCTCACGGGCGGTACTGTAACTGCAACGCTGATTAGTACTGACGATGCTGGTAATAGCCTTGTGGTCGATACCAGTCGTCCATTTACAGTCGATAAGAGCAGCGCAGCTTCAATCTCTGTCGATAACATCACGGCAGATGATATTGTTAATGCCGTTGAGGCAGGCGGCAATGTAGATGTGAGCGGCAGTGTTGGCCTTGATGCAGGTCCTGGCGATACTGTTAGCATGACCATTAATGGCCGAGCGTATAGTGGTGTTGTGCAAGCTGGCAATACCTACAGTATTCCGGTGGCAGGCTCTGACCTCGTAGCTGATACCCGTTTTGAGGCGACTGTTACAGGTGCCGATAGCGCAGGCAATCCGTTTACTGCGACCACCATCTCTACCCACACGGTAGACACCTCTAGTACGGCCACCATTACAGTTGATAATATCACCGCAGACGACATTGTTAATGCGGCTGAAGCCGGCGGGAATGTTAATGTCACTGGTAGCGTTGGCCCAGATGCCGGCCCTGGTGATACGGTAAGCTTGACTGTCAATGGCACTGAATATAGCGGTGTTGTTCAGGCTGATAATACTTACAGCATTCCGGTGGCGGGTTCTGATCTTGCGGCTGATGCCAGCTTTGAGACGACCGTTACAGGTACGGATGAAGCGGGTAACCCGTTTACGATTATCGCCACATCAACACATACCGTGGACACAGAAAGCGCAGCGACAATTGCTGTTGATAGCGTTACCGCGGATGACATTGTTAATGCGGCGGAAGCCGGCGGCACAATCAATGTTACTGGTTTGGTTGGCGGTGACGCCAAGGTCGGCGACACCGTTAGTTTCACTATTAATGGCACCACCTACACCGGCGTTGTTCAAACAGATAATACCTTCAGTGTTGCGGTAGCTGGATCAGATCTAGCGGCCCAAACTAACTTCGTCGCCACGGTTACGGGTAGCGATAGCGCGGGTAATCCGTTCACGGCGACAACGCTCGCTAGCTACACCGTTGATACTACCGCAACAGCCACAGTGACTGTCGATAGCATTACTGCCGACGACGTTGTAAGTGCGGCGGAAGCCGGTGGCATCGTTAATGTGACGGGATCGGTTGGCGGCGATGCCTCTGTCGGCGACACGGTTAGTTTCACTGTTAATGGCACCGCCTACACCGGCACTGTTCAAACCGGTAATGTTTTTAGCGTCGCAGTGGCTGGGTCTGACTTGGCGGCGGACACGAGCTTCGATGTCACTGTTGTGGGCACCGATGATATTGGCAATTCCTTCATCGCCACGACCACGTCTACTTACACTGTTGATACTGAGGCGGCGGCCGCAGTGACGGTCGATAGCATCACTGCTGATGACGTTATCAATGCGGTAGAAGCCGGCGGCACTGTTAATGTCACCGGCTCCGTTGGCGGCGATGCTACAGTGGGCGCCGCGGTTAGCGTTACTATCAATGGCACGGTTTATAGCGGCACAGTACAAGCTGGCAATATCTTTAGTATTGCAGTGGCAGGGTCTGATTTAGCGGCCGACACCAGCGTTGATGTCACGGTGGCCGGCAGCGATAGTGCTGGTAATCCCTACACGGCGACAAGCACGTCTATTTACACGGTTGATACCGATGCTGCGGCCGCTATTACTGTTGACAGCATTACCGCCGATGACGTTATTAATGCGGCGGAAGCCGGTAGCACAATTAACGTTACTGGTTCCGTGGGTGGCGATGCGGCGGAAGGCGCGACCGTTAGTTTTACAATTAATGGCAGGGCTTATACCGGCACAGTGCAAGCCGGAAATACTTTTAGCGTTGCGGTGGCGGGCGCAGATTTAGCGGCGGGCAGCAGCTTTGATGCTACGGTAACGGGCAGCGATAGCGCCGGTAATCCCTTCACGGCCACGACCACATCTACTTACACGGTCGATACCACCGCAACAGCGAGTATTACCGTAGATAGCATCACTCCTGATGACGTGTTAAGCGCTGCTGAAGCTGGCGGCACAATTAATGTCACTGGTTCAGTTGGCGGCGATGCGGCAGTCGGTGCCACGGTGAGTTTCGCGATTAATGGCACGGTTTACACCGGAACTGTTCAAGCCGGTAACACCTTTAGTGTTGCGGTAGCGGGCTCAGATTTAGCGGCGGCCACTAGTTTTGATGCCACGGTGACGGGCAGCGATAGCGCTGGCAATCTTTTTACAGCGACGACAACATCGAGCTATACCGTCGATACCACTGCAACAGCCACTGTCATTGTCGATAGCATCACTGCCGATGACGTAATTAGTGCGGCTGAAGCAGGCGGCACAATTAATGTGACTGGTTCGGTTGGTGGCGATGCCACGGTTGGCTCCACAGTGAGTTTTACCATCAATGGCACGGTTTATAGCGGTACTGTTCAAGCCGGAAATGTCTTTAGCGTTGCTGTGGCGGGTTCTGACCTGGCCGCTGATACGAGTTTCGACGTCACGGTCACTGGCAGCGATGGCGCAGGTAATCCGTTTACGGCAACAACCACGTCTAGCTACACCGTGGATACCACCGCGGCGGCGAGTATTATTGTCGACAGCATCACGCCAGACGATGTGGTGAGTGCGGCAGAAGCTGGTGGTAATGTCATTGTTACTGGCTCAGTTGGCGGTGACGCCACGGCTGGCGCCACAGTTAATTTCACCATTAACGGTAGCGATTACAGTGCGACCGTGCAGCCGGGTAATACCTTTAGCGTTGCCGTAGCGGGATCGGATCTAGTTGCCGATACCAGTTTTGTTGTCAGTGTTACCGGCAGTGATGGCGCGGGTAATCCCTTTACCGCTAGCACCACGTCGACGCATATCGTTGATACCAGTGCCGCGGCAAGTGTTGCTCTGAATACAATCGCGACGGACGACATTGTCAATGCAGTGGAGTCGGCAAGTGATCTAGTGATTACAGGCTTGGTAAGTGGTGACGCGGCGGCCGGTGACACTGTTATGGTAAGTGTCGGCGGCAAAGATTATCTCGCAACGGTTAATGCCGATAACGCGAGCTTCGCAGTTGCGATCCCTGCCGCGGATGTTGCAGCACTGACGGGCGGCAATGTGACTGCGA
This sequence comes from Zhongshania guokunii, assembly GCF_040892635.1. Lineage (NCBI taxonomy): Bacteria > Pseudomonadati > Pseudomonadota > Gammaproteobacteria > Cellvibrionales > Spongiibacteraceae > Zhongshania > Zhongshania guokunii. Next base: position 11,441 of record NZ_JBFRYA010000002.1, on the reverse strand, counting down.
CCCTGTCTGGCACAGATGACGCAGGTAATAGTTTTACTGCTAGCAGCAGTCGTCCATTTACAGTTGATACCACAACGACGGCGTCTATTAGCGTCGACAATATTACCAGCGATGACGTGGTGAGCGCCGCCGAGGCGGCTACAAATATAAATGTAACAGGTTCTGTTAGCGGTGATGCAACGGTCGGCGACACGGTCAGTTTTACTGTTAATGGCACTGATTACAGTGGTGTCGTGCAAGCAGATAATACCTTCAGTATTCCGGTTGCGGGCGCAGATCTCGCCGCAGACACTAGTTTTGAGCTTACCGTTACTGGCAGTGATTCGGCTGGTAATTCGTTTACCGCTACCGCGGCATCCACACATACCGTAGATAGCTCTGCTGCAGCGACGATTACGGTAAATAGCATTACCGCTGATGACATTGTCAGTGCCGCCGAAGTTGGCGCAAGCATCAATGTAACAGGCGCAGTCAGTGGTGATGCTGCTGTCGGCGACACGGTTAGCTTTACCGTTAACGGCAACGATTACAGCGGAACGGTTCAGGCCGATAACACCTACAGTATTGCTGTGTCAGGGGTTGATCTGGCTGCTGATACTTCCTTCGATATCGTGGTGACGGGTTCTGATAACGCGAGCAATCCCTTTACGGCAAGCATCACGTCAACGCATACCGTTGATACCACCGCAGCCGCTACCATTGCCGTCGATAATATTACCTCTGATGACGTGCTGAATGCGGCGGAAGCTGGCGGGAATATCAATGTTACGGGTTCCGTGGGTGGTGATGCGGCAGAAGGCGATACCGTGACTGTCACCATCAATGGCAACAGCTACAGCGCAACTGTTCAGGCAGATAACTCTTTTGGTATTGTCGTTGCTGGCGCAGACTTGGCCGCGGATACGAGCTTTGATGCCACGGTAGTAGGTAACGACGCCGCGGGTAATCCGTTTACGGCAACGACCACGTCTAACTACATCGTGGATACCACCGCGGCAGCGAACATTATTGTCGACAGCATCACCGCCGACAATGTTGTGAACGCAGCTGAAGCTGGCACTACGGTTAATGTAACCGGTTCTGTTGGGGGCGATGCTACTGTTGGCGACACAGTTAGCTTTACGATCAATGGCACTAACTACAGCGGTATTGTTCAAGCAGGCAACACCTTTGGTGTTGCGGTAGCGGGATCTGATTTAGCTGCTGACACCTCGTTTGAAGCGACGGTCATCGGCACTGATAATGCCGGAAACCCTTTCACGGCCAGTACCACATCTACGTTCACCGTTGATACCGCTGCGGCGGGCACTATCACTGTCGACAGCATTACCGCCGATGACGTTGTTAGCGCGGCGGAAGCTGGTGGCACTATCAATGTGACCGGTTCGGTTGGCGGTGACGCCGCCGTTGGTGATACGGTTAGTTTCACGATTAATGGCACTGCCTACAGCGGCACCGTGCAAGCCGGCAATACCTATAGCGTAGCGGTGGCTGGGGCTGATCTGGCAGCTGCTACCTCGTTCGACGCGACGGTTGCCGGTACAGATACCGCCGGCAATCCGTTTACGGCAACGACCATATCTACCTATACAGTTGATACAACAGCGGCAGTCAGTGTGACTGTCGACAGCATCACTGCCGATGACATCGTTAGCGCGGCGGAAGCTGGCGGCACAATTAACGTAACTGGTTCGGTTGGCGGCGATGCAGCCATTGGCGACATAGTTAGTTTTACCATTAATGGCACGGATTATAGCGGCACCGTGCAAGCCGGTAATACCTTTAGTATTGCGGTGGCTGGGTCTGATCTCGCCGCTCAAACCGCCTTTGATGCGACGGTTGTAGGTACAGATAACGCCGGCAATCCGTTTACGGCAACGACGACATCTACCTACACGGTTGATACTGCTGCGGCAGCGTCTATTACTGTTAACAGCATTACCGCTGATGACATTATTAGTGCGGCGGAAGCCGGCGGCGCCATCAGTGTGACTGGATCAGTTGGTGGCGACGCGGCTGTTGGCGACACAGTTAGCTTTACTATTAATGGCACTGCCTACAGCGGCACCGTGCAAGCCGGCAATATCTTTAATATTACGGTGGCTGGGTCTGATCTAGCTGCGGACACCTCTTTTGATGCAACAGTTGTTGGTTTGGATAACGCGGGCAATCCGTTTACGGCAACAACGACATCTACCCACACCGTTGATACTGCTGCGGCAGCGACAATTACTGTTGACAGTATTACCGCTGATGACGTTGTTAACGCTGTAGAGGCCGGTGGCACGATCGATGTGACCGGTTCGGTTGGCGGTGACGCGGCGGTTGGCGACACCATTAGCTTTACGATTAATGGCACAAATTACAGCGGCACCGTTCAAGCCGGTAATACCTTTAGTATTGCTGTAGCGGGGTCGGATCTGGCAGCAGATACGGCATTTGACGCAACGGTTGCAGGTACGGATAACGCCGGCAATCCGTTTACGGCAACGACGACGTCTACCTACACCGTTGATACCAGCGCAGCAGCAACAATTACAGTGGATAGCATTACTGCTGATGACGTGGTTAACGCTGTAGAGGCGGGTGGCGCAATCAATGTTACTGGTTCTGTTGGTGGCGACGCTGCGGCAGGCGACACAGTTAGCATTACGGTTAACGGCACTGATTACAGTGGCACCGTACAAGCGGGTAACACCTATAGCATTGCGGTTGCCGGGGCGGATCTTGCTGCGGACAACAGTTTCGATGCGATCGTGACGGGGACCGACAGTGCAGGTAATCCCTTCACTGCCAGCACGACCTCAACGCACGGGATCGATACGGCTAGTTCAGCAACCATCGTCGTTGATAACATCACCGCCGATGATGTGGTCAACGCGGCTGAAGCGGGTGGCGCAATCGATGTGACTGGTTCGGTTGGTGGTGACGCGGCGATTGGTGACATCGTTAATTTTACAGTCAATGGCACTGATTACAGTGGCACAGTGCAGGCCGGTAATACCTTTAGTATAGCTGTGGCAGGGTCGGATTTAGCCGCCGACACGTCTTTCGACGTGACGGTGGCAGGGACCGACAGCGCCGGCAATCCGTTTACGGCAAGTACCACATCGACTCATGCAGTTGACACCTCTGCGGCAGCGACAATTGCGGTCGATAGTATCACTGCTGATGACGTTGTTAGTGCTGCTGAGGCCGGCGGCACAATCGATGTGACCGGCTCGGTTGCTGGCGACGCCGCCGTTGGCGACACCGTTAGTTTGACGATAAATGGCAACGACTACAGCGGCATTGTGCAAGCCGATAATACCTTCAGCATCGCGGTTGCCGGCGCAGACTTAGCGGCGGATACCAGTTTCGATGCTACGGTGACCGGCACCGACGGCGCAGGCAATCCATTTACAGCGACGACGACTTCAATTCACAGTGTTGATACTAGTGCCGCAGCGACGATTAATGTCGATAGCATTACGCCTGATGACGTACTGAATGCGGCGGAAGCCGGCGGTACTGTTAACGTTACTGGTTCGGTGGGTGGCGATGCAGCAGTTGGTGATACGGTCAGCTTTACCATTAATGGCACTAACTACAGCGGTACAGTTCAAGCCGGCAATACCTTTAGCGTTGCGGTTGCTGGCGCTGATTTAGCGGCAGGTACGTCTTTCGACGCCACAGTCGTGGGTGCGGATAATGCCGGTAATCCGTTTACGGCAACAACAACCTCTACCTATCTTGTTGATACTACTGCAGCGGCGACCATCACCGTTGATGATATTACTGCTGATGACGTGGTTAACGCCGCGGAATCTGGCGCAACGATTAACGTTACGGGTAGCGTCGGCGGCGATGCGGCGGTTGGCGATACAGTTAGCTTTACGGTAAATGGCACCGTTTACACTGGTACTGTTCAGGCAGGTAATACCTATAGCGTTGCGGTGGCAGGATCGGATTTGGCCGCCGACACGTCTTTCGACGTGACGGTGACGGGCACCGACAGCGCCGGCAATCCGTTTACCGCAAGCACCACATCGACTCACGCAGTTGATACCTCTGCGGCAGCAACAATTGCCGTCGATAGCATTACCGCCGATGACGTAGTGAATGCGGCTGAGGCTGGCGGAACAATTGACGTTACTGGTGTGGTTACTGGCGACGCAGCAGCTGATGATACCGTTAGCGTTACGATTAATGGCAACACCTACAGCGGCACCGTTCAGGCTGATAATAGCTTTACGATTGCCGTTGCCGGCGCAGACTTAGCAGCCGACACGAGCCTCGAGGCTACGGTGACTGGCACCGACGATGCGGGCAATTCCTTCACTGCGACGACCACTTCAACTCACACAGTAGATACGGCCAGTACTGCGAGTATCAGCGTCGATGACATTACCGCCGATGATGTAGTTAACGCCGCGGAAGCTGGCGCAACAATTAACGTTACGGGTAGCGTCGGCGGCGACGCCACTGTTGGCGATACCGTTAGCTTTACCGTTAATGGCACTAATTACAGCGGGACTGTACTGGCGGGGAACACCTACAGTATTGCGGTGTCGGGAGCCGACTTAGCCGCTGACAATAGCTTTGATGTCACCGTGACGGGTAGCGACAACGCCGGCAATCCATTTACTGCGATCACTACTTCTAGCCACGCGGTAGACACGACGGCAGCGGCGACAATATCCGTGGACAGCATCACCGCCGATGATGTCATTAACGCTGCTGAAGCTGGTGCAACGATCAATATTACCGGTTCTGTTAGCGGCGATGCCGCGCCAGGCGACGCAGTGAGTTTCACTGTCAATGGCACTGATTACAGTGGCACGGTACTAGCGGATAATAGCTTTAGCATTGCGGTGTCAGGTGTTGATCTGGCGGCAGATACCAGCTTCGATGCTACTGTTACTGGCACAGATGGCGCGGGTAATCCCTTCACTGCCAGCACGACCTCAACACACAGCGTCGACATCACAAGCTCGGCGGCCATTGTCGTCGATAGCATCACCGCCGATGACGTAGTCAATGCGGCGGAAGCAGGCGGCATAATTAATGTCACGGGCTCGGTAAGTGGCGATGCTACCGTTGGTGATACCGTCAGCTTTTCCATTAACGGCACAGATTACAGCGGAACTGTGCAAGCGGGCAGTGTCTTTAGCATTGCGGTAGCGGGCACAGATTTAGCGGCCGATACTAGCTTCGATGCCACGGTTGTCGGCACAGATAACGCGGGTAATCCGTTTACGGCGACGACCACCTCAACGCATATTTCGGATGCGTCGGCAGCAGCGACAATCACTGTCGACAGCATCACCGCCGATGATGTGCTTAGCGCGGCAGAAGCGGGCGGCACAATCAATGTCACTGGTTCCGTTGGTGGAGATGCGGCGCCTGGTGATAGCGTTAGTTTCACCGTCAATGGCACGGACTACAGTGGTATTGTTCAAGCAGGCAATACCTATAGCATCGCGGTGGCGGGATCGGATCTGGCCGCCGACACCAGCTTCGATGTCTCAGTATCGGGTAGCGACGGATCGGGTAATCCCTTCACTGCCACAAGCACATCAACACACACGGTTGATGCCACCGCGACCGCAACGATTATTGTCGATAGCATCACGCCGGATGATGTTGTTAACGCTGCGGAAGCCGGAGCCACAATTCATGTCACTGGCTCGGTCGGTGGCGATGCCACTGTTGGCGACACCGTTAGTTTTACTGTTAATGGCACGGATTACAGTGGCACTGTCCAAGCAGGTAATACCTATAGTATCGCGGTAGCAGGTAGTGATTTGCTGGCCGATACCAGCTTTGATGCCACTGTTGTCGGCACCGATAATGCAGGGAATCCGTTTACCGCAAGCACCACCTCAACGCACAGTGTGGATATTAGTTCTGCCGCAAGTGTTGCACTGGATGCGATTGCCACAGACGACATTATTAACGCGGTCGAGGCAGGCGCAGATCTTACAATTAGCGGTACGGTTGGCGGCGACGCTGTTAGCGGCGACAGCGTCGTGGTTAGCATTGGTGGCAATGATTATGCGGCGACCGTCAATGCAGACAACATCACTTTCAGCGTTACTGTTCCTGCTACGGATGTGGCGGCGCTAACGGCAGGTAATGTTACTGCGACCCTCACCGGCAGCGATGATGCCGGTAATCCATTTACCGCAACCAGCAGTCGGCCCTTCACGGTTGATACCGCTGCGACGGCCACGATTTCAGTTGATAATATTACTGCCGATGACGTGGTTAGCGCGGCGGAAGCCGGTGGCACCATCAATGTGACGGGCTCGGTTGGCGGTGACGCCGGCATTGGCGACACGGTTAGTTTTACTATTAATGGCACGGATTACAGTGGCGCCGTGCAAGCGGGTAATACCTTTAGTATTGCCGTAGCTGGATCTGATCTTGCTGCCGATACCTCGTTCGACGCAAGTGTTGCTGGTAGCGATGACGCCGGGAATCCGTTTACGGCGACAACAACGTCAACTCACACGGTGGATAACGTTGCCGGTGCAACAATTGTTGTTGATGACATCACTGCCGACGACGTTTTAAATGCAGCTGAAGCCGGCGCAACGATAAATGTGACGGGTACAGTCGGTGGTGACGCGGCGCCAGGCGACACAGTAAGCTTTACCATCAATGGCACGCCATACAGCGGTACTGTCTTGGCGGGCAACACCTACAGCATTGCCGTTGATGGCGCCGACTTGGCCGCCGATACCAGCTTCGATGCGACCGTGACGGGCACTGACGCCGCGGGTAATCCGTTTACGGCAACGACGACTTCAACGCATACCGTCGATACGTCTGCTGCGGCAACGATCACCGTTAATGACATCACCGCTGACGATGTAGTGAACGCTGCTGAAGCAGGAACAAGCATCAACGTCACCGGTACTGTCGGTGGCGATGCCGCGCCTGGCGATACCGTGAGCTTCACCATTAACGGCACGCCATACAGCGGTATCGTCTTGGCGGGCAACACCTACAGCATTGCTGTTAATGGCGCCGATTTGGCCGCCGATACCAGCTTCGATGCCACAGTAACGGGCACTGATGCAGCGGGTAATAGCTTCACCGCAACGACCACCTCAAACTACACCGTAGACACTACTGCGGCGGCGACCATTATCGTGGATAGCATTACTGCTGATGACGTGGTTAATGCGGCAGAGGCCGGTGGCACGATCAACGTGACAGGCTCGGTCGGTGGCGACGCCGCCCCAGGCGACACGGTTAGCTTCACGATTAATGGCGGCGATTACAGCGGCATCGTTCAGCCCGGCAACACCTACAGTATTGCGGTAGCTGGCAGCGATTTAGCAGCGGATACCAGCTTCGATGCCACGGTAGTGGGCACAGATAACGCCGGGAATCCGTTTACGGCAAGCACCACTTCCACACATATTTTTGACGCGACAGCGGCCGCGACAATCACCGTCGATAGTATCACCGCCGATGACGTGGTTAGCGCGGCGGAAGCGGGCGGTACAATTAACGTGACGGGTTCGGTCGGCGGTGACGCGGCCCCGGGTGACACGGTTAGCTTTACCGTTAACGGCAATGATTACAGCGGTATCGTACAAAGCGGTAATACCTACAGTATTGCCGTCGCGGGTGCAGATTTGGCAGCCGATACCAGCTTTGATGCAAGTGTAACTGGCAGCGATGATGCCGGTAATCCTTTTACTGCAACGACTACCTCAACGCATATTTCTGATGTCACTGCGTCGGCGACCATTGCCGTCGACAGTATTACCGCTGACGACGTTGTTAGCGCGGCGGAAGCTGGCAGCACAATCAATGTGACTGGCTCAGTGGGCGGCGATGCAGCGCCTGGTGATGCGGTAAGTTTTACCATCAATGGCACTAACTACAGCGGTACGGTCCAAGCCGGCAATACCTTTAGTATTGCGGTAGCGGGCACGGATTTAGCGGCTGACACCAGTTTTGATGCCACGGTTACAGGCGCCGATAATGCCGGCAACCCGTTTACGGCAAGCAGTACCTCAACGCACAGCGTTGATACCAGTGCGGCGGCAACTATTGCGCTGGCAGCAATTGCGGCCGACGACATTATTAATGCCGCGGAAGCGGGCACTGATCTTATTATTTCTGGCACGGTTGGTGGCGATGCCGCTAGCGGTGACAGTGTTATTGTTAGTATTGGTGGCAAGGATTACGCGGCCACCGTCAATGCAGACAACACCAGTTTCAGCGTTACTGTTCCCGCTGCAGATGTGGCGGCCCTTAGTGCTGGTAGTGCCACTGCAGTCGTGACCGGTAGCGATGACGCCGGTAATAGCTTCACTGCAAACGACAGCCGTCCATTCACTGTTGATACTATTGCGACGGCGACCATCACCGTCGATAACATTACTGCCGATGATGTCGTGAATGCAGTAGAGGCCGGTGGGAGCATTGATGTCACTGGTACTGTTGGTGGTGATGCCGCGGTCGGCGATACGGTTAGCTTTACCATTAATGGCACGCCATACAGCGGCACCGTTCAGGCGGGCAATACCTTTACGATTGCAGTTGCTGGCGCCGACTTAGCGGCCGACACCAGCTTTGCTGCGACTGTGACTGGCTCTGACGCAGCGGGTAACGCCTTCACTGCTACCACCACTTCAACCCACACGGTTGATGCTGCAGCGACCGCAACGATCACGGTCAACGACATCACGCCTGACGATGTAGTGAACGCCGCTGAAGCGGGTACTTCGATTGATGTAACGGGCACCGTTGGCGGCGACGCAGCCCCGGGTGATACCGTTAGCTTCACCATCAACGGTACGCCTTACAGCGGCACCGTGCTGGCGGGCAACACCTACAGTATTGCAGTCGCCGGTTCAGACTTAGCGGCCGACACCAGTTTCGATGTAAGCGTTACTGGCACCGACGCAGCGGGTAATCCGTTCACGGCTACGACCTCCTCAAGCCACACGGTTGATACCTCTGCAGCGGCGACCGTCACGGTCGATAACATCACCTCTGATGACGTGGTTAACGCGGCTGAAGCCGGCGCGAACATTAATGTTACAGGTACGGTTGGCGGCGATGCTAGCGCGGGCGACACCGTTAGCTTTACGGTTAATGGCACACCTTATAGTGGCATCGTGCTCGCTGGAAACACATACAGTATTGCGGTCGCGGGCGCCGATCTTGCTGCTGATACGTCCTTCGACGTCACTGTTACGGGCACGGACGGTGCGGGCAACCCTTTCACTGCAACGGCCACATCAACCCACACCGTAGATACCGCTAGTGCAGCGACGATCACCGTCGACAGCATCACGGCCGATGACGTGGTTAACGCGGTGGAAGCGGGCACCACAATTAATATTACTGGTTCGGTCGGCGGCGATGCGGCTCCAGGCGACACCGTTAGCTTCACCATCAACGGCACGCGGTACAGCGGTACAGTGTTGGCTGGCAACACCTTTAGCATTCCGGTAGCGGGTAGCGATCTTGCGGCGCAAACTAGCTTCGACGCCACCGTTGCGGGCAGCGACGCCGCGGGTAATTCCTTTATTGCTACAACAACGTCAACGCATTCAGTAGATACGAGCGCAGCAGCAACTATCAGCGTAGACGCGATCACCCCAGATGACATCGTTAACGCAGCGGAAGCGGGAACAACCATCAACGTCACCGGTTCAGTTGGCGGCGACGCCGCGCCTGGCGACACAGTTAGCTTCACCATTAACGGCACGCCTTACAGTGGCACCGTGCTGGCTGGCAACACCTACAGCATTGCGGTTGATGGCGCCGACTTAGCGGCAGACACCAGCTTCGATGCCACCGTAACGGGTACAGACGCGGCAGGTAATCCGTTCACCGCAATCACCACTTCAACCCACACCGTTGATACGGCAGCGAGTGCAACAATCGCGGTCAACGACATCACTGCTGACGACATCGTGAACGCGGCTGAAGCCGGAACAAGCATCAACGTCACCGGTACTGTGGGTGGCGACGCTGCCCCTGGCGATATCGTGAGCTTCACCATCAACGGCACGCCATACAGCGGTACTGTACTGGCGGGCAACACCTACAGCATTGCGGTTGATGGCGCCGATTTGGCGGCCGATACCAGCTTCGCTGCGACAGTGACAGGCACTGACGCAGCGGGTAATCCGTTCACGGCAACCACCACTTCAACGCATACCGTTGATACGACGGCGAGTGCAACAATCACCGTCAACGACATCACGCCTGACGACATTGTGAACGCGGCCGAAGCCGGAACAAGCATCAACGTCACCGGTACAGTGGGTGGCGATGCAACAGTGGGCGACACTGTTAGCTTCACCATTAACGGCACGCCTTACAGCGGCACCGTCTTGGCGGGCAACACTTACAGCATTGCGGTTGATGGCGCTGACTTGGCCGCCGACACCAGCTTCGATGCGACGGTTGCGGGAACCGATGCCGCGGGAAATCCGTTTACCGCGACAACCACCTCAACCCACACGGTTGATACCTCTGCTACGGCAACAATCACCGTTAACGACATCACGCCTGATGACATTGTTAACGCAGCCGAAGCTGGAAGCACGATTGATGTAACAGGTACTGTCGGCGGTGACGCCGCCCCTGGCGATACCGTTAGCTTTACGATTAACGGTACGTCTTACAGCGGTACTGTGCTGGCAGGTAACACCTATAGCATTGCGGTTGACGGCGCCGACTTGGCGGCGAATACCAGCTTCGATGCAACAGTGACTGGCACTGATGAAGCGGGCAATCCGTTCACGGCAACCACCACTTCAACGCACACCGTTGATACGATGGCGAGCGCAACAATCACGGTCAACGACATTACGCCTGATGACATCGTTAACGCGGCCGAAGCAGGAGGCACGATTGATGTGACAGGTACCGTCGGTGGCGACGCCGCCCCTGGCGACACGGTTAGCTTTACGATTAACGGAACGCCTTACAGCGGCACTGTGCTGGCGGGCAACACTTACAGCATTGCGGTTGCGGGCAGCGATCTAGCAGCACAAACCAGTTTCGATGCCACGGTAACGGGAACCGATGCAGCGGGCAATCCGTTCACGGCAACCACGACCTCAACGCATACCGTTGATACGTCTGCTGCGGCAACGATCACGGTCAACGACATCACACCTGACGACATTGTTAACGCTGCTGAAGCTGGAACAAGCATCAATGTCACCGGTTCGGTCGGCGGCGACGCCGCGCCTGGCGACACTGTTAGCTTCACCATCAACGGCACGCCTTACAGCGGCACCGTGCTGGCGGGCAACACCTACAGCATTGCAGTTGATGGCGCAGACTTGGCGGCCGACACCAGCTTCGATGCGACTGTGACTGGCACTGACGCGACAGGTAATCCATTTACCGCAACCACGACTTCAACCCACACAGTTGATACGACGGCGAGCGCAACGATCACTGTTAACGAC